>JBDHSJ010000078.1:0-16931 GCA_039808065.1 Burkholderiaceae bacterium | reverse complement strand
GCCAGCGCCAGTCGTCCAGCGTGGGCCAGCCCAGCTTGTGCTGGCGCGCGGCGCGCAGCTTCGGATTGGCGAAGCTGCCGTCGCCCTCCACCCCGATCACCAGCGTGGCCGCGCAGGGGCCGCCGGCGGCGTAGTCGGCCGGGCTGTTGCACTGCGTGGCGGCGCCGCCGTGGAAGTCGCGCCCGGCGTAACCGTCCACGCTGTCCACCGAATAGATGCGCGTGCGGCCGTCGGCGTCATTCGATTCGAAGAACAGCCGCACTTTGGCACCCAGGCTGCCGCCCAGCGGCACGCCCTGGCCGGTCATGATGCTCTGGATGGGGTTGCCCGCGCTGCCCGGCGAGCGCACGCCGCTGCTGGCGGCCAGGCTGGTGAAGCTCTGGTAGCTGCCCGCTGCGCTGCTGGCCACCGCCAGCCCGCTGAAGCCGCGCGGACCGTAATAGAACTGCACCGTGTGGGCCGTCACACCGGCCTCAGGCCCGAAGCGCGTGGCCGAGAGCCGGGCATTGCCGTCGCTCACCGGCTGCAGCAGGCCGGCCACCGTGTTGCCGCTGCCCTGCAATTGCCAGAACTCGGTGGGCGTGCTGGCGCCGGCCGTGGCGCTGCGCGAGCGGCTGCAGGCCGTATCGGCGCAGGCGCGCAGCGTCACTTGGTAGGCGGTTGCGGCCTTCAGCCCGCTCAGCAGGGCCTGGGTGGCCACGCTGCCGGCCTGGAAGCGCAACAGGCTGCCACTGCCGCTGGCCTCCCGCACCTCGATTTCGTACTGCGCCAGCAGCGCACTCGGGGCCGCCCAGCTCAGCAGCAGCTGGGTGGAGCTGCCGAAGCGCTGCGCCCCGACGGTCTGCACGCCCTGCTCGGTCAACTGCAGGCCGCTGGGCGCGGCCGGGTACAGGCCCAACTCGGCCACGCTGGCGGCCTCCACCTGGAAGCGCGCCAGATCGGCGCTCTGCAGCGTGGCGCGGAAGGCGCGGGTCTGGCCGTCCAGCGTGAACTCCAGATAGGGCAGCTGCAGGCGGTAGGCGCCGGGCCCGCCCTCCAGGCGCGCCGCACTGCCGCCGCCGCCCTGCAAGGCCTGCTGCGCCACCGAGCCGGCCTCGACTTCGAAGACCGCCAGATCGCCGGATTGCAGGCGCGCCTTCCAGGCCGTGCGCGCGCTGCCGCTGCCCACCTCCAGATAAGGCAGTTCCAGCGCGTAGTGGCCGCTGGCTTGGCTGAGGGTGGGAATGGGCTGGGCCAGGGCCCAGGCTGGCAGCAGCAAGGCTGCCAGAGCTGCAAGCTTCATTGCGCCTCCCGGTGTGGGAAGGGCCGAGCTTAGGCCCGCCGCGCCTTCCACGCACCCAGCGCCAGGCCGATGCCGATCAGGCCGAAGATCGAGATCACCAGCTTGGCCACCCACGACGCATCGCCATCGCTCCACACCAGGGCCACCATGGGCAGGCACAGCCCGCACCAGAAGAAGGCGAACACGCCGAGCGCTGCGGCCCCGCCTTTGCGGCCATTCAGCTTGCGCTGCAGCTCCGGCTGCGCAGGCTGGCCGCGGCAGATGCGCACGAAGGCCCAGGCCGCCCCCAGGCCCACGCCGGTGAACACCAGGGCGAAGGGCAGGCGGAAGAACAGCATCGGCCAGCGGATATGCGGCTCCAGCACCGCGCGCGCCGGGTTGGCCGGGTCCACATAAGCCAGCACCTTGAGGTTCTGCGCCTGCGAAGTCTGCAGGCGCTCGGCCCAGCGCTGGTGCCAGTCGCCGATGTTGTCGCTGCCGCTCGACTCGTCCAGACCGATGCGTTCGGATTCATGCGCCTGGTCGTCGATCACATAGCGGTAGCGCGCCTCGACCCGGTAGGTGATGCTGCCCTTGCTGCCATGGGACTCATGCAGCTGCGCATGCAGCACCTCGGCCGGCACGGTCTGCCAGCCCTGCACCGTCCAGGCCATGGCCAGGGTCTCGAGCGTGGGCTTGATGCCGAAGAAGATGCCGACCAAGCCGAAGGCGAGCATGAACACGCCGCTGAACAAGAGGCCGGGCAGGCGCATAAGCCAGGATTGCATGAGAGGTCTCCTTGGCGGGCAGTGTCAGGGCAGGCTGCGTGGCGGCCCAGGGGCGGCCGCCCAGGTCCCTCAGGCGGGGGCTTGTGGCTGGGTCTGGCTTGTCAGCCAGGCCAGCAGCTGCGGCCCGAACACGCGCCGGCGTGCAGTCTCCACCTGGCGCTGCTTGTAGGCCTCGTGGCTGGCCGCGCCCTGCTGGCTTTGCGCCAGGCTGGTGGCGTCCAGCAGCTGAATCTCGTAGGCGAAGAAGAAGCGGCAGCCGGCCTCGCTGCCGGCCGCGCTGCTGGCCTCAGGCGGCAGCTGGATCATCTTGCGCACTGTGAGTTGCAGGCTGTGGAACTCGGCCGCGCTGTGCGGGTTGTCGCGCCGCTGCGGCTGCGGAGCCAGGGCGGCCAGTTCGTCGTCCATGCGCTGCAGCAGGGCCTGCGGGTAGCCGGGGCTGCGCTCCAGCAGGGCGCGCCAGCGCGTGAAGACCTGCTTGGCGGCGTCCAGGTCCACCAGGGTGTTGCGCGTGCGGCTCACTTCCAGATTGCTGGCGGAGACCAGATGCGCGCGGCGCAGCAGCTCCAGCGCCAGCAGGCATTCCACACGGGTCTGCAGGGTTAGGCGCAGGCCCAGGTGGTCGTGGATGTCGGCGGCCACGTACTCGGGCTTTTGCAGCAGCTTCAGCAGGATGCTGTGGCGGCCCTTGTTGCGCTTGCGCTCCACATGCACGAGCGGCAGCTCCAGCAGGTTGTCGCGCAAATAGCTGCGGCCATCGTGCTCGCACAGCACCTCGTCCAGGCCGGCAAAGACCTGCTGGCGGATGGTCTCGAAATGGCGCAGCTTGAGGTTGTTGTCGATGTAGAAGAGGCCGTGCATCACCTTCAGCAGGGTGCAGGCCCACAGGCGCTGCGGGTCCACGCGGTGGGTGCTGTGCGAGGCCAGCAGCAGCAGTTCCAGCGGGTCGCCGGGCGCGGCCACTTCGGGCGGAATCAAGCCCTGCTGTGCGGCGGTGAGGAATTGGCTGCGCACGAAGCCCAGGGCCTCCTGCTGGATGCCACGCAGGTAGTCGGTGACGCCGGGCTGGTCAACGTCGTAGCCGTACTCGCGTGCGTACTGGCGTGCGTCGGCCAGGTTGCGCAGCGCCAGGCCCTGCAGGTCGATCGGCGACACGCCTTGGGCGATGTCGCTCAGATAGGTCCAGTTCAGCGCGAAGCGCCGGCTGGTTTTGGCGGGGGGCCAGTCCATGCGGGCAGCTTAGTCCCGCCGGGCCCCAAACGAACAGGGGCGCCTTGCGGCGCCCCTGTGCGGTATTGCCTGCCCCTGGCGGGGCATCGGTCTTAGACGCGCGGACGTGCCTCGTTGACCTTCAGGGCGCGGCCGGCGACTTGCACGCCGTCCAGACCGGCGATGGCCTGACGGGCCTGCTCGGCATCGCCCATCTCGACAAAGCCGAAGCCCTTCGAGCGGCCGGTGTCGCGGTCCATCATGACCTTGGCCGAGCCGACTTGGCCGTAGCGCGAAAACTGCTCGTGCAGCTCGGCGTCCAGCACGGTGTAGGGCAGGTTGCCCACGTAGATCTTGGTGCTCATGGTGTTTCCAATCAAAGTTTTGTTCAGCGCGGACGGTAGGCAGGACGGGAAGCGCCCGCGCCAGAGCGCGCTTCGATGTGCCGGAAAGTGATGCGGCCCTTGCTCAGGTCATAGGGCGACATTTCGAGGCTGACGTTGTCGCCTGCGAGGATGCGGATGCGGTGCTTGCGCATCTTGCCGGCGGTGTAAGCCACCAGCTGGTGACCGCTGTCCAGCGTCACGCGGAAGCGCGAATCGGGCAGCACTTCGTCGACCTTGCCGCGCATCTCAATCAGTTCTTCTTTGGCCATGGGGGGACTCCGGTTGGGGCGCGCGTTATCGCGCCGGGGACACAACCCAGGCCCGCCCTTGTTCCGCGGCATAGCTGCACGCGCTCTCGAGGCTGGAGAACTGGGGAAGGAAACGGAACACGCGGTCGTGGCTCGCGCGGCCGCGGCCGCTGCGGATCGACACCGAGGCGTGGTAGACGCCCGGCGCGCTCATGCGCGCCAGCGGCGAGATCAGGTATTTGCCCAGCGCGAAGCTGGAAGGACTTTTTTGTTCTTGTAAGACTTGATTCATGGAATGGGCGCGTGAGCGCCGACCGGCCCGGACCCTGCGTTGGGCCATGGACCGAAACCCGGGGCGGTGCGCCGGGCAATGGAAAACAGGGAGGGCGAACGCAGCGCCGCTGGAGATTGGCCGGGGAGCGGTCCGACCGGGAGGCTCGTCGCTTGGCGTAGTCGACGGCTGGAGCGGCCCCGTGAGCAGGGCGGCTGGCAGAGTGGGCGGCGGGCAAGATGAGCGGCCGCGCGGTGTCAGACGACAGATGCCACGTGCGAGAGCAAGGCGTGGCAAGCGGAGCGATTCTAAGCCGCTTCCCCCACCTCAGGAAACAAAATTTCCTAGGTTGCTTCCCTAAAGAAAGCGGATTGCGTGACTTTGGTCCAACAGGAAAGCTCAGCGCAGCAGCTTCACCAGCCCCAGCTGCCCGCCAGGCCAGCGTTCTTGCCAGCGGCGCAGCTCCTTGAAGCCAGCCTGGCGGTAGAAGGCCAGGGCCGGGACGTTGGCTTGGGCGGTCTGCACCGTCAGCCGGGCCTGCGCGCCCACGCTGGCCAGCAGCGCGTGCAGCAGGCAGGTGGCGACACCCTGGCGCTGCCAGTCCGGCCGCACCACCAGGGCGCCGATGCGGGTCAGCGCCTCGTCGTCTTCGTCCGGATAGAAGCCCAGGGCACCCACCAGCTCGCCCTCGGCCTCGGCACCGATCCAGCACTCACCACTGCCCTGCAGCTCATGGGCCGAGCGGCGCAGCGGTGGGAAGTCCTCACCCAGACCCAGTAGCTCGGCTTCCTGCCGGTAGGCGGCTTGAAGCAGTGCATGCAGCCGGCGGGCCTGGCCGGCTTCGCTCGGGTCCAAGGGCAGGAAATCGAGGGGAGGAATGCTCATGCCTGCATTGGACCCTGCGAGCCCGCGGCTTGACAGCTGGCCCCGCCGTGGGTCTCAATGCGCTCCAAGGGAGGCCGACCAACGCAGGAGCTGCGCATGCAGTTGCTCAAGCTGGTGGCCAGCCAGATCAAGGTGGGTTCACCCCTGCCTTTCAATGTGCGGGACGAGCATGGCCACCTGTTGCTGGCGGCGGCTCAGGTCATCCGCAGCGAACGCCAGCTTGAAGCGCTGCTGGCCCGCGGCATCCATGCCGATGTCGAGGAGATCAAGGCCCTGGCCGCGGGCCACAAGGTCGAGCCGCAGCCGCCCACCCTGTTCGCGCGCTGGGGCCGCTGCTACTGGGGCCTGGACGCGCTGGCCCGCGAGCCCCTGCCGCCGGAGGACTTCCGCGCCGCCTGTCACGAGCTGGGGGATGCGCTGCAGTCCCTGGTCGAGCAGCAACCCGATGTGGCGCTCTACCTGATGCTGCGCCAGGAGTCCCACCACCTGCGCATGTACGGTCTGACCCACGCCATCTACACCGCGGCCCTGGCTTGGCTGCTGGCGCGGCGCCTGCAGTGGCCCGCTGAGCAGCAGCGCAGCCTGTTGATGGCCGGGCTGACGATGAACCTGACCTGCCTGGAGCTGCAGGGTCGCTTCGCCATCTACGGTCGCTTGACGAGCGAGCAGCGCGATGAGCTGCGCGGCCACCCCGATGCCGCGGTGGCGCGGCTGCGCGCCGCCGGCATCGAGGACGAGACCTGGCTGCGCGCCGTGGTCGAGCACCACGAGCACGTCGACGGCCTGGGCTATCCGCGCGGCCTGCGCGAGGTTTGCCAGGCGGCGCAGCTGCTGCGCCTGGCCGATGTCTTCCTGGCCAAGATCAGCCGGCGTGAATCCCGTCCCGCGCTGGACCTGCGCGAGGCCGAGCGCCAGGCCTATGCCGAATACCCCAGCAGCCCGGTCGTGGCAGCGCTGATCCGCGAGTTCGGGCCGCTGCCCCCCGGCGAGGTGGTGTGCCTGGCCAACGGCGAGCGCGGCGTCGTCATCCGCCGCGGTGCGACGCCGCAGACCCCGCTGGTGGCCACGCTGACCGACAAGCGCGGCATGCCTTGCCAAGCCTCGCTCAAGCGCGACACCGGCCAGCCCGAGTTCGCCTTCAAGGCGCTCGAGCCTGATCGGCAACTGGTGGCCCGACTGCCACCCGAGCGGGTTTACGGCCTGTTGCACTGAGCCCGCCAAAATCCCGTCCCTGCTGAGCAATGAAGGGATTGGCCGCCGTGCCGGATTGCCAAACTTGCGGCGCCTGCTGCGCCACTTACCGGGTCGCTTTCTACTGGGCCGAGGCCGACGATGCCCCTGGCGGCCAGGTGCCAGCCGCGCTGACGCAGGCCCTGCGCCCGCTGGAGCGCTGCATGCAGGGCACCGCCAGTGCTCCCACGCGCTGCGTCGCCCTGCAAGGGGAGGTGGGCCACCGCGTGGCTTGCGGCATCTACGCCCAGCGCCCCTCGCCCTGCCGGGCCGTGCAGCCCGGTGACGCGCAATGCCGCAAGGCGCGCGCGCACAGGGGGCTGGACGTGGCGGCGCCTTAGCGCATCACCACCACCTGCACGCGCCGGTTCAGGCTGCGGCCTTCGGCGCTGCGGTTGTCGGCCATGGGCGCGGTCTCGCCGTAGGAGATGGTGGCCATGCGGTGCAGGGGCACGCCGGCACGCGCCAGGTGCTGGCGCACCGCTTCGGCGCGCTCCTGGCCCAGGCGCTGGTTGTAGTCGGCGCTGCCGCTGCTGTCGGTGTGGCCCTGGATCTCCAGCACCACCGGCTGGTTGTCGGCCTTGAGCTGGGCTGCCAGCTGGTCCAGTTGCGTGCCGGCCTCGGGGCTGAGCTGGGCGCGACCGAGCTTGAACTTGAAGCGGTCGTCGGTCAGCAGCGTGCTCATCAAGAAGCCGGGCTGCTTGATCTTGCCGGCTGCCGCGGCGCGCGCCTGCGCCTCCAGCTCCAGCGCCTTGATGCGCTCGCCCTGGCCCAGCAGCCGGCCATCCAGCGTCTTCAGGCCTTCGTCCTGTGCCTGCGCACGCTGCTGCAGGCCCTGCACATCCGCACGCACCGGCGCCACGGTCTCGTTGACGTAGTCCTTGGTTGCACAACCTGCCAGGGTCAGCGCAGCCAGCGCCACCAGGATCCCGCTTGTTCTCATTCGTTGCTCCATCGGTTTGGACGTGTTGACCGGCAAGGCCGGCTGGCAAGGAACGCGGATTCTGACGATCCGGCTGACAGGGCCTGTGAGCAAACGCAGCGCAGCGGTCCGCGCGACGCGCACCCTGTCCGCGGCAATGCGCAGCCTGTCGCGTTGCGCTTGGTCAGTTCGGCGGTGCTGATGATGCTGCGCGCCTTTGCAACCCAGGACGCCCCGCATGCCGCACCGCCTCAAGCCCTTGCTGACCGCCCTGCTGCCTCTCAGCTCCCTGCTGGGCAGCGCCCATGCCGCCGAGCCCGTGCTCGACCCGGCGCGCATCGACGCCGTGTTTGCCGAGTTCGGGCCGCAAAGCCCCGGTTGCGCACTGGGCGTCTACCGCGCCGGCGAGATCCTCTACGCCAAGGGCTATGGCCTGGCCGATCTGAACCATGGCGTGCCGATCCGGCCCGACACCGTGTTCGACATCGGTTCTACCTCCAAGCAATTCACCGCCGTGGCCGTGCTGCTGCTGGTGCAGGCCGGCAAGCTCGGCCTGGACGACGCCGTGCAGCAGCACCTGCCCGAGCTCGCCAAGGCCCTGCTCGAGCGCTTCACGGTGCGCCAGATCCTGCAGCACACCGCCGGGCTGAACGACTACACCGAGCTGATGATGCTGGCCGGCCATGCGCTGGAGAACGTCACCGGCGATGCCGAGGCCCTGCAGGCGCTGCGCGCCGCGCCGGCCCTGCAGTTCGGGCCCGGCAACCGGCACAGCTACAGCAATAGCGGCTACTTCCTGGCCGCGCAGCTGGTCGAGCGCGTCAGCGGCCAAAAGCTCGACGCCCTGCTGCAGGCGCGCCTGTTCCAGCCCTTGGGCATGAAGGCCACCCATGTGCGCACCGATCACACCTAGATCGTGCCGAACCGGGCCACCGCCTACGGGCCCGGCGAAAAGGGCTTCGTGATCGAGATGTCGAACTGGAACCAGGCCGGCGACGGCGCGGTGCAGAGCACGGTGCAGGACCTGGCGCGCTGGGACGGCGAGCTGGCCAATCCCAAGGTGCTGAAGCCCGACCTGATCGAGACCCTGCGTACCCCCGGCCGCCTGAACGACGGCACGCTGCTGGGCTATGGCATGGGCCTGATGATCGATACCGACCGCGGCCTGCCGCGCACCCAGCATGGCGGCGCCTGGGCGGGCTACCGCGCCGTCACCGTGCAGTACCCGCAGCAGCGCCTGGGCCTGGCCGTCACCTGCAACCTGGGCAGCGGCCGGCCCGATGCCCTGGCGCAGCAGGTGGCCAATCTGCTGCTGGCCGAGCAGTTCACCGAGCCGGCCAGCCGCCCTTCCGGAGCGCCCCAGCCCTTCGATGGCAAGGCCTTCCACGGCCGCTACTTCGACCCGCAAAGCCGCAGCCTGCTGCGCATCCAGCCCGACCCGCGTGTGCCCGGTGGCACCGAGATGCGCCTGGGCGGGGGCGGGGCGTCGCTGCGATCTCTCGGTGAGCGCGAGCTGCAATCGGCCAGCGGCATCACGCGCCTGAGCTGGTCGGCCGATGGTCAGAGCGTCGAGCTGCAGCGCCGCAGCGACCAGGTCCGTCTGCTGCTCAAGCGCCTGCCCGCTTTCCAGGTGCAAGCCGCGCAGCTGCAGGCCCTGGCCGGCAGCTACGCGGCGGCCGGGCTGAACAGCCGCTGGGAGCTGCAGTTCAGGGACGGAAAGTTGCAGGCCGAGCTGCCAGGCCAGGGCCCGGCGCCAATCGAACTGGTGGCGAACGACCTGCTGCAGGGCCCCGGCTTCGTGCTGCTGGTGCAGCGCGATGCCAAGGGCCGTGTGCAGGGCCTTGAGTACAACAGCGAGCGCGTCAAAGGCCTGCGCTACGTGCGCGGTTAGGAGGCGTGCGCCGGCCCCTTGAGCTCGATCGTGTTGCCATCGGGGTCGGTGCAGTAGAGCGAGGGGCCGTCGCCCTCGGCCCCGAAGTTGTCCGTCACCGGTCCCAGCGGCTGCAGGCCGAAGCGCGCCAGGTGCGCGACCAGGCTCGCGGCGTCGAAGGGCTCGATGCGCAGGCACAGGTGGTCGACGTTGCGGCCCTCGGCGCCCGGGCCGGCGCCGCCGCGCTGGCCCAGCGGGCCGTTCAGTGCCACCAGATCCAGCATCGAGATGCCGGCGCGCAGGTGCAGCAGGCCCAGGTCGTCGCGGCGGCGCACCAGTTGGCAGCCCAGTACCTGCTCATAGAAAGCCAGGCTGCGCGACAGATCGCTGACGCGCAGCACCAGGTGGTCGATGCGTTGAACGGCAAAAGGGGGCATGGCGTGCTGAGGCAGAAGCGTGGAGTGCCAGCCTAGCGCGCCCGGGTCGGCCGGCATACTGCCGCGCCATGAGCCTTCTCACCAGCCTGCAGCTCATCCTGTACGCCCTGGTGTGGGGCCTGGGCTGTGCCGTGCACAAGGAAGAACGCCCGGCCTTGCTGCACTGGCTGGGCTTTGCCCTGCTGGCGGCGCTGCAGGCGGCGCTGGTGGCCTGGCGCCCCGAGGGGCCGGTGTGGCTGACGCATACCGGCAGCAATGTGGCCACCGTGTTCAGCCTGGCCTTTGCCGGCCGCGGCGTGCTGGTGTTCCTGCGCCTGCGCCCGCCTGATGCGCTCTGGTTCGGCCTGCCGCTGCTGGCACTCGGCGTGCTGCTGGGCATCGGGCCGGCGGCCACGTCCGCGCGCGTGGGGGCGATGTCCTTCTTCAATGCGCTGCTGCTGGTGGCGGTGTTCGTGCAGGCCCGACCGTCCTTTCTGGCCGAGTTCGGCCGGCGCATGGCCTGGATCGCCACCCTGCCCGTGCTGGCCCAGCTGGCGTTGAACCTGTTCTTCGTCGGCTGGGGCCTGTTGCAACTGCCGCTGGACATCACCGGCGCGCAGGCGGTGCCCACCGCCACCTGGGCGGTGGCGCTGGTCAGCGCCGGCACCTTCAACTTCCTGTTCATCTTCCTGGTGGCGCTGCGTCTGCTCAACCGCCTGCGTCAGCAGGCCAGCCGCGACGCACTGACCGGCGTGGCCAACCGGCGCGCCATGCAGGAGCGGCTGCACCTCGAGTGGGAGCGCGTGCGCCGCTATGGCACCCCGCTGGTGGCCATCGCCGTGGACGTGGACCACTTCAAGCGCATCAACGACCTGCACGGCCACGCCATCGGCGACCACGCGCTGCAGGCCGTGGCTCAGGCCCTGCAGGCGCAGGTGCGCGAGACCGACCAGCTCAGCCGCCTGGGTGGCGAGGAGTTCCTGGTGCTGATGCCGCAGGCGCAGGTGGCGCAAGAAGGGCAGCGCCTGGCCGAGCGCCTGCGTGCGGCCGTGGCGGCGCTGGAGCTTCGCGGCGCTGCCGGCGCACCCATCACGCTGACGGCGAGCTTCGGGCTCAGCGAATCGCAGCCCGATGACGCCGATCGCGAGGCCCTGCTGCGGCGCGCGGATCAGGCACTGTATGCGGCCAAGCGGCGCGGCCGCAATGCGGCGGTGCGGTGGTCCGCCGAGCTGGCGGGCGCGACGGACTGAGAGTCGTTCAGCGGCTCAGCCGAAGTGGCCGAGCGTGCCGACATCGAAGTCGCGCAGGTGCGGCAGCAGCACGCCGATCAGGTCGACGGCCTCGTCGGACGGCGGGCCGGGCACATGGTCGTCGTGGTCGAGCTGGCCATCCTGGTTGCGGTCGAGCGAGGCCACGGCGGCCTGCATTTCGGCGCGGCTCATGCTGCCGCTGTGGTCGGTGTCCACCGCCGTCACGAGCTCCTTCAGCGCGGCCTCCAGCTTGCCGCGGTGGCCCTTGGGGTCCAGCACGGCCAGCAGTTCGGCCAGCGTGATGCCGGCATCCTGGTTGCCGTCGAAGCGCGTGAACAGCGCGTCCACCACCTGGGTCACCGTGGGGGCCTGGCGCACCGGCGGCGGCGGCGGCTGGGGCAGCGGGCCCGGCAGGCGGCTTTGCACGAGCGCCGCCAGCACCGGAGCCAGGCCGGCGTCGGCCCGCAGGCCGGCCAGGTCCGCCGGGCTCAGCTGGCCATCGCGGTTCACGTCCAGGCGCAGCAGGGCGGCATCGAGCTCGCCGCCCACCACGCGCGCATCCTGGTTGGTGTCCATCAGGTCCACCAGCTTCTGCACCACCGGGTTCAGGGCGTCCGCGTGCTGGCCGCTCGGGTCGACCACCGCGACGATCTCGGCGCGCGTGATGGCGCCATCGTGGTTGCCGTCGAAACCGTCCAGCAGCTCCTGACGGGCTTGCGCCAGCGTCGGCCATGCAAGCGCAAGGGGCAGCGTGTGCGGGGTGTCGGGCTTGGACATGGGAGTCTCCGGAGCGGGGCGGACGGGGCCATTTTGCGCCGTGGCGCGGGCCTAGCGTGCCACCCGGTTGAGCTGGGTCCAGAAGGACACCGGGGTGAGCATCAGCGGGGCGCTGCCGGTCTCGTTCTTGACCGGCAGCGGCACCGGCCAATCGGGGTTGGCACTGGCACCCTGGCCCAGGGCACCCTTGGCGCCATTGCCCCAGGCCAGCACGCTGCCGTCGCGCAGCAGCGCCACCGAGCCGTCATAGCCGGCGGCCAGCGCGGCCACCGAGCCCAGGCTCTGCGTGCCCGTCACGTCCACCACCGGGGCGGGCAGGTTGCGGCCGTTGCCGGCCAACCGGTTGGCGCCGTCGCCCAGTTGCCCGCTGGTGGCAAAGCCCCAGCTGTAGACGCGGCCGCTCTGGTCCAGCGCCAGGCTGTGGTTGCCCCCGGCCGCCACCATGGCAACGTTGGCCAGGCTGGCGCCGCCATCGGGCGCCTTCACCAGGCTGGCGAAGGTGGGCGAAGACGTGTTCACCCCACCACCCAGCTGCCCCGAAGAGCCCTTGCCCCAGGACCAGGCGCGGCCGCTGCCGTCCAGCGCCAGCGCGTGCTGGTAGCCGGCCGAAACCGCGACGATGTCACCCACAGGGGTGCCATTGGCGGCCGTCACCACCAGACCGGGCAGGTAGGGTGCCGCGCTGCCCGGCCGGCCCAGATTGCCCTCGCTGTTGCTCGAGAAGCCCCAGCTGACGACGCGCCCGTCGGCCAGCAGCGCGGCGTGCCAGTTCCAGCCCGCCGAGACCGCCACGGCCGGCCCGAAGCGGCCGTCGCCTTCCAGGCCGATGGGGATGCCGGGGACCTTGCGCGTGCTGGCGGAGTCGTCATGGCCGGCGTAGCTGCCCCAGGTGAAGACCGTGCCGTCGTCGCGCAGCGCGATGGCGTTGTTGGCGCCCATGGACACCGAGACGATGCGGTTCAGTGTGCCGCTGCCGGTGGGGCCCTGCACCTTGCCGGGCAGCGCCGCGTAGCTGGCGCTGGCGGGCGTGAGGGTGCGGCCCAGCTTGGCGCTGCTGTTGCTGCCCCAGGAATAGACCTCGCCGTCTTCGCTCAGCGCCAATGCCGCACCTTCGCCCGCCGATACCGCCACGATGCCGCTCAGGCTGCCGCTGCCGCTGGCGTCCTTGACGGCCGTGGGCAGGCCGAGTGAGGGCAGTTCGCTGGACGACTTGCCCTGCCCCAGTTCGCCATCGGCATTGCTGCCCCAGGCCAGCACGCGGCCGTCTACGGTCACCACCATCTGCACGGTGGTGGCGCCCCCCTGCTGACCCAGCGGCTGCGCCACCGGGATCACCTTCACCGCCACCTTGGCGCTGGTGCTGCCGTTGCTCACGGTGATGCTGTGCACGCCCAGGCGCTGGCCGGTGAGGGCGGAGCAGTCGGGCGCCACGACCAGCGCCTGCGGCGCCTCGCTGCTGCAGTTCAGCGTCCCGCCCACGAGGGTGCCGGCGCCGTCGCGCAGCTCGAACTGCGCCGGTGTGCGCACGCGCCAGGGCGTCTTGCCGGTGCTCGGAGTCGTCACGCTGGCGGTGCCGCCGGGCACCGGGCTGTAGAACTGCGTGATCGGGCCGACTTCGAGCAGGGCAGGGCCGAAGCTGGTGCCGGTCACGAACACCTGGCCATTCGCCACGGCGAGGTAGTTGCCGCTTTCCGCGTAGTAGCGGTACTGGTAGGGGCCGAAGGTCTGCGTGCTGGGGTGGCCGGGGAACCAGGCCGGGAACATTTGCTCACCAAAATTCATCAGCTGGCGGGCGGCCTCGGCGGGCGGGATGCTGCTGTCGGCGGCCGCGGCGGCGCTCGGGCTCAGACCGTTGCGGTGGATACGGGGCGCAGGCTCGGCAGGCGCTTCGTCTCCGCCGCCGCAGGCGCTCAGGGCCAGGCTGGCGGCCAGGGCCAGCCAGGCCCGGGCATGGGTCCGTTCGAACATCGTGGGGGCTCCCTCTGTTTGGCGTGTTCAATGCCTCCCTGCCGTGCCGGCCGGGGATGGCAGGGCGCGGATGCTAGGCAAGCCCCGGGGCGCGCCCGCGCGCACGCCCCCTCCGTCTTGGGGGCAGGAATGTGTCCAGTTGTGAGCGGGACGACGGCGCGGGCGCGCCGACCCTCACTCGATCTGCGGGCCGCCCTTGGCGCGTGCGTCGTAGAACGCGTCCATTGGCGCCTGCTGGGCCTGCCGCACCGAAGCCGGCAGCCAGCGCAGATAGGCCTCGCGAAAGCCGGGCGCGGTGGCGGCCTGGCGGATGGCGCGGTCGATGGCCGTGATGGCCTCCAGCCCCCAGGGCGTGCGCGGGCACACGATGTAGCCCATCTCCCAGTCGCCGGCCTCCTTCAGCGGCAAGGCGCTCAACTCGGCCTTGAGCCGGCCGCTGCGGCGCAGGTGCTCGACGACGAAGGCGTACTCCAGCGTGTAGTCATAGCGGCCAGCCGCCACGAACTCCAGGGTCTGCCCCACGCGTGCGGTGGTGTCGCGCGGCACGGGGTTGGGGCCCTGCACGGCGGCGTCGAGCACGGTGCCGTAGCTGCGTGCATGCTCCAGCCGCCCGCGCAGCTCCGGGCGGGCGCGCAGCTCGGCAATCGAAATCCGGCCATTGCCGCTGAAGACGGCTTCAGCCTGCGCCGTGCGCATCACCAGGCTGATCGGCGCGAGTCGTACGGCGGGCGTCAGGTAGGCCAGCTGCATGCGCTCCGGGCTCTTGCGCAAAGGCCCGGCGCACAGGGGCTGGCCCTCACCGATGAAATGCCAGAGCCGTGCCGAGTTCACCAACTGGGGGCGGTGCGTGTACTCCGGCAGGCGCTGCGCAAGCTCCTGGAACATGCGATCAAACTGGCCATCCCCCAGGTCCTCAATGCGCGAGGGCTTCTTGTCCGGGGCCAGCACAAAGGCCGGCGGCCAATCCACGACGGCCCAATGAATTTCCGGCTGAGCCAGGGCGCTGCTCCAGCTCAAGACCGCCAGCCAGAACGCCAGCCACGAGGGGAGCGGGATGCGAAGGAACGCGAACGGACCTGAACGGCGCAAGGCGGATCTCCAGCCGGAGTGCTGGCGTTCATGATGCCATTGCGATGCCCGCTGCGTGGCTGCAGGGGCCGCGCCTTACGGTGCCCCCAGCTCCCCCAAGCCCCGCTCCGCCATCCCCCGCAGCGGATGCCCCTCGGGTGCCGCCTTCAGCAGCCGCTCCCAATGGGCCCGCGCCTGCGCCTTGTCCCCGGCCCGCAGCGCGCGGGTGCCCGCCAGGGCCAGGGCCTTGGGCGCATCCGGGTTGATCGCCAGCGCCCGCGCCAGCAGTTCGGCCGGCTCGCCTTCCAGGGAACCGCCCTGCCCCGTCGCGCGCACGTCGGCGAAGTCGGCCAGCAGCTCGGCATTGCGGCCGTCCTGCTCGACCGCCTTGCGGTACGCGGCCACGGCCTCGTCCAGGCGGCCGAGCACGGCGTAAGAGCGGCCCAGCATGGCCCAGCCGGCGGGGTCTTGCGGTTGCTGCTGCAGGCGGGTGGCCAGGCGCTGCACCATTTCCTCGGTGCGGTCCGGCGCTTGCACAGGGCTCAAGGCGGCGGGGTTGCCCTTCCAGGCATAGCCAGCGGCGGCCAGCAGCAGGGCGGCGCCCAGGCAGGCGGCGAGCAGACGGCCCGGTGCGCGCGGCGGCGGCGGCGTGAGCACCAGCTCGACGATGCGCCGCTCCAGCTCGGCCTGCTGATCGGCCGGGGCACCGGCGGCGCGCAGGGCCAGGCCTTGCGCGCGCAAGGCTTCAAGTTCGGGGCGGTTCATCGCAGGTCCTCCCCGTCCTCGGGGTCGGGCTCGAAGGCGCTGGCGGGTTGCTGGGCGCGGCGGCGCAGGCTCCAGGCCAGGCCGGCCAGCGCGCCCAAGGCCAGCAGGGCCGGGCCGGCCCACAGCAGCCAGGTGCTGGGTTTGACGGGCGGCTTGTAGAGCACGAAGTCGCCGTACTTGGCGGTCAGGTCGTCAATGACCTGGGCCTCGGTCCTGCCGGCGGCGAGCTGGTCGCGCACGCGGTTCTTCAGGTCCACGGCAAGGGGCGCGTGGGAGTCGGCAATCGTCTGGTTCTGGCACACCAGGCAGCGCAGCTGCTGGGCCAGGGCGTGGGTGCGGGCGTCGAGCTGGGCATCGGCGCGGGCAGGGCCGGCCAGCAGCAGGGCCACGAGCAGAAGAACAAGGACTCTCATAGCTGCTTCAACAGGGGTTCGATGCGCTCGCGCATCAGCTCGGCCGTGAGGGGCCCCACATGCTTGAAGCGAATGCGGCCCTGACGGTCGATGACAAAGGTCTCGGGCACGCCGTAGACGCCGAACTCGATGCCGAGCTGGCCGCGCTCGTCGAAGCCGATGGCGTGGTACGGGTCGCCCAGCCGGCGCAACCAGGTTTCGGCGGCCTCGCGCTGGTCCTTGTAGTTCAGACCGATCAGCTGCACGCCGGGCTGGCGCCTGGCGAAGTCGACCAGCAGCGGGTGCTCCTGCTGACACGGCGTGCACCAGCTGGCCCACACATTGAGCAGCGTGACGCGGCCCTGCAGGTCGGCGCTCCGGAGCGCGGGCTTGCCTGCGTGCAGCGCGGCCAGCTCGAAGGCCGGCGCGGGCTTGTCGATCAGGGGCGAAGGGATCTCGCGCGGGTTCAGCTGCAAGCCGCGCGCCAGCAGCAGGGCCAGCAGGGCGAAGCCGATCAGGGGCAGCAGGGCCTTGAGCTTCATGGCGTGGCGCCTTCCAGCGGCCGCACCGGGGCGGGCGGCGTGGCCGCGGTGGGGGCCTGAGCCACGCGCGCGGTGAGGCGGTAGCGGCGGTCGCGCCAGGCCAGCAGGCCGCCCGCGGCCATCAGCAGGCAGCCACCCCAGATCCAGTCGATGAAGGGCTTGACGTAGACGCGCACGATCCAGGCGTTGCCGCCGGCCAGGGGTTCCCCGAGCGAGACATACAGATCGCGCAGCAGCCCGGCGCGGATGGCCGCCTCGGTCATCGGCATTTCGGAGCTGCGGTAGACGCGCTTTTCGGGGCGCAGCTCGGCCACGAATTCGCCCGCGCGGCTGACGCGCACCAAGCCCTGCACGCCGCCATAGTTCGGCCCTTCGACGCGTTGCAGGCGCTCCAGCTGGAACTGGAAGCCGGCCACTTCGACGCCCTGGCCAGGTGCCAGCGCCACGTCGCGTTCCACCTGCAGGCTGTTGACGAGCGTGACGCCGACGATGAACACGCCCACGCCCGCATGCGCCAGCTGCATGGCCAGCACCGAGCGCGGCAGCGCCTGCCAGCGCGCGATGAAGCCTTGGCCCTGGCGCGGCCACAGGCGCTCGGCCAGATCGGCCGCGCAGCAGGCCAGCACCCAGCCCGCCAGCGCCAGGCCGAACCAGGCCGCGGCGCTGAGCTGCCCGCCGCCCACGGC
>JBDHSJ010000077.1:0-17119 GCA_039808065.1 Burkholderiaceae bacterium | reverse complement strand
GGCGCGGGCGCTCACACCCCTGTTTCCGGGCCGGCAGCATCTTGTTCGATGCCCCCTGCGTGTAGGACCATCTAAACCAGGACTAGCATCCTGGCAACCGCAAGGAGAACGAGATGACATTCCGAAGCCTTTGGGTCATGGGCCTGGGTTTGGCGGCTGCCGCCGTCCAGGCCGCGCCGGTGTGCGAGGTGGCCGCCCTGATCGGCGAGGCGCGCAGTGGCGGCACTGTGCTCAAGAGCGGTAGCGGGCTGAACGTGGGCGACGAGTTGCAGACGGGCGCCAAATCCCGTGTGCGCCTGCGCTGCGTCGATGGCTCCTCGCTGGTGCTGGCCGAGAACAGCCATCTGCGCATCGAATCCTTCAACGCCGAAGGCACCGAGCGCAAGGACGCGCGCTTCTTCCTACGCTTGGGGCTGGTGGGGCAGAAGGTCAGTGCGGGCGGCGCCTGGACCCTGCGCACGCCCAGCGCGGTGACGGCCGTGCGCGGCACCGAGTTTGCGGTCGAGGTGCCCTCCGAAGACAAGACGGCCGTGCTCATGCAAAGCGGCAGCGTGGACGTGCAACCCGCCCGGCCGCAGACCCGCTCCATCACCGCCGCGCTGCCGCTGATCGCGCTGGCCGGGCTGATGGGCACCGATTGCGTGGCCGGCAAGGGCTGCAGCGCTGCGGCGGCGTGGTCGGAAACGCGTATCAAGGCCACGCTGGACCGGTTGAGCGGTGTCTGAGGCGGCCGCAGGCGCGGCCTTGCCGAGCGCTCAGCCCACCCGCCCCGGCCGCCGGGACCGGCCCGAGCGGGGTTATTTGCTGGTGGCCCTGCTGGCCGCCACCCTGGCCATCGTGCTGTGGTCGCAGCGCGCCGGCACCTTGCTGGAGCGCATCGACCGCCTGACCCTGGACCTGCAACTGCAGGTCCGCGGCCCGTTGGCGCCAGGCACCCAGCATCCGGTGGCGCTGGTCTCCATCGACGACCGCACCCTGCAGGCCCTGGGCGGCGCCGCCCCTGACCGCGCCCGCCACGCCGAGCTCATCAACCGCCTTGCGGCCGCCGGCGCCAAGGCAGTGGCGCTGGACATCCTGATGCCCGAGCCCGGTGGCGAAGAAGCCGACCGGGCGTTGGCCGCGGCCCTGCAGGCCCCCGGCATGGCCAAGGCGATTGCCCTGGCCTTGCCCGACGACAGCTCGGCCATGGCCGGTGCGCCGCTGGAACAGCTGCTGGCCCATGCCTATATGCGGGCCAAGGCCGGGCCCTTGGCGGCCGAGTCGGTGGCCATGGTCCCGAAGGGCCTGATCGCCCCGACGCCGGTGCTGGCCGAGGCGGCTCCAATCGTCGGCCATGTCAGCTCCAAGCGCGGTGTGGACGGCAGCCTGCGCTACGACCTGCCGGCCCTGCATTGGCAGGGCGAGTGGTTCCCCACCATGGCCCTGCGCCTGGCTGGCGTGGCTTTGGAGCTGGACTGGAGCCAGGCCGAGTTCGTGGCCGGCCAGGCGGTGCGCTGGGGGCCGCTTCAGGTGCCGCTGGACGCCGCCTCGCGCCAATGGGTCAACTATTACGGCAAGGCCGAACATTTCCCCACCCTCAGCTACATCGACGTGCTGAACGGCAAGGTGCCGGCCGAGCAGCTCAAGGGTCGCATCTTCATCGTCGGCGCCACCGCCTTCGGCACCAGCGATTCGGTGCCCAGCCCCTTCGATTCCGGCCTGCCCGGCATGGAGCGCCTGGCCACCGTGACCGACAACCTCATCACCGGCCGCAACCTGCGCGTCAGCGAGTTCGCGCCGCTGATCGAGCTGGCGGCCATGCTGCTGCTGCCGCTGGCCGCAGCGGGGGCCTTGGCCAACTGGTCGGGCCGGCGCGCTGGCGCCGTGCTGGGCGCACTGGGGCTGCTGTTGCTCGGTTGGGCCCAGTGGGATTTCGTCGCCAACCATCGCTTTCTGTCGCTGGCCTATCCGGGCCTGGCCATGGTCACTGCCGTGCTGGGGGCCACCCTGCTGCGCGGCCATGGTGAACGCCTGCGCAAGGAAGCGGCGGTGGCCGCGCTGCGGGCCAGCGAAGAGCGCTACGCCCTGGCTGCCCAGGGCGCCAACGACGGGCTGTGGGACTGGGACCTGGATGCTGGCGAGGTGCATTTCAGCGAGCGCTGGCTGGGCCTGATGGGGCAGGAGGAGAGCCAGGCCCGCACCATGGACGCCTTCACCGTGCCGCTGGATGCCAACGCCCGCTCCGCCTTCGAGGCAGCTCTGCAGGACCACTTGGAAGGCCGCAGTCTTCAACTGCACCATGTGTTGCAGTTCCGCGAGGGCGAACAGGAACGCGCCTTGCTCGTGCGCGGCATGGCTGCCCGCGATGCCCAGGGCCGACCCACCCGCATGGCCGGCTCGCTCACCGACATCTCTGACACCCTGCGCCTGCAGCGCCAGCTGGTGCATGACGCATTGCACGATCGGCTCACCGGCTTGGCCAACCGCTCCCTCTTCATCGAGCGCCTGGAGCAGCTTTTCGTAACCGGTGCGCCGCTCGGCGTGGTGCTGCTAGGGCTGGACGACTTCCGTGCCCTGAACGAGGCCGAGGGCACCCAGGTGGGCGATGGCGTGCTGCGTGCCGTGGCGCGCCGTCTGGGCCAGCGCGAAGGGCAATCGCAGTCCGTTGCCCGTCTCGGCGCCGATGTTTTTGCCCTCACCTTCACGGCCGACTTGATGACCGGTGGGCAGGATGTCCAGCGCACACCGGAATGGGTGCATGCACAACTGGCCGAGCCCCTGCTTGTGAGCGGGCGTTCGCTTCAGGTGGCTGGCACCGTGGGCTGGGCGCACCGCAGTCACGGCCCGCAAGACGCCGCCGAACTGCTGGCCTGCGCCGAAATGGCCCTGGCCCTGGCCAAGAGCCGCCAGCGCGGCCAGGTGCGCGCTTACGACCCGGCTGATCAGCTGATCCAGACCAGCCGCCGCTGGCTGCACGACAACATCGATCTCGGCCTGCTGCGTGGCGAGTTCCGCATGTATTACCAGCCGCTGGTTCGACTGGAAGACCGCAAGCTGCTCGGCTTCGAGGCCTTGATCCGCTGGATCCACCCCGAGCGCGGCTTCATCATGCCGGGGGATTTCATCCCCTATGCCGAGGAGTCCGGACAGATCGTCGCCATGGGCCGCTGGACCCTGATGGCCGTGACCGACCAGCTGCGTGCCTGGGACGCCCTGGGCTTCGACGGCGAGATTGCCGTCAACCTCAGCAGCCGCCAGTTCACCGAGGGCGACCTGATGGCCGATGCGCGCGATGTGCTGGCGCGCCTGCAGGGGCTGGACCCGCACCGCATCAAGCTCGAAGTGACCGAGAGCATGGCCATGGCCAACCCGCACCAGACGGCCGAGGCACTGCAGCAGCTGGCCAAGATGGGCTTCAAGATCTCCATCGACGACTTCGGCACCGGCTACTCCAGCCTGGCCTATCTGCACCAGTTCCCCTTCGACACCCTGAAGATCGACCGCAGCTTCGTCATGCGCCTGCACGCCGGCCGCGATGCCGTCGAGATCGTGCGCACCATCGTCGGCTTGGTGAAGGCCCTCGACAAGCAGGCCTTGGCCGAGGGCGTCGAGGAAGAGCGCCAGGCCCAGCTGCTGCACGAGCTGGGCGTGCACATCGGCCAAGGCTGGTTGTTCGGCAAGGCGCTACCGGTAGAGGAGGCGCTGAAGATGATCGAGAAGCAGCAAAAGGAAGGGCGGGTCTAGCCCGCCCTTCAGGTCGGCGCCCCAGGCTTCAGGGCAGTGAGGTTGCTGCGTTATGAGCCGTGGCGGGGCAGGTACCGGTTGCCGTCGTTGTGGGGCTCTGGCTGGCGCGGCAGTCCTGGTGCATTTGCGTGGCGACGGACGCCCCGGTGAAGCCGGATGGTGCGCCGGCCGAGGTGATCGTCGGGCAACTGCCGCTGGCGCTGTTTTCGATGTAGTAGTTCTGGTTGTCGAGCGATTTCGCGACCCCCGAATAGGGCTGGACGTTGCGCTCATTGCTGTCCACGAAATCGGACGCCGCATACTGGAATCGGCAAACCTTGTAGGTATTGCCAGAACCGGTCGGAATGCCCCCCAGCTTCACCGTGCCGGCATAAGGGTTGCCCAAAGCGGCGACTTGGAGCACGCAAACGTAGTATTTGTAGCCGGCAATCGGGGTCTTGGTGTTGATGTCTTCGGCATCGCCGAATTTGCAGGCGCTTCCCGTGATGCCCGTGATGCTTTGCAGGTTCACGCCCGTCGCGACGGTGGGTGTGCCCGATATGTAGCCGGCCAGTACATAACCGAGAAAATCAGTGCAGGTCGCGGTCGCGTAGTTCGAGCCGGTCGCGTTCAAGTTGGCGCACTTCTTGATCACCAGACCCGACGTATTGCTGAACACAATCTGCAGCGTGCTGCTCAGGACATAAGCGCTCTCTTGGGAATTGAGTTGAATGGCCTCAAGTGGAATGTTCAAGTTGCGGTTCTTCGGGCGCTTCAGGTTCGTGTTCTGCGGCAATGGGTACCCTAGATAAGCTGCTTCCAGCGGATCGACCCGGGCGATGCTGGTATGCAGCACCACCGATTGCCGGCCCTTGTCCGCGTCGGCCGAATTCAGCTTGTAGTTGCGGTCTTCCCAGGTGACCTTGACCTGCAGCATGCGCACGGCGTCGTTGTTGTTGCCACTCAGGCTCCAGGTGCGGCGGTAGGTCGCGTTGGTCGGAACGTCGACACCCCCGATGGTGTACTTGTCGATGATTTCCTCGGTTGCGCTGCTGGCCAGCGCGTCCCAGTTGATGGTGCCGGTGGTGATGCCCGTGTAGCTGCGGAAGTACTCGATCTTTTCCTGGGCCAGGCGCATGGCCTCGGCGCGTTGGCGGGTCAGGTCGGTGCCGGAATTCAGATTGAACTGCACGGCCACCAAAGCCAGCATGCCAAAGCCCACGATGCACAGCGCCACCAGGGCCTCAACCAGCGTGAAGCCGGTCTGACGGTTCCTGACTGTTCGGTTTGTCATGATGCGGACTCCCTTCCGGTCAGTTGCTGCCGCTGCAATCGCGGGTGGGTGGGCTGGTGCTGGCATCCAGGCGGCAGGCATCCGTCCAGCTGCCCGAGACCCGCACCGCCGTGCCGGTGGAGCGGCGGCCCGCACGCATGACGTTCGGGTCATAGGCGATCGTGCCGTTGCCGTTGCTCTGCTGGTCCCGGCAGGTCACGATGCCGCCGATGATGTCGGCGGTACCGGTACCCAGGTCGCTGGTGTTGGCGCTGTTGCTGAACACGACGCCGAAGACCCGGATGTTGCCGTTCATGTTGAAGTCGCTCGGAGTCACCAGGTTGACCGGGTCGTCCACGCTGCCCAGGCAGCGGGTGCCGCCGCCGCCAGGGCATGCGGGGAAGCCGGAACTGTTGTTGAAGTCGACGCCGTTCGGGAAGTAGAAGTTCCGTTCGCCCTTGTCATAGGCAGCCAGCACCTTGGAACCACAGTCGCTGGCGCTGCTGCAATCGATGACTTCCGTTGTGCTCGCATCCGCATACCGATCCAGGGGCACGCCGAAGTAAGTCTGGAACATGGCCGAGTTGGTGCAGGTCGGGTCGCTGCTGGCCAGGGCGGCCAGCGAGGCGTCGCCGGCCACCTGCGCGTTCTGGGGCGGCAGGCCGGGCATGCTGACTGCCTAGGCACCGGAGCCTACGGTGATGGTGCCGCCAGCATTGATGGTGATGCCGTTGGTGCTGGGGTCGGTGTTGATGATGTTGTAGCTGCCGCCAGGCGCGCAATTGCCGCCGCAAGTCAGGGCCGCTGCTGGCGCCGCACGCAGGCCGGGGCGGAAGCGGATGATGGCGCTGACGGTGGCCGTGGCATCCGGGCTGCCGAAGCTGCCATGGCCGGGCACGCAATTGCCCTCCGTGGCCGTGCAGCCGGTGACGGTGACGCGCACCGACTCTCCTTCGAACATGCTGGACGCCGAGCTGACACGGACCGGCTCAAAGGCCACGGAGAAGGTGGGGAGTACGGCGGTCCCTGGGCTGGACACGGCGGCCGTGTTCAGCTTCAGAAAACCCTGCTGGGGCCCGGCCGTGGTGTGCACCGTCAGCGTGCCAACGGACGGGCAACTGCAGGTGGTGCTGGTGCCATTGATCTTGCAACCGACGTAGGCATTGGTGACCGGCGTGGTGGCGGTGGGGTCGTCGTAGTAGGTGGCGAAATTCGAGGGTTGCGTGGAACTGCCCCACTGGGTCTGGATGTAGCGCCGCTTGAAACCGACGCCGCCCGAAGAGACCGTGACGCAGCTGTCATTCACCAGCGAGGGGTTGTTGAGCATGCCGATGGCCCATTCCAAGCCGGCCTCGGCCACTTCAGTGGCCGCAGTGGAGCGCACCTGGTTGGCAGAGGACTTCTGCTCAAAGATCAGACCCCGGTTGAAGTAGAAGAGGCCGACCGCCATCCCCATCAGCAGCAGCAGGGTGGCAGCCAGCGAGGCAATGCCGCGCTGGCGCGCCGGCCATGGACGGGACGTGAGTACTTGGCGCATGGTGTGTCCTCGCTCAGGTGCAGGTGCCGGCCAGTTCGTCGTTGCGCACCCGAACCTGTTCCTGGATGGAACGGGTGATGGCGCTGTCGGTCGTCGAGGTGGCCTTGATCTGCACGGTGTACCGACGCACCGTGACCGTTGGGCAAGCAGATCCTGCACAAGGGGTGGGGCAGACGATCCGGGCGTCGATCGGGGTCTCGCTTTTGGTGATGGCAAAGCTGTTAACCGTCACGGCGCTGGGGTCGGTCAAGTCGCGCCATTTCGCGCCGTCCAGCGCGGGCACATTCATTTGCAGCACGCCGGATTGCAGGCGGAAGCCGAACTTCTCGTCGTTCTCGGACGCGATGTTTTCGCAGATCGCGACCCCGCACCCGCCGCGGGCCGTGGCGACATCGCGGCTGACTTCGTAGCTGATGCCATCGCCGTCGCTCGTGACCGTGATGCCCCGGTTGGGATTCACCTGGGCGCTGGCCCCCAGGCTGTTCGTCACGGTGCCGGCGATGGCGTAATCCCAGTAACCGGCGCGACGCAGTTCGCGGGCGATGACGTCGGCCGCGTTGCGCACCTCTTGGTTCAGGCGCGCCTCGACCAGCAGCTTGCGCGAATTGGCGAGGTTGCCAACGAACAGGTAGACCGCGCCGCCCACCACGAACAGACCGACCACCACGCCCACCATCATTTCGACCATGGAGACGCCGCGCTGGCGTCGAGCACGAGGCTTCAGCATGTCGTGTACCCCTTGAAGCTGCCATCTGGCGAGCACAGCCGGACCCGCCCCATGTTGTTCACCACCACCCGGAGCTTCTCGGGTGTGGAGCTGCTCTTCACGTCAAGCACCAGATCGTCAGCCGAGCAGCTGTTGTCCGTCATGCAGCCGCGCAGCGGGGCGAAAACCACGGTGGCGCCTGCATTGAGGGCGACGTCAGGCGGCAATTCACTGACGGTGCGGTAAGTCTTGGCCGGTGGGTTGACCGCGGAAATGACGTAGCTTGATGTGGTGGCGACGAGCTGCACCTGACGGTTGTCGGCCACCGCCTGGCTGCGGGCGTACTGCAAGTCATTGAACAACTCGGTGGCTGCACCCTCCAACCTGCGTTTGGACAACATCTTGCCGAAGCTGGGGGCCGCGATGGACAGCAGGATGGCCACCACGGCCACGGTCACCAGCAGCTCGGCCATGGTGAAGCCGCGCTGGTGTTGAACGACCGCGGTCTTCATTTCGCCCAGCAGCGGTTGCTGTCGTTGGGGGTGTAGGTGGCCGTGCCGGCGCTGAAGGTCACGGTCAGCGTGGTGCAGCCGGTGTCCGAGGCTTGCGATTTGCCTGCCACCGCGGTCGCGGTGGCGACGTAGCAGGTCGCCGGCGCCGCGGGCGAGCAAGCAGACAGGGCGATCGTGTAGTACTGGTTCGGCGAACTGGATGAAAGCCCCAGGCCTGTGGGCCAGGCGCTTGTGAGATCCGTCCCGTAGCTGGGGTTGTTGGAGCGCCAGCGCTCCTGCGCCTGCACCACCGCGGAGAGGGCTGACACGGCATCCGAGCGCCGGCCCTTGCGGATCTGGCTCATGAAGCTCGGGTAGGCCACCATGGCCAGGACGCCGATGATGACGACGGTGATCATCAGCTCGATCAACGTGAACCCCGACCGGCGGCCCCGCTTCGGTGCTTGTGGCATGGTCTCAAGCCTCGTTACAAGTTGAGACAAGCATAGGCCGGGCGCGCCGGTTTTGGCAGCCCCGCCGGGCGGGGCTGGCGAGCCGCTAGTCGTGTGGTGTCACGGGCGTCAGCCCCTGCTGCCGCAGCAAGGCATCGATCTGCGGCATGCGGCCCCGAAAGGCCTTGAAGCTTTCCATGGCGGGGCGGGAGCCGCCACGGGCCAGGATTTCGTTGACGAAGCGCGCGCCGGTGGCGGGGTTGTCCACGCCTTCTTCTTCAAAGGCGGCCCAGCAGTCGGCGCTCAGCACCTCGGCCCACTTGTAGCTGTAGTAGCCCGCGGCGTAGCCCCCCGCGAAGATGTGACTGAAGGCGTGGGGGAAGCGGTTGAAGTCGGGCGGCAGGTAGACGGCGATCTCGCGCCGCACCTCACGCAGCAGCTCCAGCACCGCCGGGTTCTCGGCTTGATGCAGGCGCATGTCGAACAGGGCGAACTCGACCTGGCGCAGGGTCTGCAAGCCGGCCTGGAAGTTCTTGGCAGCGAGCATCTTGTCGTAGAGGGCGCGGGGCAGGGGTGCGCCACTCTTCACATGGCGGCTCAGGCGCTGCACCACCGGCCACTCCCAGGCCAGGTTCTCCAGGAACTGGCTGGGCAGCTCCACGGCGTCCCATTCCACGCCATCGATGCCGGAGACGCCCCCGACTTCCACCTCGGTGAGCAGGTGGTGCAGGCCATGCCCCCACTCGTGGAACAGGGTTTGCACATCGTCATGCGTCAGCAGGCTGGGCTGACCGTCGGCGCCGGGTGCGAAGTTGCACACCAGATGCGCCACCGGGGTTTGCAGCTGCTCACTGTCGGGGCGGCGCCAACGGCCGCGCACATCGTCCATCCAGGCGCCCGGGCGTTTGCCCACGCGGGCCAGCAGGTCCAGGTAGACATGGCCGACGAGCCGACCTTCGCGCTGCAGTTCATAGAGCTGCACGCTCTCGTGCCAGACCGAGCCCTTGATGCGCCGCAGGCTCAGGCCGAACATCTGCCCGAGCAGCGCAAACAGGCCGTCCAGAACCTGGGGCAGGGTGAAGTACTCGCGCACCTCCTGCTCGCTGTAGCTGTACTGGCGGGTCTTCAGGTCTTCGCTGACATAGGCCAGATCCCAGGCCTTCAGCTCGCTCAGGCCCAGGGTCTGGGCATGGGCTCGGGCGGCAGCCAGGTCGCGCTCGGCGTGGGGGCGGGCGCGGCGGGCGAGGTCGCGCAGAAAGCCCAACACCTGCTCCGGTGAATCGGCCATCTTCGGCAGCACCGACAGGCTGGCGAAATCCGGCTGGCCGAGCAGCTGCGCCTCTTCATGGCGCAGCGCCAGGATCTCGCGCATCAGCGGGCTGTTGTCCTGCTCGGCGGGGCCGAATTCGCTGGCACGGGTCACATAGGCGCGGTAGATCTGTTCGCGCAGGCTGCGGTCGTGCGCGTACTGCATCAGTGGCACCTGGCAGGGCGCGTGCAGGGTCAGTTTGGCCTCTCCGGCGCGGCCTTCGGCGCGGGCCAGCTCCTCGGCATGGGCGCGCACGTCGGCGGGCATGCCGTCCAGGCGCGCCGCCGGCACGAACAGGGCGAAGCCATCGGTGGCGTCCATCACATGTTCGCTGAAGGCCTGGCCCAGCTCGGCGCCGCGGTTCTGCAGCTCGGTGAAACGCTCCTTCTGTGCACCCTGCAGTTCGGCGCCCGACAGCACGAAGCCCTGCAGGGCCAGTTGCAGGGCGCGGGCCTGGGCGGCGTCGGTGGGCGGGTGTTCGGCCGCCACCTGTTTGTACTTGGCGTACAGCGCCTCGTCCGCACCGAGGTCGGCGTAGAAGCTGCTCACGGCCGGCAGCATGGCGTTGTAAGCGGCGCGCAGCTCGGGGGTGTCGGCCACGGCGTTGAGGTGGCCGACGATGCCCCAGGCCAGGCCCAGCGCTTCGCTGGCGACGTCCAGTTCGCGCTCGATGGCGGTCAAGTCGGCCGGGAAGTCCGGTGCCGTCACCTGGGCCTGCGCCGCGCGGGCGCGCGCCAGCAGTTCGGTGATGGCGGGCTCGATGTGCTCGGGGCGAACGGCGGCGAAGTCGGGGAGGTGGGCGGGGGAGAGCAGCGGGTTCATGCGCCGGCCTTGCGTTGAGCCGCTTCCAAGGTGTTCTGCAACAGCATGGTGATGGTCATCGGGCCGACGCCACCCGGCACCGGGGTGATCCAGCCGGCCACTTCCTTCACTGCATCGAAATCGACGTCGCCGCACAGCTTGCCCTCGGGCGTGCGGTTGATACCGACGTCGAGCACGACGGCACCGGGCTTGACCATGTCGGCGGTGACGAAGCGCGGGCGACCGACGGCGGCCACCAGGATGTCGGCCTGACGGGTGATCTCAGCCAGTTTGGGGGTGGCCGAGTGGCAGATGGTGACCGTGGCCGAAGCCTGCAGCAGCAACATCGCCATGGGCTTGCCGACGATGTTGGAGCGGCC
The DNA here is from genome assembly GCA_039808065.1 of Burkholderiaceae bacterium. GTDB lineage: Bacteria > Pseudomonadota > Gammaproteobacteria > Burkholderiales > Burkholderiaceae_C > Inhella. Next base: position 6,468 of record JBDHSJ010000077.1, on the reverse strand, counting down.
AATGACCACCGCGTGTTTGCCGCGCGGGTTGCAGCCGATGTCCTCCAGCATCTTCATGCAGCCGTAGGGCGTGCACGGCTTGAAGCCGGGTTGGCCGACCATCAGCGCACCGGCGCTGGCGACGTGAAAGCCATCCACATCTTTCTCCGGAGCGATGGACTCGATCACGAGGTCCGCATCCAGATGCTTGGGCAGGGGCAGTTGCACCAGGATGCCGTGCACGGCCGGATCGGCGTTCAGTTCGCGGATGCGCGTCAGCAGATGGTGCTGCGTCATGTCGGCCGGGTGGCGCTCCAGCGTCGAGGCCATGCCGATGGCTTCGCAGGCCTTGACCTTGTTGCGCACATAGACCTGGCTGGCCGGGTCCTCGCCCACCAGCAGCACCGTCAGGCCGGGCTTGTGGCCGCGGGCCGTCAGCGCGGCCACTTCAGTGGCCATGTGGGAGCGCAGCTTGGCGGCCAGGGCGTTGCCGTCGATCAGTTGGGCGGTCATGGGCGGGTCCTTTCAGAAACGAAAAAGGCCGCTCGGTGAGCGGCCTCGGAAGCGGGCGGCGCTTACGCCTTTGCGGTGGTGGCGCCCAGCGCAATCTTGAGCAGGTCGGCCACGGTGTTGGCGTTGAGCTTTTCCATGATGTTGGCGCGATGCGCCTCCACGGTCTTGATGGAAATGCCCAGGTCGTCGGCGATCTGCTTGTTCAGGCGGCCGGCCACGATGCGCTCCAGCACCTGGGCTTCGCGCGTGGTCAGGCGGCTCAGCAGGGCGTCGCGGCTGGCGGCTTCCTGGTGGCTGGCAAAGGCCGTGCGGGCCTGCTCCAGCATCTTCTCCACCAGGGCCACCAGCGAGTCTTCCTTGAAGGGCTTCTCGATGAAGTCGATCGCGCCCTTCTTCATGGTCTGCACGGCCATCGGCACATCGCCGTGGCCGGTGATGAAGGCCATCGGCAGCGGGCTCTTGCGCTCGATCAGCTTGTCCTGCAGCTCCAGGCCACTCATGCCGTCCATGCGGATGTCGCAGATCAGGCAGGCCACTTCGCGCGGGTCGAAGCGGGCCAGGAAGCTCTCGGCCGAGTCAAAGCACTTGACGCGGTAGTCCTTGCCCTCCAGCAGCCATTGCAGGGAGTCACGCACGGCCTCGTCGTCGTCGACGACAAAGACATTGCCCTTCTTGGGAATCAAACTCATGGTGTGGTGCTGGCGGTCGGGGAGGGAGTGAAGCTGTCCGCGTGGCGCAGATCGACGGGGATCGTGAACGAGAAGCGGCAGCCCGAAACAAGCTCGCCATTGTAGAGATTCTCGGCACGCAGCCGACCCTGGTGGCTCTCGACGATAGACCGGCATAACCCTAGGCCGATGCCCAGGCCGTCGGCTTTGGTGGAGTAGAACGCCTCGTAAATGCGGTTGATGGCGTCCTCCGGCAGACCGGGGCCCATGTCCTGCACCGAGAACTCGATGGTGCCGCCCTGATCGGGCATATGGCGCGGCACCACGCGCAGCTCGATGTGACGGCGCGAGGGCGGCAGTTTGGCGATGTCGATCGCTTCGGCAGCGTTCTTCAGGAGGTTCAGCAGCACCTGCTCGATCAGGATCGGGTCGACCATCAGCGCCGGCAGGCGTTGCGCCACGTAGGTGTGCAACTGCACATTGCGGCGGCGCAGTTCGATCGAAGCCAGTTCCACCGCGTCTTCGACGATGTCAGCCGCCTGTGCGGTCTGGCGCTGCGGTTCGCTGCGCTTGACGAAGGCGCGGATGCGGTGGATGACCTGGCCGGCGCGCTGCGCCTGCTTGCTGGTCTTTTCCAGCGCGGCCAGCAGGTCGTCCTTGGCAATGTTGTCGCCGCGCACGCGGCTGATCATGCCGTTGCAGTAGTTGGTGATGGCGGTGAGCGGCTGGTTCAGCTCGTGCGCGACGCTGGAAGCCATTTCGCCCATGGTGATCAGCCGGCTGGTCACCTGGGCCTTGGCGGCCTGGGCCTCGGCCTGCTGCTCGGCGGCGCGGCGGCTGGTGATGTCGGTGGCGATCAGCATCTGCGCCAGCCTGCCGTCGGTCCATTGCAGGTAGCGCGTGCGCACATCGAACCAGCGCTCCAGCTGCTCCACATAGACCTCGCGCGGGCTGCTGCCCGGGCCCTCGGTGAGCGGCTGGGCGGGCAGGCCGGTGTAGTCATCCACGTCGTCGCTGGGCAGTGAGAGCTGGGTGCCGGGTTGCTCGGCCAGCTGGGTGTGGCCCAGGCTTTCCGCGCCGAACCAGAGCCGGTAGCTGCGGTTGGCGAACAGCAGCTCCTGCTGCGGGATGGAGAGCACGGAGACGGCCGCGTCCAGGCCTTCCAGCACGGTGGTGAAGCGCTCGTGGCTGGCGCTGAGCTGGTCGCGCACGCGTTTGGCTTCGGTGATGTTGGTCATCGAAGCCATCCAGCCGGTCTGCTTGCCCTTGGCGTCCACCAGGGGCGAGACGTACATGCGCGCGTCGAAGACCGAGCCGTCCTTGCGCATCACCTTGACTTCGATGCCGCCGCTGGGGCTGCGGCCCTGCATCTCCTGGTCCAGCAGGCGCTGGTTCTCCTCGATGCGGTCGCGCGGCCAGTGGGGAAACGGCGGGCGGTGGCCGAGCAGTTCGGCTTCGGTGAAGCCGGTCATCGCGCAAAAGGCCGGGTTCACGTAGACGATGCGCGACTCCATGTCGAGGGCGCGCATGCCGGTGAGCATGGAGTTCTCCATGGCGCGCCGGAAATTGGTCTCGGCCAGCAGCGCGTTCTGCATGTGCAGACGCCGGCGCATGTGGCGCCAAGTGCCCAGCAGCATCCAGACGGTGAGCGTGGCCAGCGCCACCACCATCCAGAACAGGGTGTTGGAAATGAGGCCGATGCTGGTGCGGTAGCCCTGGCCGCGCAGCACCAGGCCATTGAGCGCCGGGGCCAGCGGCACCTCGTGCAGGATGGCGGCCTTGCCGGGGGTCACGCCCGGCATGGGGGTGACTGTGCTGGCCACCACCAGCTCGTTCGGGTCCAGCACCGCGATGGCATGGCGCGAGGCCACCTCGCTGGGGACGTAATAGCGCAGCAAGGCTTCCACGCCGTACTCCGCAATCAGCACGCCGGCAAAGCCGTGGCGGTCGATCAGCGGCACCTGCAGCTGGAACACCAGATTGCCGACGGCGTCGTTGAAGGCGCCGGTGTAAAGCGGCTGGCGGCGTTCGCGCACGGCCACGAAGGTCTGGTCGGGCACATTGTTGCCTTGCGGCATGGAGGGGTCGGCCGATCCGGGTGCCATCAGCGTGGGGGCCTGGAAGCCGGTGCTGGCGACCGAGGCACGCCGCTCACGCCGGGCGCTCAGCCAGGTGATGTGCATGACTTCGGGGCGCTCGCGCGCGAACGCGCTGGCCTGCGCGCTGAACTCGTAGGTGTCGATGGCGCGCGTGACGATCTCGCGCGCGATACGTGCCATCTGTTCCTGGTTCTCGATCAGGCGCAGGCGCAGCTGCTGCTGGGCGATCTCGGTGTCGCGCTTGACCGCCTCACTCTCGCGCTCGATCTCTTCATTGCGCAGGTACCAGAAGGCCAACACGATGGTGCCCAGGAAGAGCAGCACCGAAAGCAGCGGGCCCAGGGTGGCGAAGCGATCCTGGCGGGCGGGCGACTGGCGACGCCACCAGCGGGCGGCGGCGGCCAAGGCGGGGCGGAACAGGGTCTGGAGCGATTGACTCCAGTCGGGGCGAAGCGGCATCGGTGGATTATCTCGATGCCTTTCTGATTTCGTAATGCGGAAACGCTATCCGCAATTTGAAAGATGGCCTCGCTATGGCACACTCCGCCCTCGATTCGAGTTGTGACTCTAAAAACGGAGACGTCCCCCATGTCCGCCCAGCCGAACGACATCCTGGCCGCGCGCCCCAACGACGCTGATCCCCGCGAAACCCAGGAGTGGCTGGATGCCCTCAAGGCGGTCATCGGCGAGGAGGGCGGCGAGCGCGCCCACTTCATCCTGGAGGCCTTGATCGACGAGGCGCGGCAGGCCGGCATTGACGTGCCGTTCAGCGCCAACACCGCCTACCTGAACACCATCCCGGCGGATCAGGAGGCGCGCTGCCCCGGCAACATCGAAATCGAGAAGCGCCTGCGCGCCTACATGCGCTGGAACGCCATGGCCATGGTGGTGCGGGCCAACCGGCTGAACCCCGCCGACGGCGGCGACTTGGGCGGCCACATCGGCTCTTTCGCCTCGCTGGCTTCGATGCTGGGCGCCGGCTTCAACCACTTCTGGCACGCCGAGAGCGAGAACCACGGCGGCGACCTGCTCTACATCCAAGGCCACAGCGCACCCGGCATCTATGCCCGCGCGTTCCTTGAAGGCCGCCTGACCGAAGCGCAGCTGGACAGCTTCCGCCAGGAGGTGGACGGCAAGGGCCTGTCCAGCTACCCGCACCCCAAGCTGATGCCGGAGTTCTGGCAGTTCCCCACCGTCAGCATGGGCCTGGGCCCCTTGATGGCGATCTACCAGGCGCGCTTCCTGAAGTACCTGCACGCCCGCGGCATTGCCGACACGGCGCAGCGCAAGGTCTGGGCTTTCATGGGCGACGGCGAGATGGACGAGCCGGAAAGCCTGGGCGCCATCGGCCTGGCCGCCCGCGAAGGCCTGGACAACCTGGTCTTCGTCATCAACTGCAATCTGCAGCGCCTGGATGGCCCGGTGCGTGGCAACGGCAAGATCATCCAGGAGCTCGAAGGCGAGTTCCGCGGCAGCGGCTGGAACGTCATCAAGCTCGTCTGGGGCAAGGGCTGGGACGAGCTGCTGGCACGCGACAAGAGCGGCAAGCTCAAGCAGCTGATGATGGAAACCGTCGACGGCGACTACCAGGCCATGAAGGCCAACGACGGCGCCTACGTCCGCAAGCATTTCTTCGGCAAGTACCCCGAGACCGCCAAGCTCGTGGAGCACATGAGCGACGACGAGATCTTTGAACTGCGCCGCGGTGGTCATCAGCCCGAGAAGGTGTACGCCGCCTTCCACGCCGCCCACCACAACACCACCGGCCAGCCCACGCTGCTGCTGGTGAAGACGGTCAAGGGTTACGGCATGGGCAAGGCCGGAGAGGGCAAGAACACCGTCCACCAGACCAAGAAGCTCACCGACGACGACATCAAGTACATCCGCGACCGCTTCGGCATCCCCATCCCCGACAGCGAGCTGCCCAAGATCCCCTACTACAAACCGGCCGACGACACGCCCGAGATGCGCTACCTGCACGAGCGCCGCCAGGCCCTGGGTGGCTACCTGCCCAAGCGCCGCGTCAAGGCCGATGAGAGCTTCACCGTCCCGCCGCTGTCCGCCTTCCAGGCCGTGCTGGACCCGACGCCCGAGGGCCGCGAAATCTCCACCACCCAAGCCTACGTGCGCTGCCTGACCGCGCTGCTGCGCGACAAGGAGCTGGGTCCGCGCGTCGTGCCCATCCTCGTGGACGAGGCGCGCACCTTCGGCATGGAGGGTCTGTTCCGCCAGATCGGCATCTACAACCCCAAGGGCCAGCTCTACACCCCGGTCGACAAGGACCAGGTGATGTACTACCGCGAAGACAAGGCCGGTCAGATCCTGCAAGAGGGCATCAACGAGGCCGGTGGCATGGCCAGCTGGATCGCCGCGGCGACGTCGTACTCGACGAACAACCGCGTGATGATTCCCTTCTACATCTATTACTCGATGTTCGGCTTCCAGCGCATCGGTGACCTGGCCTGGGCGGCGGGTGACATGCAGGCGCGCGGCTTCCTGCTGGGCGGCACCAGCGGCCGCACCACGCTGAACGGCGAGGGTCTGCAGCACGAGGACGGCCACAGCCACATCCTGGCCGGCACCATCCCGAACTGCATCAGCTACGACCCGACCTTCGCGCACGAGGTGGCGGTCATCATGCACAACGGCCTGGAGCGCATGGTCGGCAAGCAGGAGAACGTGTTCTTCTACCTGACGCTGCTGAACGAGAACTACGCCATGCCGGGCCTGACGGCGGGCACCGAGGCCGAGATCCTCAAGGGCATGTATTTGCTGCAGCCCGCGGCGAAGCAGGCACTGGAAGTGAACCTGCTGGGCAGCGGCACCATCCTGCGCGAGTCGATGGCCGCCAAGGAGCTGCTGGAGGCCGACTGGGGTGTGGGCGCCAACGTGTGGAGCTGCCCGAGCTTCAACGAACTGGCCCGTGACGGCCAGGACGTCGATCGCTGGAACCTGCTGCACCCCACCGAGACGCCGCGCGTCTCCTTCGTGGCCCGGCAGCTGGGCAAGACCGCCGGCCCGGTGGTGGCCTCGACCGACTATATGAAGGCCTACGCCGACCAGATCCGCGCCTTCGTGCCGGCCGGCCGCGCCTACAAGGTGCTGGGTACCGACGGCTTCGGCCGCAGCGACTTCCGCAGCAAGCTGCGCCAGCACTTCGAGGTGAACCGCCACTACATCGTGGTGGCCGCGCTGAAGGCCCTGGCCGA
>JBDHSJ010000076.1:0-17356 GCA_039808065.1 Burkholderiaceae bacterium | reverse complement strand
GCAGTAGGCGTGCTCGTTGCACATCATCGAGACGTAGTCCAGGCGGTCCATGTAAGGCAGCGACTGGATGTAGGTCTTGCTCTCGGCCAGCTTCTCGGTGGCGCGATGCAGCAGGCCGATATGCGGATCGGCGCGCTGGATCACTTCGCCGTCCAGTTCAAGCACCAGGCGCAGCACGCCGTGTGCAGCCGGGTGCTGGGGGCCGAAGTTGAGGGTGTAGTTCTTGATTTCGGACATCAGTTCAGACCCCCGTAGTGGTCTTCGCGAATCACACGCGGAGTGATCTCACGCGGTTCGATCGACACCGGTTGGTAGATCACACGGCGCTGTTCGGCGTCGTAGCGCATCTCGACATGACCGGACACCGGGAAGTCCTTGCGCATCGGGTGGCCGATGAAACCGTAATCGGTCAGGATGCGACGCAGATCCTCATGGCCATCGAACAGGATGCCGTAGAGGTCGAAAGCCTCCCGCTCAAACCAATTGGCGGAGCTCCACAGCGGCGTGACGGACGCTACCAGCGGCAACTCATCGTCAGGCGCGAACACCTTCAGTCGCACACGCTGGTTCAGGCTGACCGACAGCAGATGCGAAGCCACGCAAAAGCGCGGTCCTTCCCAGCCGGCATTGCCATAGCTGGAGTAGTCCAGACCACAGAGATCGATCAACTGCTCGAAGCGCAGCTCGGAGTGATCGCGCAGGGTCTTGGCCGCCGCGTAGTAATCGGGCGCGGCCACTTCCACCGTGATCTCGCCCAAGGCGCGGGTCAGTTTGCGGATGCGCTCGCCGAGCGCGTTCTTGAGGCTGGTTTCCAGCCGATCCAAACAGGGGGTAACGCTCATCGGCTGTGCCTTCAGCGGGCAATCGTGTTTTCGCGGCGGATCTTGGCCTGCAACTGCAGCACGCCATAGAGCAGCGCCTCGGCGGTGGGCGGGCAGCCCGGCACGTAGACATCGACCGGCACGATGCGGTCACAGCCGCGCACCACCGAGTAGCTGTAGTGGTAGTAGCCCCCGCCATTGGCGCAGCTACCCATCGAGAGCACCCAGCGGGGTTCGGCCATCTGGTCGTAGACCTTGCGCAGGGCTGGCGCCATCTTGTTGCACAACGTGCCCGCGACGATCATCAGATCACTCTGGCGCGGGCTCGGGCGGAACAGCATGCCAAAGCGGTCGATGTCGTATCGAGCCGCACCGGCATGCATCATTTCCACCGCGCAACAGGCCAGACCAAAGGTCATCGGCCACAGCGAGCCGGTCTTGGACCAGTTGATCAGCTTGTCGACCGACGTGGTGACGAAGCCTTCCTTGAGAACGCCTTCAATACCCATTGCTTATTCCCAGTCCAACGCGCCCTTTTTCCACTCGTAGGCAAAGCCGACGACGAGGATGCCGAGGAAAACCATCATGGCCCAGAAGCCCGTCGGCCCAATTTCCTTGAGCGCGACGGCCCAAGGGAACAGGAAGGCAATTTCCAGGTCAAACAGGATGAACAGAATGGCCACGAGGTAATAGCGCACATCGAATTTCATGCGCGCGTCCTCAAAGGCCTCGAAGCCGCATTCGTAGGGGGAGTTCTTTGCCGCATCGGGGCGATGCGGGCCCAGCAGCGCGCCGAGCACTTGGGGGATGACGCCGACGGCGGCGCCGACCAGGATGAAGAGGATGACAGGGAGGTACTGTTCCAAACTCATGGTCTTGTCAGCCGGGCAAAAAACCGCGGCATGTTACGCGCTAGAAACGAAAACGGGCGCTTGGCTGGTATTGCTAAGCGCCCGTCTTTGCGATTCGTCAATCGAGAGATTGCCGCTGGAATTTGGTGCGGTCGGCGAGACTCGAACTCGCACAGCTTTCGCCACTACCCCCTCAAGATAGCGTGTCTACCAATTTCACCACGACCGCTAGTTTTCACTATTCGCCGCGTTGCACTGACCATCGAGGTTTGGTCTGCAGCGAACAGCCTCGCATTCTATAGCGAAAATTTAGTCTTTTGCAGGCGCCGATGCTTCCGATGCGGTGACAGCGGGAGCCGAAGCCACACTGGCCGGTGCAGCCAGGCCAGGGATGGCGGCGGCACCCGTTTGCGCCGGCTGCGAAGCCGCTGCGGCCGGGACATCCAAGAAGGAACCCTTGTCCGTGGCTGCCGTACTGCGGGCATTCCCAAAATAGGCCAGGAACAGTGTGCACACAAAGAACAGCGTGGCGCAGATGGCCGTCGACTTGGACAGCACATTGGCACTGCCAGTGGCACCGAACAGAGTGCCCGAGGCACCCGCCCCGAAAGAGGCCCCCATGTCGGCGCCCTTGCCGTGCTGAACCAGCACCAGGCCGATCATGGCCAGCGCACTCAGCAGCTGCACCACCAGCAACAGATTCATCAGGAATTGCATCGTCAAGTTCTCCTTATTGGGTTCAGGCGCGGCAGATCGCGTCGAAGTCGGCCGCCTTCAAGGCGGCCCCACCGATCAGCCCGCCGTCGATATCGGGTTGAGCAAACAACTGCGCGGCGTTGTCCGGCTTGACGCTGCCGCCGTAAAGAATGCGCATCTGCGCCGCCGCCGGCGTGGCCGCCAGCAGTTGCTGGCGCAACCGGGCATGCACGTCCTGGGCCTGCTCCGGACTCGCCGTCAGGCCGGTGCCGATTGCCCAGACTGGCTCGTAGGCCACGACCACCTCGCCGATGCGCGCGCCCAGATTGCGGATCAGGGTGCCCAGCTGCCGCTGGACCACCGCCTCGGTGTGACCCGCTTCGCGCTCGGCGCGGGTTTCACCCACGCAAACGATCGGGGTCAAGTCCTGCGCCAGGGCCGCCTTGGCTTTGGCAGCCACCAGCTGGTCATTTTCGGCATGGTAGGTGCGGCGTTCACTGTGGCCGACGATGGCATAGCGCGCGCCGAACTCCTTGAGCATGGTGGCCGAAATTTCTCCCGTATAGGCGCCCTGCCCGTTGTGCGCCGACACGTCCTGTGCTCCCCAGGCAATCGCGCTGCCGGTGAGCAACTTCTCGCACTGCGGCAAATAAAGCGCGGGCGGGCACACCGCCACATCGCTCGGCCAAGGGCCGCGGCCCTTGAGCTCGGCCAGCAGTGCCTCCACGAAGCCCTTGCCGCCGTGCATCTTCCAGTTGCCAACCACCAACTTCTTGCGTTGCATCTTCAGTCTCCTTGCCAGGACAGCACGAGCTTGCCGACATGTGCGCCGGCCTCCAATTCGCGGTGCGCCTCGGCCGCCTGCGCCGCGGGCCAGACCCTGTGGATCACCGGTCGCATGGCACCCTGCGCAAGCAAGGGCCAGACCTTGGCCCGCAGTTGCGCTGCGATAGCCGCCTTGAAACCCAACGGACGGCTGCGCAGGGTGTTGCCACTGATGCGCTGGCGCTTGCGCAGCAAAGTGCCCGCATCCAGCTCCGCCTTGGTTCCGCCCTGCACGGCAATGACGAGCATGCGCCCCTCTTCAGCCAGGACCTGCTGGTTGCGGGCGATGTAGGGCCCCGCCACCATGTCGAGGATGAGGTCAAAACCACGCCCTTGGGTCGCACGCAGCCCCTCGGCGACAAAGTCCTGCTCGCGGTAATTGATGGCACCGTCCGCACCCAGGGCCAGGCAGGCACCCGCCTTCGCAGCGCTGCCGACCGTCACCCAGACCTCGGCTCCGAAGGCCTTGGCCAACTGGATGGCACTGACACCGATGCCGCTCGAGCCGCCGTGGATCAGCACGCGGTCCCCCTCGCGCAGACCTCCCTGATCGAACAGGTTCGACCAGACGGTGAAGTAGGTCTCGGGCAACCCAGCCGCCTCCACAAGGCTCCAACCTTGCGGCACCGGCAGACACTGCGCCACCGGCGCCACACAGCGCTCGGCATAGCCGCCCCCCGCGACCAGGGCGCAGACCGCGTCCCCCACCGACAGGCCGACTGCATGCAGGGCGTCCGCGTCGCCCGACTCGATGAATCCGGCAACTTCCAAGCCCGGCAGCAGACTGACACCTGCCGGCGGTGGGTACAAACCTTTTCGCTGCAGCACGTCGGGGCGGTTGACGCCCGAGGCCACGACCCGCAGCAGGCATTCGCCCGCGCCGGCCTGCGGCTCCGGGTACTCACCCAAGGTGAGCACGTCGGGACCGCCCGGCTGCGCAAAGCCAATGCCTCGCAAGGCCTTACTCCTGGGCGGGCGCAGCAGCCGGAGCCGGCCGATCGACCAGGGCCTTGATGGACAACTTGACGCGACCCTTCTCGTCGGTGTCCAGCACCTTGACCTTGACGATCTCGCCTTCCTTCAGCACGTCGGTGACCTTGTCGATGCGACGGTGGGCGATCTCGCTGATGTGCACCAGGCCATCCTTATTCGGCAGGATCTGCACCAGGGCGCCGAAGTCGAGGATCTTGACGACCGGGCCTTCGTAAACCTTGCCGATCACCGCCTCGGCGGTGATGTCCTCGATGCGCTTCTTGGCCAGTTCGGCCTTGGCTGCATCGGTGGAGGCAATGGTGATGGTGCCGTCGTCGCCGATGTCGATGGTGGTGCCGGTCTCTTCGGTCAGCGCGCGGATGGTGGCGCCGCCCTTGCCGATCACGTCACGGATCTTCTCGGGGTTGATCTTCATGGTGTACAGGCGCGGAGCGAAGTCAGAGACCTCGGTATTGGCGCCCGCCATGGCTTCGACCATCTTGCCCAGGATATGCAGACGGGCTTCCTTGGCCTGGGCCAGGGCGACTTGCATGATTTCCTTGGTGATGCCCTGGATCTTGATGTCCATCTGCAGCGCGGTCACGCCGCCATTGGTGCCGGCGACCTTGAAGTCCATGTCGCCGAGGTGGTCTTCATCGCCGAGGATGTCGGTCAGCACCGCGAAGCGGTTGCCTTCCTTGATCAGGCCCATGGCGATGCCGGCAACATGCGCCTTCAGCGGCACGCCAGCGTCCATCATGGCCAGGCAGCCGCCGCAGACCGAAGCCATCGACGACGAACCGTTGGACTCGGTGATCTCCGAGACCACGCGCAGGGTGTAAGGGAACTCTTCCTTGCTGGGCAGCACGGCCATCAGCGCGCGCTTGGCCAGGCGGCCGTGACCAATTTCGCGGCGCTTGGGGCTGCCCACGCGGCCCGTTTCGCCAGTGGCAAACGGGGGCATGTTGTAGTGCAGCATGAAGCGGTCGCTGAACTCACCGGCCAGGGCGTCGATGAGCTGCGCGTCGCGGTCCGTGCCCAGGGTGGTGACCACCAGGGCCTGGGTCTCGCCACGCGTGAACAGGGCCGAGCCGTGGGTGCGCGGAAGCAGGCCGCTGCGGATCTCGATGGCGCGCACGGTGCGAGTGTCGCGGCCGTCGATGCGCGGCTCGCCGTTCAGGATCTGGCTGCGCACGATGCGGGCCTCGATCTCGAACAGCAGGTTGTCCACTTCGACACCATCAAACTCGACGCCGGCCTCCTTCAACGCGGTCTTGACGTTGGCGTAGGCGGCACGGCAGGCCTCGGTGCGGGCCTGCTTGCTGCGGATCTGGTAGGCGGCACGCAGGGGCTCCTCGGCCAGCTGGGTAACCTTGGCGATGAACTCTTCGTTCTTGGCCGGGGCAACCCAGTTCCAGCTCGGCTTGCCGGCTTCGCGCACTAGTTCGTGAATGGCGTTGATGGCGGTCTTGCCAGCCTCGTGGCCGAACACCACGGCGCCCAGCATCACTTCTTCGCTCAGCTGGTCGGCTTCCGACTCCACCATCAGCACGGCGGCCTCGGTGCCGGCGACGACCAGATCCAGCTTGCTGTTGGCCAGCTCGGTCTTGCCGGGGTTCAGCACGTACTCGCCGTTGATGTAACCCACTCGGGCGGCACCGATCGGACCGTTGAAGGGGATGCCCGACACCGCCAGCGCGGCACTGGTGGCGATCATGGCGGCGATGTCGGCCTGCACCTCGGGGTTCAGGCTCAGGGTGTGGATGACGACCTGGACTTCATTGAAGAAGCCTTCCGGGAACAGCGGGCGGATCGGGCGGTCGATCAGGCGGCTGGTCAGCGTCTCCAACTCGCTGGGGCGGCCCTCGCGCTTGAAGAAGCTGCCGGGGATCTTGCCGGCGGCGTAGGTTTTCTCGATGTAGTCGACGGTCAGCGGGAAGAAGTCCTGGCCGGCCTTGGCTTCCTTGCGGGCCACGACAGTGGCGAGCACGACGGTGTCGTCGATGTTGACCAGCACGGCGCCGGTCGACTGACGGGCGATTTCACCCGTCTCCATCGTGACGGTGTGCGATCCCCATTGGAAGGTCTTGCTGACTTTTTGGAACATGGTCATGGATGGCTCCTAGAAGGAAAAGAGCCGGGCTCGGCAAGCCGTTCGCCATGTCATTCCAAAGGCACTGCACGCAGCGGCTTTGGAATGGCACACGCGATCACGGGTTGCGGGTCTCCGGCGGGATGGAGAAAGAGCCTGCGGGGCAGGCTCTCTCAAGGGGTGCTTACTTGCGCAGGCCGAGCTTCTTGATCAGCTCAACGTAGCGGGCGCTGTCACGGCTCTTCAGGTAGGCCAGCAGGCGCTTGCGCGAATTGACCATCTTCAACAGGCCGCGGCGGCCATGATGGTCCTTGGGGTTGGCCTTGAAGTGGGGGGTCAGCTCGTTGATGCGGGCGGTCAGCAAAGCGACTTGCACTTCGGGGCTGCCGGTGTCATTGGCAGCACGGGCGTGGGCCTTGACGATGTCGGCTTTGTTCAGATCGGCAACGGGCATGGTGTTTCCTGGTGTTGGAAAGCCGTCGCCAAACCTGCGGTCGGGTCGAGCGGTTTCCGGGGTTGGACTTGCGAGCGAGAGTGAAACCGACCCTCGTCGTGCGATGCGTCTTGCGACGGCTCTGCACCTGGCTGGCGCAAAACCTGCGGAGTGTATCAGACCATGGCCAGTGGCCAGCGCGGGTGGACTTCGAAGCTGTAGCCGGACTGAGCCCCCGCCGCGCTGGCCTGCCAGCGCATGGCCGCGGCCAGTGCGATCATGGCGCCGTTGTCGGTGCACAAGGCCAGCTCGGGGTAGTGCACACGCACACCGCGGCGCTGGCAAGCCTGATTCAGTTGCAAGCGCAGGCTCTGGTTGGCCCCGACGCCGCCGGCCACCACCAAGCGCTTCAGACCGGTCAGCTTCAGGGCCGCCAGGCTCTTCCTCAGCAGCACCTCGACGATGGCCGCCTGTGTGGAAGCCGCCAAATCGGCCTGCGCCTGGGCGTCGCCCGGCGGCAACTTGCGGCTCTGCGTCAGCACGGCTGTCTTCAAGCCGGCAAAGCTGAAGTTCAGATCGCCGCTGTGCAGCAAGGGGCGCGGCAGGGCGTAGGCATCCGCCCTGCCCTGCTCGGCCAGTCGGGCCAAATGGGGGCCACCGGGGTACGGCAAACCCAGCAACTTGGCGCTCTTGTCAAAGGCTTCGCCCGCTGCGTCGTCAATGGTCTCGCCAAGGAGTTCGTAGTCACCCACGCCCTCGACCCGCATCAGTTGCGTGTGCCCACCGGACACCAGCAGGCAAACGAACGGAAATTCCGGCGGGTCGGCAGACAAAAAGGGCGAAAGCAGATGCCCTTCCAGATGATGCACAGGAAGCGCCGGCAGGCTCAGGCTGGCCGCCAAGGCCACGCCCGCGCCCGCGCCCACCAGCAAAGCGCCGGCCAAGCCGGGCCCTTGTGTGTAGGCAATGGCATCCAGATCGCCCAACGCCAAACCGGCATCGGCGAGGGCTTGGCGCGTCAACGGCAAGACGCGGCGGATGTGGTCGCGAGAGGCGAGCTCCGGCACCACGCCGCCATAGGCCTGGTGCATGGCAATCTGGCTGTGCAGGCCCTGGGCCAGCAAGCGCGGGCTCGCGCCTGGGCTGCACTCCACCACCGCCACGCCGGTCTCGTCGCAGCTGGACTCGATGCCCAGAACCCGCCAACTCACGCCTTCTTCTCTTTCGCGTGGTTGATCGAGTAGCGCGGAATCTCGACCGTCAGATCCTCCCGGCCCAGGATGGCCTGACAGGAAAGGCGCGAATCGGCCTCAAGACCCCAGGCGCGGTCCAGCATGTCTTCCTCGTTCTCTTCCATCTCGGACAGCGAGGCAAAACCCTTGCGCACGACGACATGGCAGGTGGTACACGCGCAGACCTGGTCGCAGGCGTGTTCGATCTCCACGCCGTTGTCCAGCAAGGCTTCACAGATCGACGTGCCGGGCGGCGCATTGACCTGGCGGCCCTCAGGGCAGTACTCGGGGTGCGGCAGGATGGTGATGGTGGGCATTCAGATTTCCTCGACCGAGCGGCCCGCCAAGGCCTGCTGGATGCTGCGGTTCATGCGCGCAGCGGCGAATCCCTCGGAGGTCTTGGCCAGGGCTTGCACGGCAGCATCGATTTCAGCTGCGGCGCCCTGCCCCATGGCCTGGCGCAAGCTGGCCAGGCCTTGATCGAGCGCCGCACGTTCTTCGGGCGCCAGCAGATCGCCGTCGGCTGCCAGCGCGGCCTCCAGGGCCATGCACATGCGTTCGCCTTCCACCCGCGCTTCGCGCAGCTGCCGCGCCTCACGATCGACCTGAGCGCTGGCAAAACCATCACGCAGCATGGCGGCCACCTGCTCATCGCTCAGGCCATAGCTGGGTTTGACGCTGATGGCCGCTTCCACACCTGAGACCAGTTCACGCGCCGAGACGGACAGCAGGCCGTCGGCGTCGATCTGGAAGCTGACTCGAATGCGCGCCGCACCCGCCGCCATGGGCGGGATGCCGCGCAGCTCGAAGCGTGCCAGCGAGCGGCACTCGCTCACCAGCTCGCGCTCGCCCTGCACCACATGCACAGCCAGCGCAGTCTGGCCGTCCTTGAAGGTGGTGAAGTCCTGTGCCTTGGCCACCGGCAGCGTGGCGTTGCGCTCGACGATGCGCTCAACCAGGCCGCCCATGGTTTCCAGGCCGAGCGAAAGCGGAATCACATCCAGCAGCAGCAGCTCGCCATCGGGCGCATTGCCTGCCAGGGCATTGGCCTGCACGGCAGCGCCCAGGGCTACCACCTCATCGGGGTTCAGATCGGTCAGCACCTCGCGGCCGAACAGCTGACTGACGCGGGCACGCACCACCGGCATGCGGGTCGAGCCGCCCACCATCACCACACCCTGCACCTCGTCGGCCGCCACGGCGGCGTCGCGCATCACCCGGCGCACCACCGACAGCGTGCGGTCCACCAAGTGCTTGGTGCAGGCCTCGAACTCGGCTCGCTCAACGCGCTGAATCAGCGTTCCGTCATCCAGTTCGGCGCGCAGTTCCACCGTGTCGGCAGCAGAAAGCGCCTCCTTGGCCACTCGGGCTGCCGCGCGCAGGCGCTGGCGGTCCGCGGCACTGCGGGTCTCACGGCCCTGGCGGGCCAACGCCCAGTCGCCCAAGGCCTGATCAAAGTCGTCGCCACCCAATTGGGCGTCACCACCGGTGGCCACCACCTCGAAGACTCCGCGCGCCAAGCGCAACAGGGAGACATCGAAGGTGCCGCCGCCCAGGTCGTAGACGGCATACAGGCCTTCGGAAGCATGGTCCAACCCGTAAGCAATGGCCGCCGCGGTGGGCTCGTTGATCAGGCGCAGCACCTTCAGGCCGGCCAGTTCCGCAGCGTCCTTGGTGGCCTGGCGCTGGGCATCGTCGAAATAGGCCGGCACGGTGATGACGGCGCCATACAGCAGATCGTCAAAACTGTCCTCGGCGCGCTGGCGCAGCGTGGCCAGGATCTCGGCCGAGACCTCGACCGGCGATTTGTGTCCTTCTCGCGTCAGCACACCCACCATGCCCGGTCCGTCTTCCAGCGTGTAGGGCAGCTTGGCGGCCTCCTGCACATCGGCCAGGCGGCGCCCCATCAGGCGCTTCACCGACGCAATGGTGTTGGCCGGATCCTCGGCGGCCTGGGCCAGGGCCGCAGCGCCGATCTGGCGGCGCCCACCGCCCAGATAGTGCACCACCGAGGGCAGGATCACACGACCCTGCGCATCGGGCAAACATTCAGGTTGCCCGTGGCGCACCGCGGCCACAAGAGAGTGGGTCGTGCCCAGGTCGATACCGACCGCGATGCGCCGCTGGTGCGGATCAGGGGACTGACCGGGTTCAGAAATCTGCAGCAGGGCCATGACTCAAAGGGGAAACAGGGCGTCGCGTCGACGCTCGATGTCTTGCAGAAAGCGCGCCACGAACATCAGGGAGCGCACGGCTTGGGCAGCCAGCTGGGGGCTGCCACCGGCGTCGTCCAACTCGCGCGCCACAGTGTCGAACAGGCCCTGCTGCCGGCGCTTGACCTGCGCCTGCAGCTGGTCGATGGCAGCCTCTTCATCGGCCTCGTCCAGTGCTTCGCGCCAGGCCATCTGTTCGCCTAGAAAGGCCATGCACATGTGGGTATTGCTCTCGGCCTGGATGGGTGCGCCACGCTGCTCGCACAGATAGGCGCCGCGTTGCAGCGGGTCACGCAAGCGGCGGTAGGCCTCGTTCACGCGCAGGGCCCATTGCATGGCCTGAGCCTGCGCTGCCGCGCCCTGGCCCAGATGCCGATCGGGGTGGACCTGCGCGGCCAAGCGCTTCCAGCGCGCGTCCAGCTCTGCACGGTCGAGCCGGTAGCGCGGCTCCAGGCCGAAGAGCTCGAAATCGTTGCGGGCGGCAAGTTGCATGGTGGGCGAAAAGAAAAGGCGCGGCCCTCGGGCCGCGCCGCTTCAGGCGAGCTGGGGATCAGACACGGAAGGACTCGCCGCAGCCGCAGCGGTCCTTTTCCTGCGGGTTGCGGAACTTGAACCCTTCGTTCAGGCCCTCGCGCACGAAATCCAACTCGGTGCCGTCCAGGTAGGTCAGGCTCTTAGGGTCAATCAAGACCTTGACACCCTGGTCTTCGAACACCATGTCCTCGGGTGCCACCTCGTCGGCGTACTCCAACTTGTAGGCCAGGCCGGAGCAGCCGGTGGTCTTGACACCCAGACGCACGCCCACGCCCTTGCCCCGCCGGGCCAGGTATTTGGTGACATGGCGGGCCGCTGCTTCGGTCAGGGTGATGGCCATCTCAGGCTCCGGTGTGCTTGGCGCGATAGTCGGCCACGGCAGCCTTGATGGCGTCCTCGGCCAGGATGGAGCAGTGGATCTTCACGGGCGGCAGGGCCAGTTCCTCGGCAATCTCGGAGTTCTTGATTTGCGTGGCTTCGTCCAGGCTCTTGCCCTTGACCCATTCGGTAACCAGCGAGCTCGACGCAATCGCCGAGCCGCAGCCATAGGTCTTGAAACGCGCGTCCTCGATCAGGCCAGTGGCCGGGTTGACCTTGATCTGCAGCTTCATCACGTCACCACAGGCCGGCGCACCCACCATGCCGGTGCCCACCGCTTCGTCGCCCTTGTCGAAGCTGCCCACATTGCGCGGGTTCTCGTAGTGATCGACGACCTTGTCGCTGTATGCCATGTTGGTTCTCCTGGTTCAGTGCGCGGTCCACTGGATCGTCGAAAGATCGACGCCATCCTTGAACATCTCCCACAGGGGCGAGAGCTCGCGCAGCTTGGCCACCCGGTCCTGCAGCAGGCGGATGGCGGTATCGATGTCTTCTTCGGTGGTGAAACGGCCGATGGTCATGCGCAGGCTCGAATGGGCCAGTTCGTCCGAACGGCCCAGGGCGCGCAGCACATAACTGGGCTCCAGACTGGCCGAGGTACAGGCCGAGCCCGAGGACACGGCGAGCTCCTTCACACCCATGATCAGCGACTCTCCTTCGACGTAATTGAAGGAGATGTTGACGTTGTGCGGCACGCGCTGCTCGATGTCACCGTTCAGGTAGCTTTCCTCGATGCCGGACAGCCCCTTCAGCAGGCGCTGCTGCAGCATGCGCACGCGCTCCAATTCGGTGCCCATTTCCTCGCGAGCGATGCGGAAGGCCTCACCCATGCCAACGATCTGGTGGGTGGGCAGGGTGCCGGAGCGCATGCCGCGCTCGTGACCGCCGCCGTGCATCTGCGCCTCCAGGCGCACGCGGGGCTTGCGGCGCACGTAGAGCGCGCCGATGCCCTTGGGGCCATAGCTCTTGTGCGAGGCCAGGCTCATCAGGTCAACCGGCAACCTGCTGAGGTCAATCGGCATCTTGCCGGTGGCCTGCGCAGCGTCGACGTGGAAGATTACACCCAGTTCGCGGCACAGGCCGCCCAGGACCGCCATGTCCTGGATCACGCCGATCTCGTTGTTCACCGCCATGACGGACGCCAGGATGGTGCCCGGCTTGCTGACCGCCGCCTTGAAGACTTCGAAGTCCAACAAGCCATTGGGCAGCACATCCAGGTAGGTCACCTCGAAGCCGCGGCGCTCCAACTCGCGGCAGGTGTCCAGCACGGCCTTGTGCTCGGTCTTAACGGTGACGATGTGCTTGCCACGCGACTTGTAGAACTCAGCCGCGCCCTTGATGGCGAGGTTGTTGGATTCGGTCGCCCCACTCGTCCAGACGATCTCGCGCGGGTCCGCGCCGATCAGCGCGGCCACTTGCTCGCGGGCCTTCTCGATCGCGGCCTCGGCTTCCCAGCCATAGGCATGACTGCGCGAGGCGGCATTGCCGAAATGCTCGCGCAACCAGGGAATCATGGCGTCCACCACGCGCGGGTCCACCGGGGTGGTGGCGCCGTAATCAAGGTAAATGGGCAGATGAGGGGTCATGGATTCATTTGCTCAGCGCAGTGCCGAGGTCGAAAACGGAATTCGGAGCGGTGACACGAATGGGTTTGGCCACGGGTGAGGGCGAGAAGGCCCGCTTGAGCGAGCTGATCTGGGGTTCGTCCACCACCACGCCCTTGGCCCGCTGCTCCTCCACGATCTGCTTCAGGCTGACCGAGCGCAGGTAGTCCAGCATGCGTTCGTTCAAGCGGGTCCACAGATCGTGCGTCAGGCAGGCCCCGGTGTCGTGCCCCATGCAATTTTCCTTGCCGCCGCAGCCGGTCGCATCAAGCGCCTCGTCCACCGCCAGGATGACGTCGGCCACCGTGATGTTGCCGCTCGGCCGGCCCAGCTTGTAACCACCGCCGGGGCCACGGGTGCTCTCCACCAGCTCCGAGCGGCGCAGCTTGCCAAACAGCTGCTCAAGGTACGAGAGGGAAATCTGCTGCCGTTGGGCGATGGCGGCCAGCGCAACGGGGCCGCTGTGTTCGCGCAGCGCCAAATCGACCATGGCGGTCACAGCAAATCGGCCTTTGGTGGTGAGACGCATCCTGCTCTCCTGAACCCCGGATACCTGAGCAAAACAGTTGCGATCAGGACTAACCCGAGGTAATTGCCGAGCATTTTAGTCGCCTATTGAAGCGAGCAGCTTCAAACAGGGCTATCGGGCCGATAGCTACGCATCATGCTTGCTGGCGCCGAGCAGCTGCTCACGCAAGAGAGCCAGCTGGTCGCGAAGCCGCGCTGCCTGCTCGAACTCCAGGTTGCGGGCATGTTCGTACATCTGCTTTTCCAACTGCTGAATGCGCCGCCCGACTTCCTTCTCGCTCATGCCTTCCACATTGGGCAGTTCGGGCGGCGCCAGTTCTTTGCCCTTGTCGGACACGACCCCGTCAATCAGGTCGCGCACCCGCTTGGCCACACCGCGCGGTGTGATGCCATGTTCAGCGTTGTGCGCCAGTTGCTTGAGGCGGCGGCGCTCGGTCTCGCCAATGGCACGGCGCATTGAATCGGTCACCCGGTCGGCGTACAGGATTGCAGTGCCGTTCAAATGCCGGGCCGCGCGGCCGATGGTCTGGATCAGGCTGCGCTCGCTGCGCAGAAAGCCTTCCTTGTCGGCGTCCAGGATGGCCACCAGGCTGACCTCGGGAATGTCCAGGCCCTCGCGCAGCAAGTTGATGCCGACCAGCACATCGAACATGCCCAGGCGCAGGTCGCGAATGATCTCGACGCGCTCGACGGTGTCGACATCCGAGTGCAGGTAGCGCACCTTGACGCCGTTCTCGCCCAGATAGTCGGTCAACTGCTCGGCCATGCGCTTGGTCAGCACAGTGATCAGCACCCGCTCCTGCGCCTCGACACGCATGCGGATCTCGCCCAGCACATCGTCCACTTGGTGGGTGGCGGGGCGCACGCTGACGACCGGATCGACCAGCCCGGTCGGGCGCACGACCTGCTCCACCACCTGGCCGGCCTGCCGCTGCTCGTAATCCGCCGGCGTGGCCGACACAAAGATCGCCTGGCGCATCTTCCGTTCAAACTCTTCGAACTTGAGCGGCCGGTTGTCCAGCGCCGAGGGCAGACGAAAGCCGTATTCCACCAAGGTGGTCTTGCGTGCACGGTCACCGTTGTACATACCGCCGAACTGGCCGATCAGCACATGGCTTTCATCCAGGAACATCAGCGCGTCGGGCGGCAGGTAGTCCACCAGCGTCGGCGGCGCTTCGCCGGGCGCAGCACCGCTCAGGTGCCGCGTGTAGTTCTCGATGCCCTTGCAGTGCCCTACTTCCTGCAGCATCTCAATGTCAAAGCGCGTACGCTGCTCCAGCCGTTGAGCCTCGACCAGCTTGCCATCCCTCAGGAACTCGCCCACACGCTGACGCAGTTCCTCTTTGATGGTGTCAATCGCCGCCAACACCCGTTCCCGCGGCGTAACGTAGTGGCTGCTCGGATAGACAGTGAATCGCGCCAGCTTCTGGCGAATCTGACCCGTCAACGGGTCAAACAGGCTCATGGCCTCGACCTCGTCGTCAAACAACTCGATGCGCAAGGCCAGCTCCGAGTGTTCTGCCGGGAAGACGTCGACCGTGTCGCCGCGCACGCGGAAATGCCCGCGGGTGAACTCCAGTTCGTTGCGCTGGTACTGCATGCGCACCAGCTGGGCAATCAGTTCGCGCTGCCCGAGCGTGTCACCGACTCGCAGGGTCAGCACCATCTGGTGGTAATCGCTTGGATTGCCAATGCCGTAGATGGCGGAAACCGAAGCCACGATGACCACATCGCGGCGCTCCAGCAGGCTCTTGGTGCAGGAGAGCCGCAGCTGCTCAATCTGTTCATTGATCGCGCTGTCCTTCTCGATGAACAGATCGCGCTGCGGCACATAGGCCTCGGGTTGGTAGTAGTCGTAGTAGCTGACGAAGTACTCGACGGCGTTCTTCGGGAAGAAGTCGCGGAACTCGCTGTAGAGCTGAGCCGCCAAGGTCTTGTTCGGCGCGAACACAATCGCCGGCCGCCCCAGACGGGCAATCACATTGGCCATCGTGAAAGTCTTGCCCGAGCCGGTGACGCCCAGCAGGGTCTGGTAAGCCAGGCCGTCGTTCACACCCTCCACCAATTGCGCAATCGCAGTTGGCTGGTCACCCGCTGGCGGAAATGGCTGGAACAGCTGGAAAGGCGAACCCTCAAAGCTGACAAACTCCCCCGGCGGCGTGTCCGCACTGGCGGCTTGGGCTTGCGACATGAAAGGACAATGGCGGCAGAAAACCTGTCAGCCTAGCGCAGCCCTCCTCGCTTTGATCGGATCGATCAAAATCATTCATGCTGCAGCGCAGCATTTGAGGCAAGATGCAAGCATCTGTTTCCGGAGCTAGCCCCCATGCTTTATCAGCTTTATGAAGC
Source organism: Burkholderiaceae bacterium (assembly GCA_039808065.1). Lineage (GTDB taxonomy): Bacteria > Pseudomonadota > Gammaproteobacteria > Burkholderiales > Burkholderiaceae_C > Inhella. Next base: position 1,828 of record JBDHSJ010000076.1, on the reverse strand, counting down.
GCAGCGCGCCCTGCTGAGTCCCTTTGCCGAGTTCGCCTCGGCCGCTGGGCAGCTCTACAGCCACCCGATGTCCCCGTTTGCCCACGGCCCGCTGGCGCCGCGCGTGGCGGCCAGCCTGGATCTGATGCACCGATTGGCCAAGGCCTACGAGAAGCCGCCCTTCGGCATCGACCGGGTCGATGTCGACGGCATCAGCGTGGCGGTGCAGGAACAAGTCGTCATCGAGAAGGACTTCTGCCGTCTGCTGCGCTTCAAGCGCTTCACCGATGACGGTGAGCAATTGGCGCGCATGAAGGACCAGCCCACCGTGCTGGTCGTCGCACCACTGTCAGGCCACCACGCCACCCTGCTGCGCGACACCGTGCGGCAATTGCTGCGCGAGCACAAGGTTTTCATCACCGACTGGACCGATGCCCGCATGGTGCCCATCGACAAGGGCGCCTTCCATCTGGATGACTACGTCGAGTACGTGCGTGAGTTCATCCGCCACATCGGCGCGCATGTCCATGTGATTTCGGTCTGCCAGCCCACCGTGCCGGTGCTGGCCGCCGTTTCCTTGCAGGCCACCGACAAGGACATCGTGCCTCGGTCGCTGACCATGATGGGGGGCCCGATCGACGCTCGGAAGAGCCCGACAGCGGTGAACAACCTGGCGATGAACAAGAGCTATTCCTGGTTCGAGAACAACGTCATCTACCGCGTGCCGACCAACTTCCCCGGCGCGGGGCGTCTGGTCTACCCCGGCTTTCTGCAACACACCGGTTTCATCGCGATGAATCCGGGGCGCCATCTCAGCAGCCACTACGACTACTTCCTTGACTTGGTGCGCGGTGACGAGGAGTCGGCCGACTCGCACCGTGACTTCTACGACGAGTACAACGCCGTGCTCGATCTGCCAGCCGAGTACTACCTGGACACCATCAAGACCGTGTTCCAGGACTTCGCGCTGGTGAACGGCACCTGGGATGTGCGCGGCCAGCGCGTGCGCCCGCAGGACATCCGCGGCTGCGGCCTGCTCACCGTTGAAGGTGAGCTGGACGACATCTCCGGCGCGGGCCAGACCAAGGCCGCGCACGAACTCTGCACCGGCATCCCGAAAGAACACCAGCAGCACTATGACGTCAAGGGCGCGGGCCATTACGGGATCTTCTCGGGCCGCCGCTGGCGTGAGCTGGCCTATCCGGTGATTCGCGACTTCATCCGCTCCCACGACCGCCGCCAGCGCGACGAGCCGGTCAAGCGGCAGCGCCGCAAGGCATGAGCCGCATCGGCTTGATCGACGAGCTGGATGCAGCGCTGCCGCAAACGCAGTGCACGCGCTGCGGCTATCCGGATTGCCGCAGCTACGCGCAGGCCATCGCAACGGATGGCGCAGCGATCAACCGCTGCCCACCCGGCGGCCAAGAGGGGGTGCGCCGCCTCAGCCGGCTGACGCAGCGCCCCGAGTTGCCCCTGGATGCCGACTACGGCATTGAAGCCGAGCGCGCTTTGGCCGTGATCGACGAGGATTGGTGCATCGGCTGCACGCTGTGCATCAAGGCCTGCCCAGTCGATGCCATCCTGGGCGCCGCCAAGCAGATGCACACGGTGCTGGCCGAGGCTTGCAATGGGTGTGAGTTGTGCGTGCCGGTCTGCCCGGTGGACTGCATCCGCATGGATTCGGTGACGCCAGGCCGTACCGCCTGGCAGGCCTGGACGGCCGAGCAAGCCAATGAATCGCGCCGGCGCTACCAGCATCATCAGAACCGCCAGCCTGAGGCGCAGCGCCGCCAGGCCGAGCGCCTGGCACACAAAGCCGAGGCCAAGCTCGAAGACTTGGCTGGCGCCT
>JBDHSJ010000075.1:0-17475 GCA_039808065.1 Burkholderiaceae bacterium | reverse complement strand
GCGGCGAATTACCTGCTGCTGAAGCTGATGGGCTTCAGCGACGTCAAGGTTCTGCTGCTGTAAGGCTGGGCGGGCGTGGGTGCCAGCGCGCCATGCACAGCGTGTCGACGTACTGGCCATTGCGCAGTCCATAGCCGCGCATCAGGCCCTCGCGCACGAAGCCAAAGCGCTCGTAGAGCGCGATGGCGCGGGCATTGTCGCTGTACACGGTCAGTTCCAGGCGGAGCACCCCCAGCCAGTTGTCGGCCAGGTCGGTGAGCGCGGCCATCAGGAACTTGCCCACGCCTTGACCTTGGGCCGTGGCGGCCACGGTGATGCCCAGGTGCATGGCATGGCGCCGCCGCGCCGAGGCGCCCGCCGCGTGCAAGCCGGCCATGCCGACGAACTGCCCCGCGCGCTCGGCCACCAGCACATGGTCATTGCTGCCCGGGGCCAGCATGCCTTCGATGCGGGTCCGCCAGCCGGCCTCGCCCGGGTAGGGCAGTTGCAGGGTGCCGCTGTACATCTCGGGGTCGGCGAAGGCCGCGGCGATGGCCGCCGCATCGCTCACGGCCACGCGGCGGATCGTCAGTGTGGGCGGCGCCTTCTTGCTCATGCCGCCTTGCCTGCGACCCAATCTCTCACCGAGGCCAGTGCGCCGGCCAGCGCTGCCGGGTTGCTGCCGCCGGCCATGGCCATGTCGGGCTTGCCGCCGCCCTTGCCGCCCACTTGCTGGGCCACATGGTTGACCAGCTCGCCCGCCTTCAGGCCCTTGGCCACGCCGTCCGGCGTGACGGCGGCGGCCAGCTGCACCTTGTCGCCTTCCACCGTGGCCAGCACGATGGCGGCGCTCTTGAGCTTGTCGCGCAGCTTGTCCAGGGTGTCGCGCAGGGTCTTGGCATCGGCGCCGTCCAGCTTGGCGGCCAGCACCTTCAGGCCGCCCACCTCGACGGCTTGCTCCAGCAGCGCATCGCCCTGGCTCGATGCCAGCTTGCCCTTGACGGCGGCCAGCTCCTTGTCGAGCTGCTTGATCTGCTCCAGCAGGCCCTCGACGCGGTGCGCGGCCTCGGCGGGCGCCACCTTCAGGCTGGCGGCGATCTGCGCCACACGGCCTTCCAGGGTCTGCAGATAGGCCAGCGCGTTCGCGCCGGTGACGGCCTCGACGCGGCGGATGCCGGCGGCGACGGCGCCTTCGGCGACGATCTTGAACAGGCCGATGTCACCGGTGCGCTTCACATGCGTGCCGCCGCACAGTTCCTTGCTGCTGCCGATGGTCAGCACGCGCACGGTCTCGCCGTACTTCTCGCCGAACAGCATCATGGCGCCGCTCTTCTGCGCCGATTCGAGGTCCATCACCGCGGCTTCGGCGGCGGCGTTGGCCAGGATCTCCGCATTCACCAGGGCCTCGACCTGGGCGATTTGCTCCGCCGTCATGGCCGCGCCATGGGCGAAGTCGAAGCGGGTGCGTTCCGGGCTGACCAGCGAGCCCTTCTGCTGCACATGGGCGCCCAGCACCTCACGCAGGGCCTTGTGCATCAGGTGGGTGGCGCTGTGGTTGCGCACCGTGTGGTCGCGCGCCTCGGCATCTACCTTGGCCACCAGCTGGTCGCCGATCTTGAGTTCGCCCTCGACCACCGAGCCATGGTGGCCGAACACATCGGCCTGGATCTTCAGGGTGTCATGCACGGTCACGCGGCTGCTGGCGTTGCGCAGCTCGCCGCGGTCGCCCACCTGGCCGCCGCTCTCGGCGTAGAAGGGGGTGTGGTCGAGCACGATGACCGCGTCCTCGCCGGCGCGCACCATCTCGACGGCCGAGCCGTCGACGTACAGCGCGGTGATGCGGCTGGTCTCGCAGACCAGATGCTCGTAGCCGTGGAAGGCCGTGGGCACGCCGCTGTAGGCCAGGCCCTGGGCCATCTTGAACTTGCCGGCCTCGCGGGCGCGGGTCTTCTGTTCTTCCAGCAGCTCGTTGAAGCGCGCTTCATCGACCGTCACGCCGCGTTCGCGGCAGACGTCGCCGGTCAGATCGACCGGGAAGCCATAGGTGTCGTGCAGCTTGAAGGCGGTGTCGCCGTCGACGTTGCCGCCCTTGGCCAGCGCCGCCTCCAGGATCTCCATGCCGTTGGCGATGGTGCGGAAGAAGCGTTCTTCCTCCTGTTGCAGCACCTCGGTCACACGGGCTTCGGCCTGGCGCAGCTCGGGGTAGGCCTCACCCATCTGTTCCACCAGGGCTTTGACCAGCTTGTGGAAGAAGGGCGTGCGCGCGCCGAGCTTGTAGCCGTGGCGGATGGCGCGGCGGGCGATGCGGCGCAGCACATAGCCGCGGCCGGCGTTGCCGGGGATGACGCCGTCGCAGACGGTGAAGCTGCAGGCGCGGATGTGGTCGGCAATCACCTTGAGTGACGGCGAGTCCTTGTCGCAGTCGCCGGCGCCGGCTTCATCCACGGCCTTCTTCGCGGCCGCCAGCAAGGCCACGAACAGATCGATCTCGTAGTTCGAATGCACATGCTGCAGCACCGCGGCCAGGCGCTCCAGGCCCATGCCGGTGTCCACGCTGGGCTTGGGTAGCTTGTGCATCACACCGTCTTCGGTGCGGTTGAACTGCATGAAGACGTTGTTCCAGATCTCGATGTAACGGTCGCCGTCCTGCTCCGGGCTGCCCGGGGGGCCACCGGCCACGTCGGGGCCGTGGTCATAGAAGATCTCGGAGCAGGGGCCGCAGGGGCCGGTGTCGCCCATCATCCAGAAGTTGTCGGACATGTAGCGGCCACCCTTGTTGTCGCCGATGCGCACGATGCGCTCGGGCGGCAGGCCGATGTCCTTCAACCAGATGTCGTAGGCCTCGTCGTCCTCGGCGTACACGGTGGCCCAGAGCTTGTCGGCCGGCAGCTTGAAGTGCACGGTCAGCAGCTCCCAGGCGTAGGCGATCGCGTCCTTCTTGAAGTAGTCGCCGAAGCTGAAATTGCCCAGCATCTCGAAGAAGGTGTGATGGCGCGCTGTGTAGCCGACGTTGTCCAGGTCGTTGTGCTTGCCGCCGGCGCGGATGCACTTCTGGCTGGTGGTGGCGCGGCTGTAGGGGCGCTTGTCAAAGCCCAGGAACACGTCCTTGAACTGGTTCATGCCCGCATTGGTGAACAGCAGCGTCGGGTCATCACCGGGCACCACGGGCGAGCTGGCCACGATGGCATGGCCCTTGGACTCGAAGAACTTCAGAAACGTGGCGCGGATGTCGGCGGCTTTCATGGCACGGCGGCGGCTCGTCGAGCGAGCCGAATCAAACGGTTGCAGGGGAGGGCAGGGGGGCGGCTAGAGTGCGGCCCCTCCCATCAGGAGTTACCCCATGAGCGAGACCACCAGCGCCCTGCCAGCCCTCAATGATGCCAGCCTGCTGCGCACCGCCGGCCTGATCGACGGCGAATGGGTGGCCGGCTCCAATCCCCTGCCCGTGCACGACCCTGCCAGCGGTGCCTTCCTGGCCGAGGTGGCCGGCCATGGGCCTGAGCAGGCGCAGGCGGCTGTGAACGCCGCCGAGCGCGCCCTGCCGGCCTGGCGCGCCCGCAGCGCCCGCGACCGCGGCCTGATGCTGGCCCGCTGGGCGCAGCAGCTGCGCCAGCACGCCGCCGACCTGGCCGCCCTGATGACGGCCGAACAGGGCAAGCCCCTGGCCGAGGCCAAGGGCGAGGTGCTCTACGCCGCCAGTTTTCTGGATTGGTACGCCGAGGAAGGCAAGCGCGTCTACGGCGAAACCGTTCCCGCCAGCGACCCGAGCAAGCGCTACTGGGTGTGGAAGCAGCCGGTCGGCGTGTGCGCCGCCATCACGCCCTGGAACTTCCCGCTCGCCATGATCACCCGCAAGGTGGCGCCGGCCCTGGCGGCTGGTTGCACGGTGATGGTCAAGCCCGCCGAGCAGACCCCGCTCACCGCCCTGGCCTGTGCCGAGCTGGCGCTGCGCGCCGGCCTGCCCGCTGGCGTGCTGGGGGTGCTGCCGGCCACGGCGGATGATTCGATTGCGATCGGCAAGCTTTGGTGTGATTCCCCCGTGGTGCGGCACCTCAGCTTCACCGGCTCCACCGAGGTGGGCCGCCTGCTGGCGGCGCAATGCGCGCCCACGCTCAAGCGCCTGTCGCTGGAACTCGGCGGCCATGCGCCCTTCATCGTTTTCGACGACGCCGATGTGGACGCAGCGGTGGAAGGCGCGATGCAAAGCAAGTACCGCAATGCCGGCCAGACCTGCATCTGCGCCAACCGCTTCTACGTCCAGGCCGGCATCCACGACGCGTTTGTGGAGCGCCTGGCCGAGCGTGTGGCGGCGCTGCAGCTCGGCCCGGGCAACGAAGCGAACGTGCAGGTCGGCCCCCTGATCGATGCCCAGGCCCTGGCCAAGGTGCGCTCGCATGTGGACGACGCTCTGGCCCTGGGCGCGCAGCTGCGCGTCGGCGGCCAGCTGCGTGGCGACTTGGGCGCCAGCTTCTTCGAACCCACCTTATTGACCGGCGTGACGGCACGCATGCGCGTGGCGGTGGAAGAAACCTTCGGCCCGGTGGCCGCCGTGCTGAAGTTCGACACCGAGGCTCAGGCCATCCAGCTGGCCAATGCCACCGAATTTGGCCTGGCCAGCTACTTCTTCACCCGCGACATCGGTCGCGCCCTGCGGGTGGCCGAAGCGCTGGACTACGGCATGGTGGGTCTCAACACCGGCCTGATCGCCAGCGCCGAGGCCCCATTCGGGGGCGTGAAGCAAAGCGGCTACGGCCGCGAGGGCGGTCACCAGGGCATCGACGAGTACCTGGACATCAAGACCGTCTGCGTCCAAGTCTGAGCACCTAGACTGGGCTCCTCCCACCCGAGCGGCCCTGCATGATCGTCGCCTCCCCGAACGAGCCTGGCCTGCCGGCCCCGGCCCTGCGCCGGGTGATCCGCGCCGGCCTGCTCAGCCTGCTGGCCGGCCTGGCACTGACGGCGGCCTGCCTGTTCGGCCTGTACGAGCTGGAGCGTCGCGCCGAGCAGCGGCGCCTGCAGCGGCTGGGGGAGTGGATCGAGCAGGACCTGCAGCGCCGCCTCACCCCGCTGCAGCAGCTGATGGCGATGGCGCGCGTGCTGGTGCAGCAGCCCCAGGCGGATGGCCAGCACCCAGATCTGCAGCTGCTGAGCGAAGGCCAACCCCTGCAGCGCCAAGTGCCCGGCCTGGTGGAGTTGCGCTGGGTCGAGCGCGTGGCGGGCGAGTCCGAGCAATGGTTGCAGCGCAGCGGCCTGCCGGTGCGCACCGAGCGGCGCGACCAGCCCCTGCCGCTTTCCCCTGCGCTGCGCACCTTGCTGGAGCGGAGTGGCGCCGGCGGTCAGCTCTTTCTGGCGCTGGACCCGCAGGCCGTGCCGACGCGGCTGTGGGCGGCGCTGCCCGTGTACCGCAGCGGCTCGGAGCCCGCCAATCCGGCGCAGCGCGCGCTGACCCTCCGGGGCTGGCTGCTGGCCGATCTGGAACCACAGGCCTGGCTGCTCAATCTGGGCGAGCAAGGCCAGGGCCCGCTGCCGCTGGCCCTGCTGACCCTGGACGCTCCGGCCCAACGCTTCTGGGGCGCACCGCTGCCCAGCGATGTGGCGCGTCGCGAGCTGCAACTGGCCGGCCTGCGCCTGGAGCTGCAATTGGGGCGCCGGCTGGCGCTCGGCCTGCTGCAGGGCCATTGGGTGATGCTGGGCCTGGGGGGCGGCATGAGCCTGCTGTTCGCCCTGGCCATGGCGCGCCTGCGCGCGCGGCGAGAGCAGCTCCAGGCGCGCAGCCAGCGCGAGGCCGAGGGCCTGGAGCGCCTGGCGCGCGTGGCCGAACACACCCGCCAGGCGGTGCTGACGCTGGACCGCGAGGGCCGGGTGGAATGGGCCAATGCCGCGCTGCTGGAGTTGAGCGGACGGCGCGATTTCGAGGTCCAGGGCGCCGATGTGGCCGAACTGCTGGGCCTGCCCGAGGGCGCTGCGCGCGCCCAGCTGGAGCAGGCTCTGCAGCAGCGCCAGGCCGTGCGCATGGAATTGGCGGTGCAGGACGCCGAGAGCCGCGAGCGCTGGCTGGACCTGGAACTGCAGCCCGTGCACAAGGCCGACGGCAGTGCCGCCGGCATGGTGCTGCTGGGCCTGGACCTCAGCCAGCGCCGTCAGACCGAACAGCGACTGGCCGCGGCGCTGCGCGAGCACGAAGACCTGCTGCGCACCGTGCGCGAGCATGCCGTCGTCTGCGTCACCGATCTGCAAGGCCGGGTGGTGGATGCCAATGAGGCCTTCTGCCAGCTCAGCGGCCACCCGCGCAGCGAGCTGATCGGCATGGCGCACGCCCAGCTGGCCGGGCTGCGCGGCGCCGCCTTCTGGGAGCCGATCTGGCGCCAGCTGCAGGCTGGCAGCAGCTGGCGTGGCGCCATCGGCAACCGCCGCCCGGACGGCGGCGTGTACTGGATCGACGCCATCCTCGCGCCCTTCTTTGACCCCAGTGGGGCCATCGAGCGCTTTGTCTGCATCGGTTTTGACATCACCGCCAGCAAGGCCGCGCAAGCCGAGTTGCAGCGCGAGCGTGAGCGCCTGAACGCCATCATCGAAGGCACCCAGGCCGGCACCTGGGAATGGAATTACCAGAGCGGCGAGTGGCTGGTGAATCCGCGCTTTGCCGAGCTGCTGGGCGAAACGCCCCGCACCCTGGAACCCTGGAACCAGGCCGCCTGGCTGGAGCGCGTGCACCCCGATGACCAGGAACGCGCCCGCGAGGCGCTGCTGCAGCACTTGGGCGGTAGCGCGCCGGCCTACCAGCTGGAGCTGCGCCTGCGCCACGCCCAGGGGCGTTGGATCTGGGCCCAGCTGCGCGGCACCGTGGTGGGCCGTACGCCCAAGGGCCAGCCGCTGTGGCTGGCCGGCACGCTCTTCGATGTGAGCGAGCGGCGCCAGCACGAGGAGCAGACGCGTGTGCGCCAACAGGTGCTGGACCGCACCGAGCGCATCGGCCAGATCGGCGGCTTTGAGCTCAACCTCACTGACAACCGCCTGACCTGGTCCGACCAGGTGTTCCGCATCCACGGCCTGAGCCCCGGCCCCACGCCCAGCCTGGAGCAGGCGCTGCGCTACTTCTTCGAGGAAGACCAGGAGCGCCTGAAACTGGCCATGACGCGCGCGGTGCAGGAGGCCAAGGGCTGGGACCTGGAGCTGTGCTTGATGGACGCGCTCGGCCGCGTCGTGTGGGTGCGCTCGGTCGGCGAAGCCGAGTTCGATGAGGAAAGCGGTCCGCTGCGCATCGTGGGTGCCTATCAGGACATCACCCAGCGCCGCGAGCTGGAACAGAAAGCCCAGCGCCAGCGCGACCTGATGCAGACCGTGATCGAGAACCTGCCCTGCGGGCTCTCGGTGTTCGACGGTGAGCTGCGCCTGCAGGCCTACAACCTGGAACTGCAGCGCCTGCTCGACATGCCGGCCGAGCTGCTGGTGGCGGGTCAGACTCGGCTGCAGGATCTGCTGACCTTCAATGCCGAGCGCGGCGAGTACGGCTCGGGCGAAGCGGCACGCCAGACCCTGGGGGAGCTGGAGGCCCGCGCGCTGGCTGCCGCCCCCCACCACTTCGAGCGCACCCGCCCGAACGGCATCACGCTCGATGTGCGCGGCTCACCCCTGCCGGGCGGCGGTCTCGTGACCACCTACATCGACGTCAGCGAGAGCAAGCGGGCCCAGGAGCTGATGCGCGCCCAGGAGCACTTCCTGCGCCTGGTGGCCGACAGCGTGCCGGGCCGCATTGCCTACTGGACGCGCGAGCGCCGCTGCGTGTTCGTCAACCGCAGCTACGCCGCCTGGTGCGGCTGGGAGCCCGAGCGCATGCTCGGTGCCACGCTGGAGGAGGTGTTTGGCGCGGAGCGTGTGGCCGCTCAGGAAGAACGCCTGCAGCAGGTGCTGGCTGGGCAGCTGCTGCAGTTCGAGCGCGCCGAAGCGCTGGAGCCGGCGGGCGAGCGCACGATGCTGGTGCATTACGTGCCCGACCACCAGGCTGGCGAGGTGCGTGGGTTCGTCGTCATGGCGCTGGACATCAGCGAGCTCAAGGCCGAGCAGCGCCGCGCCGAGCAGTTGAACGACGAGCTGGCGGTGGAGCGCGACCGCGCCAATGCGGCATCCATCGCCAAGAGTCAGTTCCTGGCCAATATGAGCCACGAGATCCGCACGCCGATGAATGCCATCCTCGGCATGCTCAAGCTGCTGCGCCACACCCCGCTGCAGCCGCGCCAGCTGGATTACGCCGCCAAGGCCGAAGGCGCGGCCCGTTCGCTGCTGGGCTTGCTCAACGACATCCTCGACTTCTCCAAGGTCGAGGCCGGCAAGATGGTGCTGGACCCGCAGCCCTTCGCGGTGGACGAGTTGTTGCGCAATCTGGCTGTCATCCTGGCCAGCAATGTGGGCGCCAAGCCGGTGGAGCTGATCCTGTACGTGGACCCCCGCGTACCCGCGCACCTGGTGGGCGACGCGTTGCGGCTGCAGCAGGTGCTCATCAACCTGGGCGGCAACGCGGTCAAGTTCACCGAGCGCGGCGATGTCGTCATCAGCTTGCGCCGTTTGGGCGAACGCAGTGGCCGGGTGCGTCTGGAGTTCTCGGTGCGCGACACCGGCATCGGCATCGCCGAGGACAAGCAAAAGTCCATCTTCGGCAGCTTCACCCAGGCCGAGGCCAGCACCACCCGGCGCTTTGGCGGCACCGGCCTCGGTCTGGCCATCAGTCAGCGCCTGGTGCAGCTGATGGGCGGCGAGATCGGCTTCACCAGCCAGGCCGGGCGTGGCAGCCGCTTCGCGTTCACGCTCGAGCTGCCGCTGGCGCCACGGCAGGAGGCCGCGGCCCTGGCGGGCGGCCTGCGCCTGCTGGTGGTGGACGACAACCCGGTGACCTGCGCCGCGCTCGAGGCCATGGCCGAGGGCCTGGGCTGGCAGGCCCTGTACACCGCCACGGCGGCCGAAGCCCAGGCGCTGTGGGACACCGAGCAGGGCGAGGGCCGCCCCTTCGACGTGGTGGCACTGGACTGCCAGCTCACCGACCGCGACGCCTGGGACTTTGCCTGCCAGCTGCGCAACCGTGCGCGCGCCCTGGGTCAGACCTTGCCGGTGCTGGGCCTGGGCTCGGCGCAGGACCGCGAGCGCCTGCACCCCGGCCCCGAAGTGGGCGGCTACGACGGCTTCCTGGTCAAGCCGGTGACCGCCGGCATGCTCGACGAAGCCGTGGCCACCGTGCTCGGCCGCGCCCGCCCGCGCCGGCTGCTGGCTCACGAGGCCGAAGGCGCCAGTCTGGCCGGCTTGCGCCTGCTGCTGGTGGAAGACAACCCCAACAACCAACAGGTGGCGCAGGAGCTGCTGCAGGCCGAGGGCGCCGAGGTGGTGGTGGCCGATCACGGTGCCCAGGCGCTGGAGCGCCTGCGCGAGCAGAGCTTCGACCTGGTGCTGATGGACATGCAGATGCCGGTGATGGACGGTCTGGCCGCCACCCGCGCGATTCGCCAGGAGCTTGGGCTGGCTGATCTGCCCATCGTCGCCATGACCGCCAACGCCCTGGCCGCCGACCGTCTGGTCTGCCTGGAGGCCGGCATGAACGAGCATGTGGGCAAGCCCTTCGAGATGGGGCCCCTGGTGGCGCTGATCCAGCGCCTGGTGGGGGTGGCGGCGCAGGCGCTGGCCCAGCCTGCCGGTCCGGCCATCGATGCCGCGCGTCTGCACCAGGCGCGCGCCGAGGGCATTGATCTGCAGGCGGCGATGGAGCGCTTCATGGGCCGCGCCGGCCTGTACCTGCGCACCTGCCGCTCCTTCGCGCGCTCGGCCCGTGCGCTGCCGGCGCAGCTGCGCGGCCACCAGGGTCTGCCGGCCGCTGAACGCGCCGAGGCCGACCGCCAGGCCCTGCACGGCTTCAAGGGCCTGGCCGCCACGCTGGCCGCAGGCACCCTGGCGCAGTGGGGCGCCACCGGCGAAGCCCAGGCCCGCGTCGGCGAGGCGCTCGATCCAGCCTGGATCGCCGCGCTTGACCAGGAAATCGAGCGCGGCTGCACCGCGCTGCTGCGCCACGCCCAGGCCCTGGCCGATGAACGCAGCGAAACCGGCAAGCCTGCCCCGGCCGCACAGGCTGAAGGGCCGCTGAAAGAGCTGCGTCAGCTGGTGCAGGCGCAGGATCTGCGCGCACTCAGCGTGGCGGCCGAGCGCCGCCTGGAGCTGGAGCGCCTGCTGGGCGAGGAACTGGGCAGTCTGGATGAGGCGCTGGCGAATCTGGATTTCGAGCGGGCGAAGGCGCTTCTCGAAACTTCATAGCCGGGCCCACTCCGGCCCCGGCGCCGCCTCGAAGCGCCGTCCATCCGGCAGTTCCAGCCACTGCGCATGCAGCCACAAGCGGCTCAGGCCCAGGTACGCCGCCAATGCGCGATTCAGCGAGCCCTTGCCATGGGTGGCGTCGCCGATCAGCGGGTGGGCGATGTGCTTGCAGTGACGGCGGATCTGGTGACGGCGGCCCTGCAGGGGTTCGAGCGCCAGCAAGGCGGCGCGTGTGCTGGGGAACTGCGGCTGCGTCTGCACCGGCCACTCGAAGCGGCGCAGGCAACGCCAATCGGTCTGTGCCTCCAGCTGCGGCTGGCCCTGGCTGGGCAGTTCGGGGTCGCGCGCCAGCGGGTGGTCGACGCGGCCCTGATCGCCGGCCGGCCACCCGCGCACCACGCCCAGATAGCCCTTGCGCACCTGGCCGTCGCGGAACCAGGCGCCGAGCTGGCTGGCGGTGGCGGGGTCTCGTGCCAGCAGCAGCACGCCGCTGGTGCCCTTGTCAAGCCGGTGGGCCGGGCTCAGCCAGCCGCCGAACTGGGCCTGTGCGCGCGCCAGCAGGGTGTCGGTTTCCTGGGCGTCCAGCCCGCTGGGGTGGACGAGCAGGCCGGGCGGCTTGTCCAGCACCAGCAGCTGGGCGTCCTCGTAGATGCTTTGGAGTTCAGGCAATGTCGCCATCGACGTAGAGCCACTCGCCGTTGATGCGCTCGAAGCGACTGGATTCCGTCAGGCGGTGCGCGCGCCCGCCGAGCTTGCTGCGCGCCACGAAGCGCACCTCGGCGTGGTCTTCGTCGAGCACCCGGTGGCTCAGCACGTCCAGGCCCAGCCAGCGCAGGCCGGGCTCGGGGGCGTCAAGCTGGCGTGGGCGGGTGCGCGGGTGCCAGGTGGCCATCAGGTAGTCGCGCCGGTCCTTGACGAAGGCGCTGTAGCGGCTGCGCATCAGGGCCTCGGCGTCAGGGGCGCTGAGGTGGCCGCTGCGGTCGTACTCGTCATGCAGGGCGCCGCAGCATTGGGCGTAAGGCAGCGGGCGGCCACAGGGGCAGGCTTCGCTCATTCAAACAGCCCGAGGTCTTTGACCTTGGCCACCAGCTGGGCGGCGCTGCTGACTTCCAGCTTGCGCATCAGGTTCTCGCGGTGCTTGTCGACGGTCTTGGGGGAGAGGTTCAGGTGCTCGGCCATGGCGGCATTGTTCAGCCCCTCGCTGATCATCTTGGCCACCTGCAGCTCGCGCGGCGTCAGGCCGGGGTCGCTGGCCTGGGCCTGGGCGGCCAGCTCGGGGTGGATGACGGTTTCGCCGCGCAGCACGCGCTGCAGGGCCAGCACCAGCTCGGCGCCGCTGCCCAGCTTGGGCTGCAGGCCGTGCACGCCGCAGTCGATCAGCTGGCGGAACACGGTGGGCGAGGTGGCACCGGTCAGCAGCACGATCTTCAAATCCGGGTGGCGCTGGCGCAGCCAGGCGGCGGTGGCGGCGGTGTCGCCGCCGGGCATGTGGTAATCGAGCAGCAGCAGATCGGGCTGCAGCTCGGCCACGCGTTCCTTCAGGCCGTCGAGGCTGGAGGCCTCGCCGACAATCTGCCACCCGGGCTCCAGGCCCAAAAGCAGCTTGAGGCCTTCCCGAAACATGACGTGGTCATCCGCCATCAGGATCCGAACGGTGGCTGGGCTGCTCATGCGGGGCCTGCTGATCCTGCTGTTGTGGGGGTGGGCAGTTTATGAAGCCCGCGCGCAGAGCTGCAGCACGGCGCCCGAGGCACAGAGCCTGCAGGCCTGCAGCCAGCCTGCGGCCGCGCCGCCGGAGGGCGATGCCAGCCTGCGCTGGCAGCGCATCGAACTGCAGGGTGAGTTGAGCCAGGCGCGCGTGCTGGCCCTGGGTGTGCCCGATGTGCAGGCGCTCGAGCTCTGGCAGGCGCAGGGGGGCGCGCCGCAGCGGCGCTGGCGCCTGCAGGCCCAGGATGTGCAGTCCGCCCGACCCCTGCCCGGGCCGCGCCTGGCCCTGCCGCTCCGCCTGGAAGCCGGCCGCAACACGCTCTGGCTGGGCTATCGCGTGCATGGCGATGGCCGCCTGGATCCGCAACTGCTGAGCCCAGGGGCCGAGCGCCTGGCTCAGGAGCGCCGCGATGTGCTCAATGGCCTGATCTTCGGCGTGATGGTCACGCTGGCGGCGGTGGTGGCCACCGCGCGCTGGGTGGGCGGGCCCAGCGCCTATCTGGCCTATGTGGCCCTGGTGCTGGCCCAGCTGCTGATGATGTTGCACACGGAGGGCTATGCCTTTGCCTGGCTCTGGCCCGAGCTGGCGGGTTGGAACCAGCGCGCGCCCCTGGTGCTGGGTCTGCTGAGCCTGGCGGCGCACGCGGCCTTTGCGATGCAGTTCCTGCAGATGCGCCAGCACATGCCACGGCTGTGGCGCGCGCATGCCCTGCTGCTGGCCCTGCTGCTGCCCGCCCTGGGGGCGGTGCTGCTGCCCGATGCCGTGCGTCTGGGCGTGCTGATGGGCCTGCTCTACGCCCCGCTGGCCCTGGGCGCGGCTGTGCAAGCCTGGCGCCTGGGCCTGCCCGGCGCGCCGCTCTACACCCTGGGGGCGGGTGCGCTGCTGCTGGTGTCGGTGCTGTTCTTCAGCCTCGGCGTGCTGGGCCTGAACCCGCTGCCGAGCGTGCACTTTCTGGACTACCCCAAGATCGGCGCGCTGATCGAAGCGGCCTTCTTTTCGGCGGCCTTCATCAACCGCGTGCGCGCGGAGCAGCGCCGCCAGGCCGAGCAGCGCCTGCGCCGCCTGGCCGAGGCCGAGGAGCTGCTGGCCCTGGAACAGCAACGCCAGGCAGCGCTGGCCTTGGCGCAGCGCCAGGGCCTGCGCCTGGCCGGCGCCAGCCACGACATTTCCCAGCCCCTGGCCTCGCTGCGCTTCGCCATCGAGGCGCTCAAGCGCAGTGCCGCCCCCGGTGCCATCACCCAGCACCTGGACCACACACTGGCCTATGCGCAGACCCTGCTGAGCGATTTGATCCAGCAGACCCGCGCCGAGCTGCCCAGCGGACCGGACCGCATCGCCCTGGGCCCCTGGCTGCAGCAGCAGCTCGCCCAGCACGAACAGGCGGCGCGCTCGCGCGGCCTGCAGCTGCGCCTGGCGCCCTGCCGGGCCGAACTGCAGGCGTCGCAGCTGATGCTGGCGCGCGTACTGCACAACCTGCTGGGCAATTCGCTGCGCTACACCGCGCGGGGCCGCGTGCTGGTGGGGGTGCGGCGCCGGCCCGGGGCGCTGGAGCTGCAGGTCTGGGACAGCGGGCCGGGCCTGGCGCCCGCGCAGCTGCAGCGCCTGCAGCAGCCCTTCGAGCGCGGCAGCAGCGTGGCCGACGGCGGCCACGGCCTGGGCCTCTTCATCGTCAAGAGCCTGTGCGAGCAATGCGGCTGGGAGTTGCGCATCCACAGCCGCGTGGGCCGGGGCAGCGGCTTTTGCGTGCAGATCCCGCAGACCCCACCGCAGGCGCCAATTACGGTGGACACCGTATCGGCTTGAACGCCCCCCGTTCCTAGCATGAAGGCATTCAACCGAACCGCCTTCTGCCATGTCCCTCTCGCCCCTCGCCATCACCCGTCTGCGCCGTAGCCTGGACCGTTTGAGCGATCTGCCCGGCCACTGGCGCGCCCTGAGTTCGCAGCCGCGCCTGGACGTGCTGAGCCTGCGCCCGCTGGCCGATGAAGACGAGCGCCGCCGCTGCTTTTCCGACAACGCCGCCCGCCGCAGCCATGCCCGCGCCGCCCGCTGGGCCTGGCAGGGTGTGCGCGCCCAGCAGCGCGTCATCAACGTCACCCGCGCCGAACTGAGCAGCCGCGCCGGCCGTAGCCTGGCCCAGCAGGCCTGTGCCGATGCCATTGCCCATGCGCAGCGCCGCGGCGTGCGCGTGGTGCAGCTCGGCGCGGAACTGCGCCGCCTGTTCGGGGCCGACAGCAGCCTGCTCAAGCAGCGCTTCCCCGGTCTGCTGTTCTGCAATGGCGACAACGCCGCCGCCCTGCTGCTGCTGCAGGACGTACAGCGCGCGCTGGGCCAGGCCTTCGAGGGCAGCAAGGCGCCGATCCGCGTGCTGCTGCTGGGCAGCGACAGCGCGCTGGCCCAAGCCCTGCACGACGGCCTGCAAGCGCAAGGCGTGCGGGTGCTGGGCTGCACGGCGGCTGAGGCCGCTCGCGGCCATCTGCGCACCTTGGCGCCGGTGGATGCCGTGGTGGTGTGCAGCGCCGACCCCGCGCTGTGCCTGGACTTGGCCCGCGTGCACCAGCTGCGTCGCCGCCAACGCCGCCTGCTGGTCATTGACGGTGTGATGCCCCCCAGCATGGACGCCGCCACCCGCGCCGCCTGCGGCGACTGGGTGCTGCACCAGCAAGCCAGCCTGGCGCAGTTGCCCGGCCTGCGCTGGGGCCTGGTGGCGGCGGGCCTGCACGGCGGGCGCCGCCTGCTGGATGCCCGTGCACTCGAAGCCCTGGCGCTGTTCCAGACCGTGTTCCAGCGTCAGGAACCGAATGCCCTGGGTTGCGACTGGTTGCAGTCGGGTGGCCTGCAGCGCCTGCTGCTGGGCGAGCGCCTGCGCGCCCTGGGGGTGCAGTTGGATGCCGCGTACTCGGGCAGCCAACGCCTGACCGGCTTCGAGCTGGCCTGCCCCGAGGCCTCGCGCGTCGAAGCCCCGAGCGGCTTCAGCGACACCCTGCCGCTGGCGGCCTGAGCCATGCAGCTTCTTCACCCCAGCAGCCTCTGGCGCGCCGCCCTGCACGCGTCCGATTGCGCCGGCCATGCGCGCCGCCTGCAGCGCCGAGCACCGCTCGATGTGGTCTTCATCACCAATGTGCGCGATGACGCCGAGCGCCGCCGCTTCTTTGCCGAGCCCGAGCGCCGCGCGCAGCACGCCAGCGGCCCACGCATCAGCCTCGGGGGCGTACGCGGCCAGGTGCGCGGCTTCAACCTCACGGCCGAGGAACTGGGCACCCGAGCCGGCCGCAAGCTGGCACGTGAGCTGTTTCTGGACTGCGTGCGCTGGGCCCAGGCGCAGGGCGCGCGCGTGGTGCTGCTGGCCGCCTCCACCAAGCGCCTGTTCGGGCGCGACGGCGCCGAGCTCAAGGCGCAGTTCCCGGACCTGGTGTTCACGATCGGCGACAACGGCACCGCCTGCCTGCTGGGCCAGGACGTCGAGCGGGTGCTCCAGGCCAGCGGCCTGAAGCGCCCGCGCGTGCTGGTGCTGGGGGCCTACGGCATCCTCGGCCAGGCCGTGGCCGAGCGCCTGCAGGCCCAGGGCCATGAGGTGCTGGGCTGGGGCCCGAGCACGGCCCTGCTGCAGGACTGGGCGGCGCGCAGCGGCATCGCGGCCGAAGCGGAGTTCGAGCGCATCGGCGCGGTCGATGTGGTGGTGGCCTGCACGCACAGCCCGGAGGCGCGGCTGAGCGCCGCGCGCGTGGCCCGGCTGCAGCGCGCGCCGGGTCTGCCCCTGCTGGTGGTGGATGTGTCCGAGCCCGCCAATCTGGACGCCGCCACCGTGCAGGCCTGCCAGGGCCGGGTGTGGCGGCAGGACGCCGGCAATGCCCATGCGCCGCGCCTGCGTTATGGCCTGGGGCCGCTGGGCTGGCGCCAGCTGCATCTGTCGCGCGGCACGGTGTTCGGCTGCTTTGCCGAGGCTCTGGCCCTGGCCAGCCAGCCGGCCCTGCTGCGCGGGCGCGATTGGTTCGAGGTCAACGCCTACAACCAGTTCCTGGTGGCGCGCGCCTTTGCCGAGCTGGGCGTGGACCTGCCCGCGCCGCACAGCTTCGGCCGCCCGGTGGCGATCCCCCGCCTGGCCGCCGCGCCCACGCACAGCGCCTGGCCCGAGCCCAGCCTGCAGTCCTCCTGAAAGCCCCTCACCATGAAACCCCTGCTGCCCCAGCGCAGCCGGGCGGCGGCGCTGTGCCTGCTCGCCCTGCTGCTGCTCGCTTTCTTCGCCTTCCAGAACCTGCGCGTGCCCTCCGCCGGCATCGTGCAGGACGCCCTGCTGGACCCGCACAACCGCTACGCCGCCTGGAATGCCGAGGCGGCGCGGGAGCGCTCCATCCAGCAGGGCGAGCCCATCGCCTTCGTGCTGCACTTCCCCGGCGGGGTGGACCGCGGTGGCCTGCAGCAGATCCTGCGCCTGAGCGAGGAGGCCCAGGCCCTGTTCCCCGAGGGGCGGGTGTGGAGCCTGGCCGCCAATGCGGTGGACTACCGCGTGCAGGACGGCGCGCTGCACAGCCAGAGCTGGCTGAGCCGCGCCCGCCTGGCCGCGCCCGGGTTCGATCTGGACGCCTGGAAGCGCGACGTGGCGCAGGACGCCAGCAGCTACCGCACCCTGATCGGCGAGCGCTTCGACTACGCCCAGGTGCTGGTCTTCTTGCCCGCTGACTACGACGAGCATGGCGTGGTGGACCGTGTGGCCGAGCACTTGGAGCAGCGCCGCATCTCCAAGCTGGAATGGCTGCTGTGGAAGGGCGACATCCGCCCCGCGCCCGACTACGCCAACGTCAGCCTGGGCGGCTGGGCGGTGGCGCGCGGGCTGATGCACTACGCGCTGATCAGCGACGTGATGCTCTACAGCACCATCGGCCTGGTGCTGGCCACGCTGGCCGCGGTGTTCTCGCTCGGTTCCTGGCGCCAGGCCCTGCTGGTCAGTGCGCTGATCTTCAGCTCCTTCGTGCTGACGCGCGGCGCCATTCCGTTGATGGCGGACCTGGGCCTGCGCTTCTACGGCCATCCCATCCAGGAGCGGGTGTACTTCCTGCTGGTGATGTCGGCGCTGATCGTCTCCGGCCTCTCGCTGTTCGTGCGCGCCTTCGAGGCCTTCAACGAACAGTGGCGCGCCGACCCGCAGGCCGACACCGCCACGCTGTGGTGCCGCGTGCGCCCGCTGCACAGCGCCTTCAATGTGGTGGTGGGCATTGCGGTGCTCAACTTCGCCACCCTGCCGCAGATTGGCATTCGCGGCCTGCTGGAAGTGGGCGTGCTCACGGGCCTGGGCCTGCTGGCGCAGCGCGCCATGGTCGGCAGCCTGCTGCCGGCCCTGCACCAGCTCTGCGGTGGCCGGCCGGGTGAGGCCGGGCCGCTGGCGCGGCGCTACCAGACCGCCGTGCAGGCCTTGCCGCGCGCAGCCTTCGCGCTGCTGCAGCGCCTGGGGGCGCGCCGCAGCTTGGCACTCAGCCTGGGCCTGAGCGGCCTGGCGCTGG
>JBDHSJ010000074.1:0-17509 GCA_039808065.1 Burkholderiaceae bacterium | reverse complement strand
TCGCTGCCCGGGCTGTTGCTGAAGATGGCCATGCGCTGCGCCGGCACGGTGCAGCCGGTGTCGAAGCGCAGGCTGCCGCGGTAGACGTAACTGAACGCGTTGTGGCTCTCCGGCAGGGCCTGCTCGAAGCGCGCGCCAGGGGCCAGCTCGATGTCCAGGTAGAGCGGTTCGGTGTGTTCGCGCTGCACAGCGCCCGTCACGCCCTGGCTGTGGCCGGCGATCACGCGCACGCGCACGCCTTCCTGCTGCAGCTCAGGGATCTCGGCGGCCGGGATGTCGCGGTACCAGGGCGCGCGCATCTTGTCGCGCGCCGGCAGGTTGAGCCAGAGCTGGAAGCCTTCCATGCGCCCTTCCTCCTGCTCAGGCAGCTCGGAGTGGATGACCCCGCGCCCGGCCGTCATCCACTGAACGCCGCCGCTTTGCAGCAGGCCTTCGTGGCCGGCCGAATCGCGATGGCGCATGCGTCCTTCGAGCATGTAGGTGATGGTCTCGAAACCGCGGTGCGGGTGATCGGGGAAGCCGGCGATGTAGTCGTCGGCCCGATCCGAGCCAAAGGCGTCGAGCATCAGGAAGGGGTCGAGGCGGCGCTGCAGGTTCTGGGTCAGCACGCGGGTCAGCTTGACGCCGGCGCCGTCCTGGGTCGGCTGGCCGGCGATCAGGGTCTCGACCGCGCGCGGGTGTTGCAGGGTCGGCGTGCTCATGGGGCGCTCCTTATTGGGTCAAGGCGGGCTGGGTCAGTTGTTCGATTTGCGCACGGGCCTGGGCCAGACCGTTGGCCTGGGCCTCGGGGCCCATGTTCAGGCCTTCGGCGTAGATGAATTCGACATCGGTGATGCCCAGGAAGGCCAGCACGGTGCGCAGATAGGGAACCATGGTGTCGGCGGGCTGGTCACGGTAGATGCCGCCGCGCGCCAGCACGGCGTAGACCTTCTTGCCCTGCAGCAGGCCCACCGGGCCCTGGGCGGTGTAGCGGAAGGTGACGCCGGCCTTGGCGATGGCGTCGATCCAATGCTTGAGCTGCGCCGGGATGCCGAAGTTGATCATCGGCACGCCCAGCACCAGCACGTCGGCGGCCTGCACCTGCTCGATCAGAGCCTGATCCAGAGCGGCGCGCGCGGCCTGCGCCGGGCTGCGCTGCTCGGCCGGGGTGAACAGGGCCTGCAGCGCCTCTTCGTCCAGCGCCGGGTGGGGGTTCTGAGCCAGGTCGAGCACCTGCAAGCTGCTGTCGGCTTCGGTGGCGCGCAGGCGCTGCACCAGCTCATTGGCCAGGCGGGTGGAGAAGGAGCCCTCGCCGTTCTGCACGGGGCGGGCGCTGGAGTTGATTTGCAGGATGTTCATGGTGGGGCTCCGGTGGGTTGGCAGGCCTTGTTGGCCATGACTGAACTCTAGGGAGGACCAATCAGCAGAAAAAGCCGGCAAACTGCACTACATCGTTCCACCAGAAGAACAATGAAGCCATGAACACGGATGCCGACGACTTGCTGGTGTTCGCCCGCGTGGTGGAAGCCGGCAGCCTGAGCCGCGCCGCCGAGCGCCTGCAATGCCCGAAGTCCACCGTCTCGCGCCGCCTGGCCGCGCTGGAGCGGCGCCTGGGCGAAAAGCTGATGCAGCGCACCACGCGCCGGCTGAACCTCACCGAGTTCGGCCAGGGCGTGCTGGAGCACGCCCGCAGCCTCAGCGCCGAGGTGGACGCCGCCCTGGCTCTGGCCCTGCACCGCCAGCAAAAACCGAGCGGGCGCCTGCGTGTGTCGATGCCGGGCGACTTCGCCAGCCAGGCCCTGAGCGGCATGCTGAACGAGTTCGTGCAGACCTACCCCGAGGTGCAGTTGGAACTGGACCTGTCGCCGCGCCGGGTCGATCTGGTGGCCGAAGGCTACGACCTGGCGGTGCGCATGGGCAGCCTGCCGGCCGATTCCCAGCTGGGCGCGCGCCGCCTGGCCCTGATCGAGAACGGGCTCTATGCTGCACCCGACTACCTGGCCCGCCAGGGCGAACCGCAGCGCCCAGAGGGCCTGCTGCAACTGCACGGGCTGATGATCCTGGGGCGCAATGGCGAACCCTGGCCTTGGATGCTGACGCGCGGTGAGGGCGCCGCGGCCGAGCCATGGCAAGGCCTGCCGACCCGCCGCACCTTGATCAACGCCCCGGAGACCCTCATGCGCATGGCCTGCGCCGGCCTGGGCGTGACGGCCGTGGGCCACCACTACGCCCGTGCCGACGTGGCCAGCGGCCGCCTGGTGCGGGTGCTGCCCGATTGGTGCCTGCCGCCCACCGCCTGCTGGGCCGTGTTTCCCGAGCGGCGCCTGATGCCACTGCGCACCCGCGTCTTCATCGAGGCCATGGCAGCGGCCCTTGCCGGCTGCGGCCAGCCCCCCGCTCAGGCGGGCTGAGGCCGGCGCCCCTCCAGCAGGTCCACACTCGCGCGCGTGCCGTCGTACAGACGGTCGAACAGGCTGCGCACGCGCGGCACTTTGCGCAGTTCGGGCCGCGTCAGCAACCAGAGCTCGCTGCGCCACTCGCGCGGCGGTTCGAACACACGGCGCAGCTCCGGGTGGCTGTCACCCAGGTAGCAGGGCAAGGCGCCCAGGCCGACGCCGGCACAGACCAGGCTGTAGACGTTCATCAGGCTGTTGGTGCGCACCGCCACCCGCCCCTCCAGGCCCTGCTGGCGCAGCCAGGTGGCGGAATCCAGGTGGGCCAGGTGCTCGTCCACGCCCACCCAGGGCCAGGCCTCCCACTGGCCCGGCTGCACCCCGCCCAGGCGCACGCTGCGGTACACGGTGGCGTCCACCCGCGCCAGGCGCCGGCCCACCAGGTTCTCCGGCGGCGGGCCCCCGGTGCGCAGGGCCACATCGGCCTCGCCCTTGAGCAGGTCGAAGCGGCGCGGATCGGTGCTGACATGCACCTGCACCCCCTGCAGTGCCTGGTACTGGGCCAGCAGCGGCGGCAGCAGGGCGTGCATCAGGGTGTCGCCGGTGGTCAGGCGCAGCACGCCACCGGGCCAGGAGTCGCGTGTCAGCAGGCGATCGGTCAGGCGCGCCACTTCGCGCTCCAACCCGCGCGCCACCGCCACCAAGTCGGCCCCGGCCGGCGTGCACTGGTAGCCGCTGCGGCGGCGCTCGAACAAGGTCAGCCCGAGCGCCTGCTCCAGCGCGGCCAGGCGCCGGAACACCGTGGCGGCGTTCAGGCCCAGGCTCTCGGCCGCGCCGGCCAGCCCGCCGGCGCGCTCCACATGCAGCACCAGGCGCAGCGCGTCCCAGTCGGGCGTGGCGGCGTGGATTCGGGGCGGGGCATCCATGGCGGTCCTTTTTTGCAAACGCGTCAGATTTCATTGCAATTTTGCAAGTGCACGGAGCCAAAGGAATTTCGACACTGGCGCCCTCTTCCGCAGCACCGAACCACCATGAACCCCGTCGCCGCCTTCCAGCCCGCGCTGCCCAGCGAGATCGACCGCCTGGTTGCCGAGAACCCCTTGGCCCTGGTGATTTCCGCCGACGCCGAAGGCAACCCGCAGGCCACGCCGTTGCCCTTGGTGCTGCAGCGCGACGCCGCGGGCAACGGCGTGCTGGTGGGGCACTTCTCGCGCAAGAACCCGCAGCTCGACCGGATCCGACAGCAGCCCCGCGCCCTGGTGGCTTTCAGCGGCACGCAGGGCTACATCGCCACCAGCTGGTTCAAAGACCGCCGCTTCGCCCCGACCTGGAACTACGAGGCCGTGCACTTCACGGTGGACATCAAGCTGGACGACCGCCCCGAGTCCGCGGCCGCCGCGCTGGAGACCCTGATCGCGCACGCCGAAGCGCCCTACTCCAACCCCTGGCGCAGCCAGGAAATGGGGCCGCGCTTTGCACAGTTGGTGCAGTACATCGTGCCCTTCCAGGCCCGCATCCTGGCCACCGAGGCCCAGTTCAAGCTCGGCCAGGGCGACCCGGCCGATGTGCTGCGGGACACCTACGCCGGCCTGGCCCGCTATGGCAAACACGAACTGGCCGCCGCCATGCGCCGCAACGAGCAACTGCAGGCCCAGCGGGCCGTACTGGCCTGAAAACCCCACCATCTCTTTCACAAGAACCTGCCATGCCCACCCCAGACCACCTCCCCCTCGATCCCAACGCCCCGACCGATTTCGACTTCTTCGTGGGCCACTGGCGGGTGCAGCACCGGCGCCTGAAAGGCCGCCTCGTCGGCAGCACGGACTGGGAAACGTTCGAGGGTCGATCCACCATGCACAAGACCCTGGGCGGCTTCGGCAATGTGGACGACAACCTGCTGGAACTGCCGGGTGGCACCTACCGCGCCGTCACGCTGCGTGCGTATGACCCCAAGGCCGGCACCTGGTCGATCTGGTGGCTGGACGCCCGCATGCCGGGCGTGCTGGACGTCCCGGTCGTGGGCCGCTTCGAGCAGGGAGTCGGCACCTTCTTGGCGCAGGACACGCTGGACGGTCGCCCGATCTGGGTGCGCTTCCTGTGGCTGAGCGCGGACCCCGGACGCCCGCGCTGGGAGCAGGCCTTCTCCGCCGACGGCGGGGCCAGCTGGGAGACCAACTGGACCATGGACTTCAGCCGAGTGGATTCGGCCGCATGAGCACCGTGAACCGCGCGCTCGAGATCCGCAGCTACCGGCTGCAGCCCGGCAGCCGTGCCGAGTTCCACCGCCTGGTGGCCGAGCACAGCGTGCCACTGCTGCGTGCCTGGGGCATGGATGTGGTGCGCTTCGGCCCATCGCTGCACGAACCGAATGGCTACTACCTGATGCGCGCCTTCGATTCACTGGACCATCTGGAGCAGTCGCAGGCGGCCTTCTATGCCACGCCCGCGTGGCGCCAGGGGCCGCGCGAGGCCATCGTCGCGCGCATCGTGAGCGACGCGAACACGGTGCTGGAACTGCCCGAGGCGGCCATCGATGCGCTGCGCGACGCCGAGCCCGCAGCAGCCTCGCCACGCGACCCGACAATGCCGGCTTGAACCCGCAAGTCCAACCCTGGTCGCGACACCCGCGCTGACCGCAGCGCCCCTGCCGCCACCTTGAAACCCCAGCAAGTGCTCAACATCCAGCGCCATTGGCGCTGGCTCTACCTCGCGCTGGGGCTGCTGGCGCTGCCCCTGCTGGGCTGGGTGTTTTCCGGCCCTCACCGGGCCGACGTCACGGTCGTCGCCAAACCCTGGCGGCGCCTGGTCGAGATCGAGCGGCGCGTGCTGGAGATGCAGTCCGGCTGGTGCGACCGCATGCCCGCCGAGGCGCAGGGGGTGGAGCGCCAGATGCGCGAAGACCCGAGCGGCCAGCGGGGTCTGGCCGAGTACTGCCGCTTCCGTGCCCCCGAATGGCGCCGCCGCCGCTTTGCCGTGGCCGACGGCGAGGCCCCGGTGCCACCCTTCTGGCCGGCCCTGGAGCTGCAGGATCCCGGTAGCCCGGAGGGCGAGCGGGCCGGCCGCCGCCACGCCGAGCAGGAGCTGCTGCTGCGCGCTGAGGATGGTCGTGAGTGGACCTGTCGCCTGCCGGTGGCCGACTGGCAAGGTCTGGCCCTGGGGCAGCGGCTGCGCCTTCAGGTCGACCGCTTTGGGGTGGCGGACTGCGCCAGCTTCCTGGCGCGCTGAGGCCGGTTGAGCCTCCCCACGCCCCGGGCAAGCCCGGAGCCGGAGCCTGCGGGGTCAGCGGAGCCGGCCACAGACAATACCGGGTTTGAAGGAGCATCCGTTGCGTCGATTCGCCTGGGGTTTGTGTCTGCTGATCGGCCTGGCGAACGCCGTGGCGCTCGCCCAGCCCGAGCCCCTGGCCGAACCCCATTTCGAAAGCCTGAGCGACGCTGGCGCAATCCCGGATGGGGTGGTCTCCGCCATGGCCCTGGACCCCAGCGGCATGGTCTGGGTGGGCACCAGCGTGGGCCTGTTGCGCTTTGACGGCCACCACTTCCTGCCGGTCTCCATGGCCGGCCTGGGTCGCAGCGGCACGGGTACCACCTTCGTGCGCACCCTCATGGCCGCACGCGACGGTCGCATCTGGGTGGGCACCGATGGCCGCCTGCTGGGCGCCTATGACCCACGCACCGAGCAATGGCAGGTGTTCCGGCACGACCCCAAGGATCCCGAGAGCCTGGGCGGCGTGGTGCGAACCCTGGCCGAAGACGCGCAGGGCCGCATCTGGGTGGGCAGCACGGGGGGTGGCCTGCAGGTCCTGGAGCCCGGCAGTGGACGCTTGCGGCGCTACGGCGTGGCCGAGGGCCTGCCCGACCCGCGTGTGCAAAAGCTGGCCATCGGCGGCGACGGCACTGTCTGGGTCGGCACCTGGAACGGACTGGTGCGCCTGGCGCCCGGCGCCGCGCGCCTGACGCCGCTGACCCTGCACGACGGCACCGAACTGCGCCTGCCGGGGCAAGTGGTGCACGCCATCGCCCCCTTGGCCGACGGCAGCCTCTGGCTGGGCACTCAAGAGGGTGAACTCTGGCAGGTGGACCTGGCTCAGGGCCGCGGCCGCCAACTGGATGATCGCCCGGGCAATCTGGGCGCGGTTCAGACCCTCACCGCCGTGCGGGCGCAGGAGGTCTGGGTGGGCCGGGCGGCCGGCATCGAGTTGCGCGACCTGGCCAGCGGTCGCTTGCTGCGCACCCTGCGACCACGCGCCAGCAAACCCTGGAGCCTGGCCGGTGCCGACATCCGCGCCATCCTGCACGACCCGGCCGGTCTGCTCTGGGTGGCCGGCTATGGCACCGGGCTCCAGCGCGTGAACAACCTCGACCAGGCGCTGTGGGTGCGCCGCGCCGACGACGAGCCCGCCAGCCCGTTGGCGGAACCCGATGTGCGCAGCCTGCTGGCCCTGCGCGACGGCAGCTTCTGGGCCGGCACGAACGACCGCGGCATCGCCATCCTGGACGCCACGCTGCGCACCGTGGGCGGCATCGCCAGCGGTCAGCAGGGCTTGGCGCCTGGCCGCGTGACCGCCCTGGCACAGGGGGGCGACGGCCGCATCTGGGTGGGCGTGGAGTCCAAGGTCTTCGAGTTTGCCCATGCCCGCGCGCAAGCTCACGCACACGATCTGGGCCGCGGCCGCCTGCGCCGCCTGATGGTGGACCGCGAGGGCAACGTCTGGGCCGGCACACAGGACGGCCTGTTCCGCCGCTCGGCCCACGGCGGCCGCTTTGAACGGGTGACGCACCACGATGGCCGCTCCCTGCTCGGCGGCGTCAATGCCATCGTGCAGGCGCCGGACGGCAAGCTCTGGGTGGGCGCCGAGGCAGGACTCTTCCCGATCGCCCCGGGTGGCAAGGTGCTCGGCCCGATCGACTACGCCGCCGGCGGCGCATTGGCCAGCCAGAACGTGGTGGGCTTGCTGATCGGCCGCTCCGGGGAGCTGTGGGTGGACACCACGGCCGGCCTGCACCGCTTGCGCGCCTGGGATGGCCACACCGCGACCCTGCGCTACCTCGGCGAACAGCCCGGCATGGGCAGTGAGGCCTTCGGTGCCAATCTGTTGCAGGACGCTCGCGGCATGCTGTGGACCCACCGAGGCATCTACGACCCCGTGCAGCAGCAGGCGCGCCAGCTGGGCGTGGCCGACGGGGTCGACATCGGCTCGGCCTGGTTCCGTGCCTACACCCAGGCCGCCGATGGCCGCATGCTGTTTGGCGGCAGCCGCGGCATCCTGGTGGTGCAGCCACAGGCCTTCCAGTTCACGCGCTTCGCCCCCCCCGTGGTGGCCACCGGCCTGCGCATCGGCTCGCGCGAAGTGCCGCTGGCGCGCCTGCGCCCCCGCCTGGAGCTCAGCCCCGAAGAGCGCAGCTTCAGCCTGGAGTTCGCCGCCATGGACCTGAGCGACCCGGCGCGCAACCGCTACCGCCACCGCTTGCAGGGCGTGGACGCGGACTGGGTCGAATCCCGCTCACGTCAGCGCCAGGCCAGCTACGGCGGCCTGGCACCCGGCCGCTACGTCCTGGAGGTGCAGGGCAGCAACCGCCATGGTGAATGGAGCCCCAAGCTGCTGCGCGTGGAGCTGCAAGTGCAGCCGGCCTGGTGGCAGGCCTGGTGGGGCCGCACCTTCATCGCGCTGGGCCTGCTGGGCCTGGGTTGGGGTGTGGCGCAGTGGCGCACGCGCCGCCTGCGGCTGCGCCAGAAGGAGCTGCAGGAGCAGGTGGCGATTGCCACCCACGCCTTGGAAGCGCGCTCCAAGGCCCTGGAGCAATCGGCCCTGACCGATGCACTCACCGGTCTGCACAACCGCCGCTTCGTGCTGCAACGCTTGGACGACGACCAGCGCCTGGCTCGCCGCATCGCCGAGCAGGCTTTGTTGCAGAACCAGACCCCGCCGGCGGCAGCCGATCTGTCGTTCCTGATGCTGGACATCGACCACTTCAAGCGCATCAACGACGAGCGCGGCCACGCGGCCGGCGATGCCGTGCTGGCGCAGATGCGACCCCGCTTGCTCAAGGTGTTCAGCGCCACCGATTACCTGGTGCGCTGGGGCGGAGAAGAGTTCCTGGTGGTGGTGCGCGGCACCTCGCGCGAAAGCCTGGCCGACCTGGCCGAGCAGGCCTGCCGGGTCGTAGCCCATGAGCCCTTCGTCATTCCGAACGGCGAGCCGCTGAACGTGACCTGCTCGATCGGCTTCGCCTGCTACCCGCTCGACCCCAGTGCCCCGCGCGAGGCCCCCTGGTCCGCCGTGCTCGCAGTGGCCGACGCCGCTCTCTACGCGGCCAAGCGCGAAGGCCGCAATCGCTGGGTCGGCGTGGTGCAGGGGCGCGGCACGCCCTTCGCCATCGCGCAATCGCTCAGCGGCGAGTTGGAATGCGAAGCCCGGGTGCTGCGCGGCAGTCCGCCGGCCGAGGGAGCGCCAGCGGCCTGAGAAGGACCACGACCCTCCTGCTGGAACGGTCCTTTCACGTCCGCACGTAGCGGTACGCCGCTTCGTGGGGTCGGCGCACCTGTGCAATTCCCATGCCGCGCCTCGGCCGCCCCATGAGCCTCATGCAGCGCCTTGTGGGCCAGCCTGGGATGCCGAACTGACCGCTCGACCCGGCGGTCCGACCGGCGCACATTTGCTGACACCTTGCCTCCTCCAAGCGCCGGGGCCAGAGCGCCCGCCGTGACAGCGCCAAATCGGCTTGGAATGGCGACAACAACGACGGAATCCGCCGTCCGCCACCTGCAATTCGACCGCTTGGGTGCGGGTGACTTTCGATAATCCCCGGCCATTTGAAGCGCGCTCCAAACCGTCGGGCGTGGCTGCCCCATGGAGGATGGAGTGCAATTTTCCCAAGCCCTTGTTCGCCGCCCGGCACCTTCCTGTGCGTCGGGCCTGACCAGCGCCACCTTGGGTGCGCCCGACTACGCGCGGACACTGCAGCAGTTTCAAGACTATTGCGACGCATTGCGCAGCTTGGGCCTGAGCCTGACCGAGCTGCCCGCGCTGGACGCTTTTCCCGACGCCCACTACGTGGAGGACGTCGCGGTGCTGACGCCCGAGTTCGCGCTCATCACCCGTCCCGGTGCGCCGGCGCGCCGCGGCGAAACGGCCCACATCGAAGCCCCACTGTCGGCGCACCTCGAACTGCTCCGGATGCAGGTCGGGCGGCTGGACGGCGGCGATGTGCTGCGGCTGGGACGCCGCTTCTTCATCGGCCTGACCGCTCGCACCGACGCGCAGGGCATTGCCGAGTTCGAGCGCCTGGTGACGCCATTCGGCTACTCGGTGCAGGCCGTGCCGGTGTCAGACGGCCTGCATCTCAAGTCGGTGGTCAATGCACTGAGCGAGGACACCCTGCTGGTGGCGCAGGCGCTGGTGGATCGCCCCGAGTTTGACGGCCTTCGCTGCATTCCCGTGGCACCGGCCGACGAGTACGCCGGCAACACCCTGCATGTGAACGGCACGCTGATCACACCAGCGGGTTTCGAGCGCGTCCATGAGCTCATTGCGCCCCTCGGCCTGCCCTTGTTGGTGCTCGACACCAGCGAGTTCCGCAAGATGGACGGCGGCCTGACCTGCCTGTCCCTGCGCTTCTGAAATGCCGCCGCGCCCGGACTCCATGGCGGAAAGAAAAGTCCAGTTGGACCGCATTGATCTCCGCATCCTCGAAGTGCTGCGTAGCGAAGGGCGCATTTCGTACCGCCAGCTGTCGGAACGCGTGAACCTCACACCCCGCCCCTGCCAGGCCCGCGTGGAACGGCTGGAGGCGATGGGCGTGATCGAGGGCTACCGTGCTGTCGTCAAGCTGCCGGCAGCCCGAAAGACCATCGTGATCGCCCAGGTCGCCCTGACCGACCACGGACGCTCGCAAGGACCGTTCGAGGAGGAAATGCGCAACAACCCGGCGGTGCTGGACTGCTGGCTGGTCAGCGGCAGTTTCGACTTCCTGGTGCGATTGGCCTGCGAGGACCTGGACGACTACCGACGCATTGCCGACCTCTGGCTGAAGAGCCCGCACTTCCGGATCGAAAAGATCGTGACGGCGGCGGAGCTGCAGGCCATCAAGCGCAGTCTGGTCTGAGCGCGCGTCGCCCATGCCCGCCGTACCGCCCCAGGTCCCCGCCGGCTGCGCCCAGGGGGACCCGTGCGGCACGGCGGCAGGCCTGAGCGAGCAGGATCACGCCTTGCTGCTGGGCGCGGCGCAGACCGCCCTGCTGTTCGACGACAGCCCCGGCTTCCTGTTCGTCGTCAAGGACGCGCAGGGGCGCTATGTATCTTTCAATGCCTCGCTGTCCCGGCGTGTCGGCGCAGACTGCCTGCGCAGCCTGCAGGGGCGTCTGGCCACTGACATCTGGCCCGCCGCACTGGCCCGGCGCTACGAGGACCAGGACGCCTGGGTGCGGCAGCACCAGAGTCCCCTGCTGCACCAGCTCGACCCGATCCTGCTGCCCGACCGCAGCCCCGGTTGGTGCGTCACCCACAAGTTCCCGCTGCACGCGCGCGACGACCAACTGGTCGGCATCCTCTGCCTGTCGCGTGATGTGACCGGACTGGCGCGACGCGAATGCGATCAGCGCCTGGTGCTGGCAGTCGATCAGATGACCAAACACTGCGAGGCGCGCCAGCCGGTGGCCGAACTGGCCGAGCTGGCCGGCCTGAGCCCCGAGCGATTCGCCACCCTGATCCGGCGCATCTACGGGGTGAGCCCGATGGGCTTTGTGCTGCGCAACCGCATCCGCCAGGCCTGCCTGCGCCTGCGCGGCGGCAACGAATCCCTGCTGGAGGTGGCCCTGGCCGCCGGCTTCTATGACCAGGCCCAGTTCAGCCGTCAGTTCAAGCGCGTGATGGGTGTGGTGCCCTCCAGCTACCGCCAGACGCGCCCCCGCGAGCACCAGGGCCTTTGGCGCTGGGACGGCATGCTCTGACCCCAGCAAGAAAGCCCCAGTCGCGCCGGCGGTGCCGGCCCACTGGGGCCTTGCCAGACCGGCCTGAAGGGCCGCAGCCCTCCAGACCCTGCACTCACTTGGGCAGCGAGTAGGTCAGCGTGAAGTTGCCGCTGCCGGAGTAGCCATACACCTCGATGTAGTAGTAGCCCGCACCGCCCGTGTAGCTGATCGCCTCGGTCGCGCTGGCGCCTTCGGACTTGGCCACCACCACGAAGCTGCTGCCGTTCCACTTGTAGAGGTAGAGGTCAAAGTCCGCCGCGGCCGGGCCCGTCAGGTTCAGCTTGAAGCTGCCGCTCGCCGCGCTGTAGTGGAAGTCCCCGCTCGGGTAGTGGGCCGAGTAGCCTGGGCTCAGGTAGCCGCTCACCGTGGTGCTGCCGCTGTCCACCGGCTTGACCGTCAAGGTGGCATTGCCACTGCTGGTGCTGCCATTGGCGTTGCTCACGACGACGCTGAAGCTCGCGCCGTTGTCCGCGCTGGTGGTGGGCGGCGTGGTGTAGCTGGCGGCGGTGGCGCCACCGATGCTGACCCCGTTCTTCTTCCACTGATAGCCCAGGGCAGTGGCGCTGCTGGCCGTCACCGTGAAGGTGGCGGGCGTGCCGGCATTCACCGTGACCGAGGCCGGCTGTCCGGTGATGACGGGCAGGCTGGCATCCACCGGCTTGACCGTCAGCGTGGCCGACGCGCTGGTGACGCTGCCCTTGCTGTTGGTCACCACCACGCTGTACTGGGCGCCGTTGTCACTGGCCGTGGTGGCAGGCGTGGTGTAGCTGGCGGCCGTAGCGCCCGGGATGGCCGCGCCGTTCTTGCGCCACTGGTAGCTGAGCGCGGTGCTGGAACTGGCCACCACATTGAAGCTGGCGGTCTGGCCGACGCTGACCGTCACGTTGGCCGGCTGCGAGCTGATGCTGGGCACGGTGGCGTCTGGCGGGTTCGGGCAGGCGACGCCCACCCCGCTGAAGGCGCTGGCCACGTCGGCCGACGGATAGCCGCGGTTGAGCGCCGCCTTCATCACGCCGCAGGCGCCGTTGTTGAAGGTCTCGTTGGCAGTCCAGTACAGCTTGTTGGCGTCGGCCATCACCTCGAAGGCCTTGCGCGTGTTCCAGCCGGCCTTGGTGGCCAGCAGGTAAAAGGCCTTGTTGTAGACGCCGCTGGTGTGGTGCACATCCATGCTGCTGCTGTACTTGCTGGCGTGGTCGATGGAGATGCCGTCACGCGGCGGGTTGTCCATGTAGCGCAGGGACCCGGAGCCCTTGAAGATGTCGCCGCCCACCAGCCAGTCGTTGCTGCCGCGGGCGTAGAACTCGGCGGCTTCGCCGGCCATGTCGGAGTAAGCCTCGTTCATGCCGCCCGACTGGCCCGAGTACACCAGGCCCGAGTTCTGCTCGGTGTAGCCATGGCTGACCTCGTGCGCCATCACATCCAGCGAGACCAGCGGGTGCAGGGTCGCGCCGCCGTCGCCAAAGGTCATCTGCTGGCCGTCCCAGAAGGCGTTCTCGTAGTTCTGGTCGTAGTGGATGCGCACCGTCAGCTTCTGGCTGATGGGCCGGCGCTGCAGCCAGTCCTGGTACATGTTGAAGACCACATTGCCGAAGTAGTGGCCGTCGTTCAGGGGCGAGTAGGCGCCATTGACCTGCTTGTACTCATTGCGCGAGCAGGTGAATTTGAAGGGCGTGTTGGGTGCCGTGGTGGTGCCCTTCATGTCGACGGTGACGACATTGGCAGTCGACATCTGGCAGTCGTCCGTGACCGACAGGGGGCCGTACTTGCCGCCCGGTCCGAACTCGTACTTGCCGGTCTTGGCATTGCCGCCGGGGCCGGTGGCGTCCTTGTGAGCCAGGCCCTCCCACTGCTCGATAACGCGGCCGCTGTGGGCGTCGATCAGGAAGTGGGGGCGCGTCGGCTTGCCGCCCTCCTGCGAGAAGAAGGACACCAGGTAGACCAGCTCCGCCTTGTTCTGGTCATTCAGGCGCACATAGAGCTTGGCCTGTTCCTGGCTCACGCTGCTCAGGCGCGCGCGGCCCTTGGCCTGGGCCAGCACGGCCGCCGAGCTCAGGCTGGGCGTGGCATGCGCCAGGTCCGTCTGGATGCCCTGCACCAGCGCGCCGGTGAATTGCGAACCGCTGACCAGGCCGCGCGCGTTCGGCTCCACATGCTCCACGATGGCCTCGCCCCAGACCGGCACGCCCATGTAGAGCTGCTGGTGGCGCGTGACCACCAGGCCGCTGGCATAGGTGTGGCGGGTCTGAACCTGCAGTTCCTGGGCATTGAGCCCCAGCGCGGCGGCGCCCCGTGTGCCGGGTGCCACGGCGGCCCGCGCGGTCGGGCCCACGCCCGGCGCATCCAGGCGCACACGCTCTGCGGCCAGCGCCGGGAAGGCCGCTTGCAGGGCGGCCAGGCTGAGCGCAGCGTGCATCACTCGATGGTGTCCTCGTTTCATGTCATCTCTCTCTAGCTGGATTGCATGACCCCTTGTGGGGGCAGTGGGTGGAGCCCTACAGGGGTGCTGCCGGGCCAGGGCTTGCGCCAGGCATTCGGTCGGCGGGAAGCAGCCCGGTGCCTGCGGCTGCTTACGCCCTCGAGCGCCCGCCCCGGTCACCCGCCGCGCTGGGTCAGAACCCGGTTCGGTGTGCGCTCAAGGCATGGCAAGCGTCGCGCTCAGAGCCTGTGGCCAGCCGCTGCTGCAATGGCCTGCCATCGACTGCGGCGCCCCGAGCACGGGCCTTGAATGCGACGGGCAGATCCTGCGCGGCCTGGCGCCGCGCCGCCTTGTACGCAATGAGCAGCGCGGACCGCAAAAGCATGCAAGCGCGCGGGTTGCCACGATCAGGACCTACCCGCACGCCAGCCCAGAGTGCAACAGCGCGTTTCGAGAAGAACCCTCGCGCCGGGCATCAACGCCTCCCGGCATTGCACGGCTCGATGGCGCGGATCAAGCGCGCATGGCGTTCGCCCACAGCGGCTGGACGAACCGTGGCGCCATGCGAAAAAAAACCCCGGACCCTGTCGTGTCCGGGGCTTGCGCGGCTCAGCGCAGCAGGGCCTTACCTGCGGGCCGGCGGCACATCCGTGCAAGAGCCGTGTGCCACCTCGGCCGCCATGCCGATGCTCTCGCCCAGCGTGGGGTGCGGGTGGATGGTCTTGCCGATGTCCACCGCGTCCGCCCCCATCTCGATGGCCAGGGCGATTTCGCCAATCATGTCGCCCGCATGCGTGCCGACGATGCCGCCGCCGACGATGCGGTGCGTCTCGGCATCGAACAGCAGCTTGGTGAACCCCTCGTCGCGGCCGTTGGCGATGGCGCGCCCGCTCGCCGCCCAGGGGAACAGGCCCTTCTCGACCTTGCGGCCCTCGGCCTTGGCCTGGTCTTCGGTCAGGCCAACCCAGGCGACCTCAGGGTCGGTGTAGGCGACGCTCGGAATGACGCGGGCGTTGAAGGCGCTGCTGGCGAGTTTGGCATCGCCCTTGAGTTCGCCGGCAACGACTTCAGCCGCCACATGGGCTTCGTGCACGGCCTTGTGCGCGAGCATGGGCTGACCGACCAGGTCGCCGATGGCGAAGATGTGGCGCTGGTTGGTGCGCATCTGCACGTCCACCGGAATGAAGCCGCGGTCCGACACGGCCACGCCGGCCTTCTCGGCGCCCACCTTCTTGCCGTTGGGCGTGCGGCCCACGGCCTGCAGCACGAGGTCGTAGGTGCCTTCGCTCTTCGTGCCGTCCAGGCCTTCGAACTGCACCTGGATGCCTTCTGGCGTGGCCTTGGCGCCGACGGTCTTGGTCTTGAGCATCACCTTGTCAAAGCGATGCTTGTTCATCTTGTCCCAGACCTTGACGAGGTCGCGGTCGGCGCCCTGCATCAGGCCGTCCATCATCTCGACCACGTCCAGGCGCGCGCCCAGCGTGGAGTACACGGTGCCCATCTCCAGGCCGATGATGCCGCCGCCGATGATGAGCATCTTCTTGGGCACTTCCTTCAGCGCCAGCGCGCCGGTGCTGTCGACGATGCGGGGATCGTCCGGCAGGAAGGGCAAACGCACCGCCTGCGAGCCGGCGGCAATGATGGCGGCCTGGAAGCGGATGGTCTTGGTGGTACCGGTCTTGTCCTGCGCCGCGCCGCTGGTTTCTTCCACCTGCAGATGGTGCGGGTCGATGAAGCTGCCGTAGCCGCGCACCACGGTGACCTTGCGCATCTTGGCCATCTGGGCCAGCCCGCCGGTGAGCTTGCCGATGACCTTTTCCTTGTGACCGCGCAGCTTGTCGATGTTGAGCTTGGGGGCGCCGAACTCGACGCCCAGATCGGCCATATGGCTGACCTCGTCCATCACCGCGGCCACGTGCAGCAGCGCCTTGGAGGGGATGCAGCCGACGTTCAGGCACACGCCGCCGAGGGTGGCGTAACGCTCCACCAGCACGACCTTGAGGCCGAGATCGGCAGCGCGGAAGGCGGCCGAGTAGCCGCCGGGGCCGCCACCGAGCACGAGCACCTGGCATTCGAGGTCGGCGCCGCCGGTGTGGACGGCGGTCGCGATCGGCGCCGCGGCGGGTGCCTGAGCAGCCACGGGTGCAGGAGCGGCCACGGGCGCCGAGGCTGGCGCCGGAGCGGCTGCGGCCCCGTCGGCCAGAGCGATCAGGTCGCCCTGGTTGACCTTGTCGCCGAGCTTGACCTTGAGTTCCTTCAGCACCCCGGCCGCCGTGGCGGGGATCTCCATCGAGGCTTTGTCGCTCTCGACCGTGATCAGGCTCTGGTCGACAGCGACCGTGTCGCCGGGCTTGACCAGGATCTCGATGACGGCCACATCCTTGAAGTCGCCGATGTCGGGGACGCGCAGTTCGATCTGTGCCATGTCGCCGACCTCAGAGCAAGACGCGGCGGAAGTCCGCCAGGATGGCGCCCAGATAGGCGTTGAAGCGGGCCGCGGCCGCGCCGTCGATGACGCGGTGGTCCCAGCTCAAGGACAGCGGCAGCGTCAGGCGCGGCTCGAATTCCTTGCCGTTCCAGACCGGCTTCATGAAGCTCTTGCACACGCCCAGGATGGCCACCTCGGGCGCATTGATGATGGGGGTGAAGTAGGTGCCGCCGATGCCGCCGAGCGACGAGATGGAGAAGCAGCCGCCGCTCATCTCGGCCGGGCTGAGCTTGCCGTCGCGCGCCTTGGCAGCGAGCTCGCTCATCTCCTTGGCGATCTGCGCCACGCCCTTCTGGTCGGTATCCTTGATGACAGGCACCACCAGGCCGTTGGGCGTATCGGCCGCAAAGCCGATGTGGAAGTACTTCTTCAGCACCAGTTCGTCGCCGTCCAGGCTGGCGTTGAACTCGGGGAACTTCTTCAAGGCGGCCACGCAGGCTTTGATCAGGAAGGCCAGCATGGTGAACTTGGTGCCGGACTTCTCGTGCTCCTTGTTCATCTGCACGCGGAAGGCTTCCAGCTCGGTGATGTCGGCCTCGTCGTGGTTCGTCACATGGGGGATGACGACCCAGTTGCGGTGCAGATTGGCGCCACTGATCTTCTTGATGCGCGACAGAGGCTTGCGCTCCACCGTGCCGAACTTCGTGAAGTCCACTTGCGGCCAGGCGAGCACATTCAGGCCGACGCCACCGCCCGCCGCCGCCGCAGGGGCCTTGGCGGCCTGAGCCTTGGTCTGGACGCCACCGGCCATGACGGCGCCGACGAAGGCCTGCACATCTTCCTGGGTGATGCGGCCCTTGGGACCGGAACCCTTGACCTCCTCCAGCGGCACGCCCAGCTCACGGGCGAACTTGCGCACCGAAGGGCTGGCGTGCGGCAGCTTGCCGCTGACGGCCAGGGGTTCGTGCGGCGCGGCAGCGGGCTGGCTGCGCGCTGGTGCCGGCGCGCTGGCCGCCACCGGGGCAGCGGCCACTGCAGCGGGTGCGGCGCTGGGCTGAGCCGGCGCCGCAACCGCACCCGCAACGCTGCTAAGCACCAGCACGGCGCTGCCGATGTTGACCTTGTCACCCAGCTGAACCTTCAGTTCCTTGACCACGCCGGCGTGGCTCGATGGGATCTCCATCGAGGCCTTGTCGCTCTCGACGGTGATCAGGCTCTGCTCGACCTTGACCGTGTCGCCGGGCTTGACCAGCAACTCGATGACAGCCACGTCCTTGAAGTCACCGATGTCCGGCACGACCACGGTGACCTCGCCGCCCGCTG
>JBDHSJ010000073.1:0-17657 GCA_039808065.1 Burkholderiaceae bacterium | reverse complement strand
CGCCTGCGCGGGCGGCGCGGCGGCCACGGGCAGCTCCACCAGCGGCAGGCGCAGCTCGAAAGAGAACTCACTGCCCTGCCCCGGCGCGCTGCGCACCTGCAGATGCCCACCCATCAGCGCCACCAGATGCTGGCTGATGGCCAGACCCAGGCCGGTGCCGCCAAAACGCCGCGTGGTGCTGGCCTCGGCCTGGGTGAAGCCGGCAAAGATGCGCTGCTGGTGCTCGGGGGCGATGCCGATGCCGGTGTCGCGCACGCTGAAGGCCAGCTGGCAACGTCCGGCCTCGCAGGCCAGCCGGCGCACCTGCAGGCGTACCTCGCCACGCTCGGTGAACTTGACGGCGTTGGAGCCCAGGTTCAGCAGCACCTGCTGCAGGCGCAAGGCATCGCCCAGCACGGCCGCGGGCAGTGCGGGGTCGAGGTCGAAGATCAGCTCGACCGGCTTGTCGCGCAGACCCGCCGCCCACAGCGGCGCCAGCTCGCGCCAAAAGTCCTCCAGCACGATGGGCTGCGGGTCCAGGCCCATCTTGCCGGCCTCGATCTTGGCGAAGTCCAGCGTGTCGTTCAGCAGGGCCAGCAGGGCGCGCGCCGCACTGTCGGCCTGGCCCAGGTAGTCGCTCTGGCGCGGGTTCAGCCCGCTGCGGCCCAGCAAGGCCAGCATGCCCAGCACGGCATGCAGCGGCGTGCGGATCTCATGGCTCATGTTCGCCAGGAACTGGCTCTTGGCGGTGGCCGCCGCCTGCGCGCGCTCGCTGGCCTGCACCAGCTCGGTGATGTCGATGCGAAAGCCCACCACATGGCCGTCGCTCATGCGGCGATCGATGACGCGCAGCACGCGGCCGTCGCTGAGGTGCAGCAGCTCGTTGACGGCGCCGGCGCGACGCTCGGCCAGGCAGCGCGCCACCCAGGCCTCTTCCTGCCCGCTGGCCGCCGGCACAAGGCCGCGCTCGGCCAGCTCCACGAGCAGGCTGCGGTAGGGCGTGCCGGGCTCGAACAGCTCCGGCCCCTGGGGCAGCAGCTGACGGTAGCGTTCATTGCAGAACACCAATCGGTCCTGCGGGTCGTGGAGCGCGAACGCCTGGTCGACGGCGTCGATGGCGGCGCGCAGCTGCTCGGCGCTGCGGCGCACCTGCTCCTGGGCCTCGCGGCGTGCACTCACGTCCTGCAGGGTGCCGTGCAAATGGGCCGGCCGGCCGCCCTGGAACTCGACCTCGCCCACCACTCGCACCCAGATCTTGCGGTCGCGCGCCGTCACCAGCGGCAGCTCCAGCTCGAAGCCGCGCCCTTGCTCGCGCGCCGCGTCCAGGGCCTCGTGCAGGCTCAGCTGCGCTTCGGGAGCGAAGTAACCCAGCGCTTCTTCAAGGCTGGGCTGGTGGTCGAGCGGCAGCTCGTGCAGGCGGCAGGCCTGCTCGGTCCAGCGCATCGCCTGGGTTCGCAGGTCCAGCGTCCAGCCGCCCACGCCGCCAATGCGGCCGCTGCGGTCCAGCAGCTCGCGTCCCGCGGCCAGCTCAGCCTCCATGCGCTTGCGCTCATGGATGTCGGTCTGGATCAGGATGGGCCCCTGCGGGCTCAGCAGGCACTCCTGCAGCACCCAGTGCAAGCTGCCGTCGCGGCCGCGCGCCGCCCGTTCGCCGTCCCCCAGCTCGATCTGCAGCAGCGCCTCCACCTTGTGGCCCAGGGCCTCCTCGGCGCGCCAGCCATGCAGCTGGCTGAAGGCCTCGTTGACCCAGTGGATGCGCCCCTCCGGGTCAGCCATCAGCACGGCGTTCGAGCTGCGGCGGGCCACCCGCGAGAGCTGCTCCAGTTCGCGCGTCAGCGCCTGGTTTTCCAGCTCCACCCGCTCACGTGCCCGCAGCTGCTGCACCAGCAGCAGCCCGAACAGATAGCTCATCAACACGCCGGCCCCCGCCAGGCCGGCCGCCGGCCACAGCGGGTACTTGGCACTCAGCGCCGGGCTGGGCTGGCTTTCCAGCAGCAAGCCACGGCCCAGCACCTGCAGCAGCTGGGTCTGGCCGGCCACGCCGGGGCGCCAGCCGGGGCTGATGTGCAGCGGGGTGGCGGGTTGGGCGCGGTCGCTCAGGCGCAGGGCCAGGTCGCCAGCGCCCAGGGCCTCCAGGTCTTGCAGCAGGCCGGCGGGGTGCAGCGGCGCCAGCAGCAGGGCCTGCACGGCGTCGATGCGCTGCTGCGCCGTCTCCAGCGGTCGGCCCGCTTGGTACAGCGGCAGTGCCAGCACCCAGCCTTGGCCGGTGGGCGCCGAAAGCTGCGGCTGCGCCTGGGCCACCGCGGCGTCCAGCGTGGCGCGCCAGGCCGGGTCGCCATCCAGCGGCGGGGCGCTGGCGCCCGGCGCGGCGGCATAGGCCTGCCAGCTGTAGCCCTGTTCGCTGGCGCGCACCCAGCCAAAGCCCTGCACGCCGGGAAAGCGCCCCAGCAACTCGCGCGACTGCACATAGCGCTCCAGCGCCGGCTGCTCCAGGCGCTGGGTGGCCTCCAGCATGCCGCGCAGGCCGCGCAGGCCCTCGGTGGGGGCTTCGATGCGCTGCTGCAGCACCAGGGCCACGCGCTGGCTCAGGCGCTGCAGTTCGGCCTCGGCCTGGCGCTGCGTGCTGCGCACCAGGCCATAGCCAGCGCCCAGCGACAGCAGGCTGCCGCACAGCGCCACGGCCAGCGCCAGGCGCAGACGCTGGCGCAGGGCGGCCGAGGTGGCGACGGTCGTGGCGGTGGGGCGTGCGCTGCTCACTGCCCCATCATGCGCGCGGGCGGCGCCGGCCGGCCATCAGGGTTGGCGCCGGGGAAGTTGCAGGATGGCCTCGGCGTTCGAGGGTGAGAAGCAGGCATCGGCCGCCTGCTGCCAGGGCAGCCAACGCCCGGCGCGGTGCTCGCGCGGGTTCAGCTGCACCGGCGTGCCCGCCGGTACGGTGAGGCCGAACACGCGCTCGCGGTTGTGCGTCACGCCCGGCGCATAGCGGTGCGCCCAGCGTGGGTAGATCTCGTAGACGTTTTCCAGCTCCCAATCGCACAGGCTGCCGGTGCGGATGCCGGTTTCCTCGGCCACCTCGCGCCAAGCCGTCACCGTCCAGGGCTCGTCCACATGGTCCTTCGCGCCGGTGACGGACTGCCAGAAGCCCGGCGGCTCGACGCGTTCGATCAGCAGCACCTCCAGCGCCGGGGTGTGAATCACCACCAGCACCGATTCGGGGATCTTGAATGGCATGCGCGGGCTTATACCCGCCGCTGACTCCAGAGCACGCCGCCGACGATCAGGCCCATGCCGGCCAGCGTGGCCCCGCCGGGCGCCTCGCCCAGCAGGGCCCAGGCCAGCAGGCCGGCCAGCACCGGGGTCAGGGCCCCGGCCAGGGCACAGCGCTGCGCGCCCAGGCGCGACACCGCATAGCTGAAGCTGAAGGCCGACAGCAGGCCCACGCCCAGGCCCTGGACCAGCAGTTGCATCAGCAGAGTTTCGGTGGGCAGGGCCAGCAGGGCCGTGGGCGGCTGCCAGAGCAGCAGGGGCAGCAGCAGGGCCGTGGAGAGCACTGCCAGCAGGGCCACGGCTTCCAGCGGCTGCAAGCCGGCACGACGCAGCGCCAGCGTGTAGTTGGACCACAGCAGGCTGCACAGCAGGAACAGGCCATAGGCCAGCCCCGCCCCGCCGGGGCCGACGCGGAAGGCCAGCAGCAGGGCCACGCCGGCGCCGATGCACAGCAGCGCCGGCCAGCGCGCCAAGGCCGAGCGGCCGCTGCTGAAAGCGGCCAGCAGGGCGGCCGTCAGCGGCAGGGTGCCGGGAATCAGGGTGGCGCCGTCGGCCACCGGCGCATGGCGCATGGCGAACCCGGCGATCAGGAAGTACGGCAACCCGGCGCCGAACAGGATGGACAGCAGCAGCCGCGGCGGCAGCTGCAACAGGCGCTGCCGGCGCGCCCAGGCCAGCGGCGCCAGCAGCAGGGCCGCGGGCAAGAACCGCAGCAACGCCAGATCGGTGGGGGCGAGTGCCGCCTTGGCGCCAGCCCGCAGCGACAAGAAGAAGCCGGCCCAGATCAGCAGGGTCAAACCCATGGCCGCCCAGCCCAGTTGCTGGGCACTGAGGGCGGGCAAGCGGACCAAGGCCCAGGGACTGGTGGCGCGGAACTGCATCGCATCGAACTCCGTGAAAACCCTTGGAATTCTGGCGACGCCGGCAGGGTGGTTTTCAGCGATTCAAGCGCTCATTCGTATTCCGATTAGCGAAAATCGCCAATTCATCTCGATTGAAAAGCGATTTTCACCCATGGACGCCCTGGACCTGCAAATCCTCGACCTGCTGCAGCGCGATGGCAGGCTCAGCATCGCCGAGCTGTCCGAGCGCGTGGCGCTCTCGCAATCGCCTTGCGCGCGCCGGCTCAAGCGCTTGGAGGAGGCCGGGCTGATCGACGGCTACCGCGCCGTGCTGAACCGCAAGGCCCTGAATCTCGGGGTGACGGTATTCGTCAACGTGCGCCTGCAGCACCACCGCGAGGACGCCGTGCGCGAATTCGAAGGCGCCGCCCAGGCCATGGCCGAGGTGCTGGCCTGCCACGTCGTTTCAGGCGCGCACGATTACCTGCTCGAGGTGGTGGTGCGCGAGCTGGCCGACTACGAACACTGCGTGCGCCGCCTGCAGGCGCTGCCGATGGTGCAGGACATCACCAGCAGCTTCTCGATCCGCAGCGTGAAGACAGGGGCACCGCTGCCCCTGCGCTGATCAGTCCTTGGCGGCCTTCTTCGTCGCCACCGGCGGCGGCAGATCCTTGGCGGCGAGCTCGCGCGCCTGCTGCACCAGCTGGTTGTGCGCGTCCAGGAAGGCGGCGGCGATGACCTTGCCCTCATTGCTGTTGGCCCAGCCGGCGCCGGCTGCACCGCCGAGCTTGCCCATCATGAAGCCGCCCACGCCCAGGTCGGTGACGCGCACCGAACCCGTGGCCGCCGCCACCTGTTCGGTGGTTTCGCTGTCCACCAGCAGCAGGGTCACCTGGGCTTCCTTGAGCTTGACCTGCTCGGCCGCGCCGACGAAGTTGCGCAGCACCGGAATCTGACCCAGGATGCCGCCGACCTGCCGGCCGGCGTCCATCTCGCTGAAGGTCAGCGAGGGCGTCAGCATGTACTGGGCCTCGTAGCCCTTGCCCTTGTGCACCGTGCTGTCCTTCTGGCGCAGCAGGCCGGACTCCTTCAGCTCATGCTCCTGCACGATCTGCTTGAGCCCCATGTTGCGGTCCACCACACGGAAGCAGCCGCTCTGCTGCGCGAGCAGGCGCACCAGCGGCAGCGGCGTCTCGGGCAGGCCGCGGGCGCCGCCGTACTGGTAGCCATTCGGGTTCTCCACCAGCGCCAGCGTGGCCACCGGCGCATCGCACTTCACCAGTTGCTTGGCGGCGTGTTTGGCGCCGGCAGGGCCGCCCGAGCCGGTCACCACCGAACCGCCCTCGCCCAGCTCGGTGCCCTGCTTGCCGCAGGCCACCAGCGCCATCACCACACAGAGTCCCAGGAGTTGCTTCATACGTTTGCTCAC
Source organism: Burkholderiaceae bacterium (assembly GCA_039808065.1). Taxonomy (GTDB): domain Bacteria; phylum Pseudomonadota; class Gammaproteobacteria; order Burkholderiales; family Burkholderiaceae_C; genus Inhella. Next base: position 12,140 of record JBDHSJ010000073.1, on the reverse strand, counting down.
AGGCAGAAAAAAGGGCAGCCGAAGCTGCCCTGGGATTCGATCACGCCCGCATCAGGCGGCGGTGGCGGCCGGATTGCGCAGGCGGATGTGCAGCTCGCGCAGCTGCTTCTCGTCCACGTTCGACGGGGCACCGGTCAGCAGGCACTGGGCGCGCTGGGTCTTGGGGAAGGCGATCACGTCGCGGATCGACTCGGCCTTGGTCATCAGCGTCACCAGGCGGTCCAGACCGAAGGCCAGGCCACCGTGCGGGGGCGCGCCGTACTGCAGGGCGTCGAGCAGGAAGCCGAACTTGATGCGCTGGTCTTCCTCGCTGATGTTGAGGGCCTCGAAGACCTTGGCCTGCACCTCGGCGCGGTGAATACGCACCGAGCCGCCTCCGAGCTCCCAGCCGTTCAGCACCATGTCATAGGCCTTGGCGATGCACCGACCCGGGTCGGTGGCCATGTAGTCCTCGTGCCCGTCCTTCGGGGCGGTGAAGGGGTGGTGCACCGCGGCCCAGCGGCCGTTTTCCTCATCGTGCTCGAACATCGGGAAGTCCACCACCCACAGCGGCGCCCAACGGTCCTCGAACAGACCCTTGGCCTTGGCGAACTCGCTGTGGCCGATCTTGATGCGCAGCGCGCCGATGGCGTCGTTGACGACCTTGGCCTTGTCGGCACCGAAGAACAGGATGTCGCCGTCCTGCGCGCCCGAGCGCTTCAGGATCTCGGCAATCGCCGCGTCGTGCAGGTTCTTGACGATGGGCGACTGCAGGCCATCGCGGCCCTTGGCCACCTCATTGACCTTGACCCAGGCCAGGCCCTTGGCGCCGTAGATCTTGACGAACTCGGTGTAGGCGTCGATCTCGCCACGGCTCATCTCGGCGCCACCGGGCACGCGCAGCGCCACCACGCGGCCACCCGGGGTGGTGGCCGGGCCGCTGAAGACCTTGAAGTCGACATCGGCCATGCAGTCGGTCAGCTCGGTGAACTCGAGCTTGACGCGCAGATCGGGCTTGTCCGAACCGAAGCGGTGCATGGCCTCGGCGTACTTCATCACCGGGTAGTCGCCCAGCTCCACGTTCATCGCCTTGCGGAAGACGTGGCGGATCATTCCTTCGAACATCGAGCGGATCTCTTCCTCGGTCAGGAAGCTGGTCTCGATATCGATCTGCGTGAACTCGGGCTGGCGGTCGGCGCGCAGGTCCTCGTCGCGGAAGCACTTGGTGATCTGGTAGTAGCGGTCGAAGCCGGCCACCATCAGGAGCTGCTTGAACAGCTGGGGCGACTGCGGCAGCGCGAAGAACATGCCGTCGTGCACGCGGCTGGGCACCAGGTAGTCGCGCGCGCCTTCCGGGGTGCTCTTGGTCAGCATCGGCGTCTCGACGTCGATGAAGCCGTTCTCGTCCAGGAACTTGCGGCACTCCATGGCCACGCGGTAGCGCAGCATCAGGTTCTTCTGCATGGCCGGGCGGCGCAGGTCCAGCACGCGGTGAGTCAGGCGCGTGGTCTCGCTGAGGTTGTCGTCGTCCAATTGGAACGGTGGCGTGACGCTGGGGTTCAGCACCGTCAGCTCGTGGCAGAGCACCTCGATCTTGCCGCTCACCAGGTTGGCGTTCTCGGTGCCGGCGGGGCGCGCCCGCACCTTGCCCTTGACCTGCAGGCAGAACTCACCGCGCACGCCCTCGGCGGTCTTGAACATGTCGGCGCGGTCAGGGTCGCACACCACCTGCACCAGGCCCTGGCGGTCACGCAGGTCGATGAAGATCACACCGCCATGGTCGCGCCGACGATGGGCCCAGCCCATCAGCGTCACCTCTTGACCCAGCAGGGCCTCGCTCACATCACCACAGTAACTCGTACGCATTTCTGACTCCTGACCGCTTTCGCGCAGCCATACAAACTGAAAAAAGGGGGATTGGCGATGCCCTGGCTGAGCCCGACGCCGGCAGGCTCAGCCGATCGGATTGGGGTCGCTCGGCGCAACCGCTGCCGCCGGCGGATGGGGGGCACTCGGAGCCACGACCCCCATGGAGATGATGTGCTTGAGGGCGGCATCCACGCTCATCGCGAGCGGGCGCAGCTGGCTCTTGGGCACCATCAGAAAGAAGCCCGAGGTGGGGTTGGGTGTGGTGGGCACATAAAGCGAGACATGCTCGCTGCCATCGCCCAGTAGCGGTGCCACCTCGGGCGCAGGCTTGCCGGTGACGAAGGCGATCGTCCAGCTGCCAGCGCGCGGGTACTCGACCAACACCGCTTCGCGAAAGGCATTGCCCTTGCTGGAGAACAGGGTGTCACTGACCTGCTTGACCGAGCTGTAGATGCTCTTGACGATGGGGATGCGGTGCATCAACCCATCCCATTGGCGCAGCCACCACTGGCCCACGAAATTGGCCACGAACACGCCGGTGGCCAGCAGCAGCAGGGCCAGCACCAGCACGCCCAGGCCAGGAATCTTGTGCAGTTCGCCCAGGAATCCGGCCAAGCCGGGTGGGGCCACCTTGGCGGCTGCGCCCAACACTGCGGCAAAGATGCCGTCCAGCAGGCCCAGGACGGCATGCAACACCCAGACCGTGATGGCCAGGGGCAGCCAGACCAGCAGGCCGGCGATCAGGTATTTGCGCAGCGTGGACACGGATTCCTTAATGGCAGCCGGAGCCGCTGCAGGCCGTGCCGCAGCCGGCGGCGGCCGGTGCCGGGGCCGGCGCAGCCTCCGCGGGCGCCGGCGCACTGGCGCCCCCCTTGAAATCGGTGGCGTACCAGCCCGAGCCCTTCAGCTGGAAACCAGCTGCCGTCAGCTGCTTGGCGAAGGTGTCGGCGCCACAGGCCGGGCAGGTGCTCAAAGGGGCGTCGGAAAGCTTTTGCAGCACATCCTTGGCATGGCCACAGGCGCTGCAGCGATAGGCGTAGATGGGCATGGGACAACTCCGGGAGCGGGCAAAAAGCCCGCGATTCTAAGAAACCCTCATCCCGCCATGCGGAATGAGCGCAGGCCCGGAACAGATGGGGCTCAGGGATGCGGCTTCAAGTGGTGATCGACATGCTCGTGGCGGTTCGCCAGCCACTGTGGCGCCAAGGAGCCCAGCACCATGCCGAAGAACGCGGCAATCAGGCCGGCCAACTGGCCGGGAAAGGCCTCGCCCCAGGTGGTGACCTGCGGGAAGAAGGCGATCCAGGTGCCCACGCCCGCCACCAGCGAGAAGATCGCGCCCTGGGTGCTGGCACGCGACCAGTACAGGCCGAACACCAGCGGAATGAAAGCCCCCACCAGGGTGACCTGGTAGGCCGCCGAGACCAGCTCGTAGATCGAGGTGCCCTGCATGGCAATGGCGTAGGCCAGCACCAGGCCGGCAAAGATGATGATGGTCCAGCGCATCGCGAGCAGCTGCTGCTTGTCCGTCATGCCCGGGCGCAACTGCTTGAGGATGTTCTCGACGAAGCTGGTGGAGGGCGCCAGCAGGGTGGCCGATGACGTGCTCTTGATGGCCGACAGCAAAGCGCCAAAGAACAGGATCTGCATGATCAACGGCATCTTGCCCATGATGAAGGCAGGCAGCACGCGCTGATAGTCGTTGGCGGCCAGCTCCATCACCTCGTTGCCCATCACCACCACCGCGGCGCTGACGATGAACATCGGCACAAAGGCGAACAGGATGTAGGCGGTGCCGCCGATCACCGCGCCACGCTGGGCGGTCTTGGCGTCCTTGGCGGACATCACGCGCTGGAACACATCCTGCTGCGGAATCGAGCCCAGCATCATGGTCAGGGCCGCGCCGATGAACATCGCCATCTCGGTGAAGGTGGGCGCCGGGAAGAACTTCCACAGGTCCTTCTGGGTCGCCAGGTCGAGCACCTTGCCAGCGCCGCCGGCCAGATCGGCCGCGAAGATGGCGATCACGGACAAGCCGACCACCAGCACGATCATCTGGATGAAGTCCGTCCAGGCCACGGCCAGGAAGCCGCCGATCACCACATAGATCAGCACCGCCAGGGTGCCGATGATCATGCCGGTGGCCGGGCTCATGGCGCCATTGGTCAGCACGTTGAACACCAGGCCCAGCGCGGTGATCTGCGCCGCCACCCAACCCAGGTAGCTGAGGATGATGGCGGCCGAGCAGAACACTTCCACACCCTTGCCGTAGCGCTGGCGGTAGAAGTCGCCGATGGTCAGCAGGTTGCGCCGGTAGAGTTTGGCGGCGAAGAAAAGGCCGACCAGGATCAGGCAGGTGCCGGCGCCAAAGGGGTCCTCGACGATGGCCCCGAGGCCGCCCTGCACGAACTTGGCCGGGATGCCCATCACCGTTTCGGCACCGAACCAGGTGGCGAAGGTGGTGGTGATCACCATCACCAGCGGCAGGCTGCGGCCGGCAATCGCGAAGTCCGAGGTGTTCTTGATGCGGGAACCGGCCCAGACCCCGATGGCCAGGGTGCCGAGCAGGTACAAAACGACGAAAACGATCAGCGTGGTGTTCATGGGCACGGCACCGGAACAGATGGAAAGGCGCCGCGGCTCCCGGGCAGGGGGCGGCGGCGCGGGCGGGATTATGGTGGCGGGGGTGGCGCCGGTTTCTAGACCTTTACCCCAAACCCGGTGGCCCCAGCCAAGCGCCAGCGCGGGTCAAAGCAAGGGCAGCTGGAACCAGCGCAGCAGCAGCACCGCCACCACCGCGCCACCGGTGAAGCCCAGCAGCGCCCACAACAGCGACTGCAGCATGCGGTTGGTGCGGCGCAGCTCGTTCACCAGTTGCTGGGTGGCCTCGGTCGAGCGCCCGGCGGCCTGCTGCTTGAGGGCGTCGTGCAGCAAACGCGGCAATTCAGGCAGGAATTGCGCCAGGCGCGGCGCCTCTTTCTTCAGGACCCGCGTCAGCGCGCGCGCGCCGACCTGCTCATCCATCCAGCGCTCCAGGAAGGGCTTGGCGGTGGCCCAGAGGTCCAAATCAGGGTCGAGCTGACGCCCCAGACCTTCGACGTTCAGCAGGGTCTTCTGCAGCAGCACCAGCTGGGGCTGGATCTCGACATTGAAGCGGCGCGAGGTCTGGAAGAGGCGCAGCAGCACCTGGCCGAGCGAAATGTCCTTGAGCGGGCGGTCGAATTGGGGCTCGCAGACGGTGCGGATGGCGGCTTCGAGTGCGTCGATGCGGGTCTCGGGCGGCACCCAGCCGGACTCGACGTGCAACTCGGCGACGCGCTTGTAGTCGCGCCGGAAGAAGGCCACGAAGTTCTGCGCCAGGTAGTCCTTGTCGAACTCGGAGAGCGTGCCGACGATGCCGAAATCGAGCGCCACATAGCGCTGAAAGGTCTCCGGCGCGACGCTGACAAGGATGTTGCCGGGGTGCATGTCGGCATGGAAGAAGCCGTCCCGGAACACCTGGGTGAAGAAGATGGTGACGCCGTCGCGCGCCAGCTTCTTGATGTCCACCCCGGCCTCGCGCAGTCCGTCCACCTGGCTGATCGGCAGGCCGTGCATGCGTTGCATGACGATGACCTCGGCGGTGCACAGGTCCCAAATCATCTCGGGGACCATCACCAGATTCAGGCCGTCCATGTTGCGGCGCAGCTGCGCGGCGTTGGCGGCCTCGCGCACCAGGTCGAGTTCGTCATGCAAATACATGTCGAACTCGGCCACCACCTCGCGCGGCTTCAGGCGCCGGCCATCGGCACTGAGGCGCTCGACCCAGGCCGCCAACGTGCGCAGCAGACCCAGGTCGTCTTCGATGATGTCCAGCATGCCCGGACGCAGCACCTTCACTGCCACCTCGCGGCCGTCGTGCAACTGTGCGAAGTGCACCTGGGCGATCGAGGCGCTGGCCACCGGTTCGGCGTCAAAGCGCGCGAACAGGGCCTCGATGGGCTTGGCGAACGCGCGCTCGACCAGGCGGCGACTCAGCTCGGCCGAGAAGGGCGGTACGCGGTCCTGCAGGCGCGCCAGCTCCTCGGCGATGTCGGGCGGCACCAGATCGCGCCGGGTCGAGAGCACCTGACCGAACTTGACGAAGATCGGCCCCAGGCGCTCCAGCGCCAGGCGCAAGCGCACGCCACGCGGCTGCTCCCAGCTGCGCCCCACGCTGACGAGGCGGCGCAACCAGCGCACACGCCGGTCTGTGAAGCCAGACAGGGCCAGATCGTCCAGGCCGTAGCGGACGATGGTCCAAAGAATCAGCGCCAGGCGCAGGAAGCGCCGCATCAACGGGTCTTGTTCAGCAAGCCGCTCAGAGCAGCCTTCAGGCCTTCGGCCGCCTGGGCCAGCATCTGCGCCGGCGCGGGGCCCACGAAGCGGGCGATGTCGTCCGCCGGGTCCCAACGCAGGTTGTCGAACAGCCAGTTCACCGCACCGGCCAGGGCCGCGTCACCGCGCACGTTGACACCCTCGCGTTGACCCTTCAGGGCCGCCAAGGCAGATTGCAGCGGATTGCTGGCGTCCAGTTCGATGGTCAGCGAGGCCTCACCAGCTTCCTCGGGCGCCAGGCGCTCGAAGAGCCCGGCGGGGGTGATGGCCAGGTGCAGATCGGGCAGCTGCGGCGCCCAGGCCGGAGCGCCACGCACCGCCACGCTCAGGCGGCGCCCCACAAAATCTTTCAGCTTGGCCATGGCGGCGGGCTCGCGGCTCATCACATGGTTCAACCACAGCACCAGCTGTTCCTGCAGGGCGGGGGCAAAGGGTTCGATCAGCATCCGGACATTCTAGGAAGCCCCCTGCCCAGGGGGCGGCCGACGGGCACGCGATACCCCCTCCACTACGATCCCAGCCCTGTGCCGCTCTGCGGCAGCATTCATCAGCATTCCGCCATGAGCACCCCCCTCGACATCCAGCCGGTCATCATGGCCGGCGGCAGCGGCACGCGGCTGTGGCCGCTTTCGCGCGCCGGTTACCCCAAGCAGTTCCTGGTGCTGTCCGGCAACAGCAGCCTGTTCCAGCAGGCCGCCGAACGCCTGGCGGCGCTGGCCGAGCCCGACCTGGCCGTGGCCGCCCCGCTGGTGGTGGGCAACGAGGAACACCGCTTCCTGGTGCTGGAGCAACTGCGCGAGGTACGCCTGGCGCCCGGCGCCGTGCTGCTGGAGCCCTGCGGGCGCAACACCGCCCCGGCCGTGACCCTGGCGGCGCTGCAGGCTTCGCTGGAGGGCCGCGACCCCATCCTGGTGGTCACGCCGGCTGACCAGACCGTCAGCGACCCCGCCGCGTTTGGCGCCGCCATGCGCCAGGCCGCCCGCCGCGCCGCTGATGGCAGCCTGGTGGTGCTGGGCGTGACGCCCGACCGCCCCGAGACCGGTTACGGCTATATCCGCAGCGCCGGGGAGGTGGTGCAGGCCTTTGTGGAAAAGCCCGACCTGCCGACGGCCCAGCGCTACCTGAGCGAAGGCGGCTACAGCTGGAACGCCGGCATGTTCGTGATGCGCGCCAGCAGCTGGCTCCAGGCGCTGCGCGAGTTCCGCCCCGACATCCTGGCCGCCACCGGGGCGGCGTTTGACCAGCGCCAGCAGGACAGCGTGTTCGTGCGCCCGGACAAGACCCTCTTTGCCGCCGTGCCCAGCGAATCGGTGGACTACGCGGTGATGGAGCGTTGCCCCGGCAGCGCCCATCCGCTGGCCATGGTGCCCTTGAGCGCCGGCTGGAACGACCTGGGGGCCTGGGAAGCCGTCTGGCAGGTGGGCGAGAAGGACAGCGCGGGCAACGTGACGCGTGGCGACGCCCTGCTCTCCAACTGCCGCAACACCCTGGTGCACGCCGGCTCTCGCCTGGTGGCCGCCGTGGGGGTGGAGAACGTGATGGTGGTGGAGACGCCGGACGCCGTGCTGGTGATCGATCGCGCGCGCAGCCAGGAAGTCAAGGCCATCGTCGAGCGCCTGCAGAAGGAAGGGCGCGGCGAACAGCTGCTGCATCGCAAGGTGCACCGCCCCTGGGGCTGGTACGACGGCATCGACCATGGCGAGCGCTTCCAGGTCAAGCGCATCCAGGTCAAGCCAGGGGCCTCCTTGAGCCTGCAGATGCACCACCACCGCGCCGAGCATTGGATCGTCGTCAGCGGCACGGCCGAAGTGACGGTGGGCGACAGGACCACGCTGCTGAGCGAGAACCAGAGCACCTACATCCCGCTGGGCGAGGTGCACCGCCTAGCCAACCCCGGCAAGGTGCCGCTGGAGATCATCGAAGTGCAGAGCGGCAGCTATCTGGGTGAGGACGACATCGTCCGTTTCCAAGACACTTACGGCAGATCATGACCATCCTCGTCACCGGCGGCGCCGGCTTCATCGGCAGCAACTTCGTGCTCGACTGGCTGGCGCAAAGCCAGGAAAAGGTCGTCACACTCGACGCGCTGACCTATGCCGGCAACCGCGAGAACCTCGCCAGCCTGAAGGGCGATGAGCGCCACCACTTCGTGCATGGCGACATCGGCGACCGCGCCCTGCTCGACCAGCTGCTGACCACGCGCCAGCCCCGCGCCATCCTGCACTTCGCCGCCGAGAGCCATGTGGACCGCTCCATCCATGGTCCGGCCGCCTTCATCAAGACCAACGTCGAGGGCACGTTCACGCTGCTGGAGGCGGCGCGCGCCTACTGGTCGGGACTGAGTGAGGACATCCGCGGCGACTTCCGTTTCCTGCATGTCAGCACCGATGAGGTTTACGGCAGCCTGAAGCCCGGTGCACCCGCCTTCACGGAGACCCACCCCTATGAGCCCAACAGCCCCTACAGCGCCAGCAAGGCCGCCAGCGACCACCTGGTGCGCGCCTGGCACCACACCTATGGGCTGCCGGTGCTCACCACCAACTGCAGCAACAACTACGGGCCCTTCCATTTCCCGGAGAAGCTGATCCCGCTGATGATCGTCAACGCCCTGGCAGGCAAGCCCCTGCCGGTGTACGGCGACGGCCAGCAGATCCGCGACTGGCTCTATGTGAAGGACCACTGCAGTGCCATCCGCGCCGTGCTGGCCAAGGGCCGCGTGGGCGAGACCTACAACGTCGGCGGCTGGAACGAGAAGGCCAACATCGACATCGTCAAGACCGTCTGCGCCCTGCTGGACCAGCTGCGCCCGAGCAGCGAAGGGCCATACGAGCGACTGATCACCTACGTCAAAGACCGCCCCGGCCACGACCGCCGCTACGCCATCGACGCCCGCAAGATCGAGCGCGAGCTGGGCTGGCGCCCGGCCGAGACCTTCGAGACCGGCATCCACAAGACCGTGCAGTGGTACCTCGACCACCCGGACTGGGTGGCGCGCGTGCAAAGCGGCGCCTACCGCGACTGGATGGAAAAGCAATACGCATGAAGCTCGTTCTATTGGGCGCCAAGGGCCAGGTGGGTTGGGAGCTGCAGCGTGCCTTGGCGCCGCTGGGCGAGGTCCTGGCCTGGGACCGCGAACGTGCCGATCTGTCCCAGCCCGACGCACTGATCGCCAGGGTTCGAGCGGCCGGCCCGCAGGCCATCGTCAATGCTGCCGCCTACACGGCGGTGGACAAGGCCGAGAGTGAGTCCGAGCTGGCACAGCGCATCAACGCCGAGGCGCCCACGCGCCTGGCGAAGCTCGCCGCCGAGCTGGGCATTCCGCTCGTGCACTACAGCACCGATTACGTCTTCGACGGCAGCGGCAACCAGGCGCGAGACGAAAGCGCCGCCACCGGCCCGCTGTCGGTCTACGGCGCCACCAAGCTGCAAGGCGAGGAAGGCATTCGCGCCAGCGGCTGCACGCACCTGATCCTGCGCACCTCCTGGGTCTATGCGGCGCGCGGCGGCAACTTCGCCAAGACCATGCTCAAGCTGGCTGCCGAGCGCGAGCAGCTGCGCGTGGTGAACGATCAGGTGGGCGCGCCCACCGGGGCCGAGCTGCTGGCCGACTGCGCCGCTCATGCGCTGCGCGGCCTGCTGGCGCAACGCAGCCTCTCCGGCACCTACCACCTGTGCGCCGGCGGCGAAACGAACTGGGCGGACTACGCCCGCTTCGTCATCGAGCAGGCCCGCGCCAAGGGGCAGGCCCTGCGCTGCCATCAGGTTCAAGGCATCCCCAGCGCCGACTACCCCACCCCCGCGCGCCGGCCGCTCAACTCGCGCCTGGATTGCCGCCGCTTTGAAACCACGTTCGGCCTGCGCCTGCCCCATTGGGAGCAGGGTGTACGCCGCATGCTTGACGAGGTGATCGGATGACCAGCAATCGCAAGGGCATCATCCTGGCCGGTGGCGCCGGCACGCGCCTGCACCCGGCCACGCTGGCCGTCAGCAAGCAGCTGCTGCCGGTGTACGACAAGCCGATGGTTTATTACCCCTTGAGCACCCTGATGCTGGCCGGCATCCGCGAGGTGCTGCTGATCTCCACCCCGCAGGACACGCCGCGCTTTGAGCAACTGCTGGGCGACGGCAGCCAGTGGGGCATGAGCATTCGTTATGCGGTGCAGCCCAGCCCCGATGGCCTGGCGCAGGCCTTCCTGATCGGGCGCGAGTTCATCGGCAATGCACCCTCCAGCCTGGTACTGGGCGACAACATCTTCTACGGCCACCACCTGCCGGTGCTGCTGCATGAGGCCGATGCGCGCCAGCAGGGCGCCTCCGTGTTTGCGTATCACGTCACCGATCCCGAGCGCTATGGCGTGGTCGAGTTCGACGCCCAGCAGCGCGCCGTCTCGATCGAGGAAAAGCCCAAGGTGCCGAAGAGCCAATACGCGGTGACGGGTCTGTACTTCTACGACAGCCAGGTCTGCGATCTGGCCCGAGAGCTCAAGCCCAGCCCGCGCGGCGAGCTGGAGATCACCGATCTGAACGCCCGCTACCTGGCCATGCAGCAGCTGCATGTCTCGATCATGGGCCGCGGCTATGCTTGGCTGGACACCGGCACGCATGACAGTCTGCTCGAAGCCGGCCAGTTCATCGCCACGCTGGAAAAGCGCCAGGGACTCAAGGTGGCCTGCCCCGAAGAGATCGCCTACGCCAAGCGCTGGATCGACACCGAACAGCTGCTGCGCCTGGCCGCCCCTCTGGCCAAGACGCAGTACGGCCAGTACCTGCAGAGATTGACCCATGAACGTCATTGAAACCGCCCTGCCCGGCGTGCTGATCCTGGAGCCCCGGGTGTTCGGCGATGCGCGCGGTTTCTTCACCGAGAGCTGGAACGAGGCGCGCTTCAACGCCGCCGTCGGCAGCCCCGTGCACTTCGTGCAGGACAACCACAGCCGCTCGGCCAAGGGCGTGCTGCGCGGCCTGCACTTCCAGCGCGCCCCACATGCCCAAGGCAAGCTGGTGCGCTGCGTGGCCGGAGCGGTGTTCGACGTGGCCGTGGACCTGCGCCAAGGCAGCGCCACGTTCGGCCGTTGGGTCGGGGTGGAGCTGAACGCCGACAACCACCGCCAGCTCTGGATCCCGCCCGGCTTCGGCCATGGCTTCCTGACCCTGAGCGACTCGGCCGATTTCCTTTACAAGACCACCGACTACTACGCCCCGCAGGCCGAGGGCTGCGTGCGCTGGAACGATGCGGATATCGGCATCCGTTGGCCGGACGTGGGCGTGGCGCCGCTGCTGGCAGACAAGGATCTGAAGGGCCAGGCCCTGAAGGACCTGACCCCGCTTTGATCAGGCTTTGAAATAGTCGCGGTACCAGGCAACGAAGTTCTTGATGCCCTGCGGCACCGGCATGGCCGGCTTGAAGCCGGTGTAGGCCTCCAGCTCCGACACATCGGCATGCGTGGCCGGCACATCGCCCGGCTGCAGGTCCATGAAGTTCTTCTTGGCTTCCATGCCGATCGCGGCTTCGATGGCCTCGATGAACTGCATCAGCGTCACGGGGTCGTGGTTGCCGATGTTGAACACGCGATAGGGCGCGTTCGAGCGCGCCGGGTCGGCCTGGATCGGGTCGTAGCCAACCTCTGGCTCGGCCGGGCGGTCCAGCACCCGCACCACGCCTTCGGCGATGTCGTCGATGTAGGTGAAGTCGCGCACCATCTGGCCGTGATTGAACACGTCGATGGCACGACCTTCCAGGATGGCCTTGGTGAACAGGAACAGCGCCATGTCCGGCCGGCCCCAGGGGCCGTAGACCGTGAAGAAGCGCAAGCCGGTGGTGGGCAGGCGGTACAGATGGCTGTAGGTGTGCGCCATCAGCTCGTTGGCCTTCTTGGTGGCGGCGTACAGGCTGACCGGGTGGTCCACGCTGTGGTGCTCGCTGAAGGGCATCAGGG
>JBDHSJ010000072.1:0-17704 GCA_039808065.1 Burkholderiaceae bacterium | reverse complement strand
AGGTCCAGCAGGTCGTCCAGGCTCCACCAGGCATCCGCCGGCGGTCGCGGACTGCCCTCCAGCCGCGCAAGCGTCAGCAAGTCATCCACCAGCGACTGCATGCGCTGGGACTGCTGGCGCATCAACTCCAGCACACGCGCGCGCTCCCCCTCCTGCAGCGGCAGGGTGGCCATGGTTTCGACAAATCCTGTCAGCGCCGCCAGAGGGGTCCGGATCTCATGCGAGACATTGGCGACAAAGTCACGACGCATGGCCTCGGTGCGCTCCCGCTCACTGACATCCTGGCTCAGCAGCAACCGGGCACCCTCGCCGTAATGGCGCAGGGTCAATGCCAGGCTGCGGCCGTCATGCAGGGGCACGGTCAGCATCTGCTGGTACTGGTTGGACTGCAGGTAGCGCACGAAATCGGGGTGCCGAACCAGATTGGTGATGCGCTGCATCAGGTCGCGCTCGGGATGAAGCCCGAAATGGTCCGCAGCCTGACTGTTCAGCCAGACGATCTGCTCGTTGGCGTCGAGCAGCAGCACGCCATTGGGCGAAGCCTCAATAGCCGACAGGAAATTCTGCAAGCGCAAGCGCTCGCGTTCGGAATCACGTCGCGCGCCGTCAAGCAGGCGCTCGATGCGGTAGATCAGCTCGGCAAATGCCCCACCTAAGACCGGAGCGACGCGCTCGCGTGGCTGACGCAACCAGGCCAGCAGGGCGCGCACCCGCCAGGTACCCAACAGACCCCAGCCCAGCGCAGTGATCGCGGCGGCCATGCTGGTGCTCAGCCAGGCAGAGTCCGCCACGCCGGGCACGTGCAAGGGCAGCAGCACGGCCAGGGCCAGGATCAACAGGGCCAAGCCTGCCTGCAGACCGCGCATGGGCTCAGCGGAGCGTGGCGGCGAGGCGCTCGGCGCAACGCTGGGCCTGCGCCGCGTCGGCGGCCTCCACCATCACCCGCACCAGAGGTTCGGTGCCCGAGGGGCGAATCAGGACCCGGCCGCGCTCACCCAGCTCCTCCGTCACCTCGGCCTGAACCTGTCCGAGCTGCGGATTGGCACGCCAGTCCTGCCCTGGCTGCAGCCGCACATTGATCAGGGTCTGCGGGAACAGCTGTACCTCACCAAGTTGTTCGGCCACCGAGCGCCCCGAGCGCACCACGGACTGCAGCACCAGCAGTGCGCTGACAATCCCGTCGCCGGTGGTGTGCTTGTCCAGCGCCAGCAAATGCCCGGAGCCTTCACCACCCAACTCCCACCCGCGTGCGCTCAGCTCTTCCAGCACATAGCGGTCACCCACCTTGGCGCGCACGAAATCGACCCCCGAGCGCCGCAGGGCCACTTCGACGGCCATGTTGGTCATCAAGGTGCCAACGGCACCGGGCACCTGCAGGCCTTGCTGCAAGCGATCCTGCACCATCAGGTACAGCAGCTCGTCGCCATTGAACAGACGTCCGCTGGCGTCAATCAGCTGCAGGCGATCCGCGTCTCCATCCAGGGCCACACCATAGTGCGCGCCGTGCTGGCGCACGGCCTGCTGCAAGGCCTGCGGCGCGGTCGCACCAAAACCGGCGTTGATGTTGTAGCCATCCGGACTGCAGCCGATGGCGATGACTTCGGCTCCCAGTTCATGCAGCACATCCGGTGCCACGTGGTACGCCGCGCCGTGAGCCGCATCGATAACGATCTTGAGTCCGCGCAGCGACAGGTCCGCCCCAAAGCAGGACTTACAGAACTCCACATAACGACCACGCGCATCGGCAAGCTTGCGCGCCTTGCCCAGTTGCCGGCTGTCGACGTAGGCCGGCGGGTCCATCAATGCTGCTTCGACCTCCAGCTCCCAGGCGTCCGGCAGCTTTTCCCCTTTGGCAGAAAAGAACTTGATGCCGTTGTCCTCGAAGGGGTTGTGCGACGCGCTGATCACCACGCCCAGATCCTGGCGCAGCGCACGCGTCAGGTAAGCCACGCCTGGCGTGGGCAACGGGCCGGTCAACAGCACGTCCACCCCCACCGACACCAAGCCCGCCTCCAGCGCAGACTCCAGCATGTAGCCGGAGATGCGTGTGTCCTTGCCGATAAGCACGGCCGGCCGCGCCTGGCTGCGCTTGAGCACTTGGCCAACGGCCTGACCCAGGCGCAGGGCGAAGTCGGCGGTGATGGGCGCCACGCCCACCGTGCCGCGAATGCCATCCGTGCCGAAATACTGACGACTCATTGTTTGGATCCTGTGTTGGATTCGATTGGATTCATTGTCCGCGCTGGGGCTTCAAGGCTTGCCAGGCACGCAGGGCGTCGACCGTCGCTGCGACGTCGTGCACGCGCACGATGCGGGCACCCTCGCTCACCGCGGCCAGCAGCGCGCCCAAACTGGCCGGCAGGCGTTGCCCCACGCTGCGGCCGGTCAGCCATCCCAGGGTCGATTTCCTGGACCAACCCACCAGCAAGGGAGCTCCCAGTGCCTGCAGTTCCGCCAAGCGGCGCCCCAGTTCCAGATTCTGTTCCGGCGTCTTCGCAAAACCGAAGCCCGGATCGAGTGCGATCTGAGCGGGTTGCAGGCCAAGCTCCAGCAGCACGCGCATGCGCCCTTTCAGGAACTCATGCACCTCCGCCACCAGATCTGCATAGAAGGTGAGCGACTGCATGGTGCGTGGCTCCCCGCGCATGTGCATCAGGCAGACCCCAGCACTTGGGTAGCGTGCCAGGACTTCGACAGCACCTTCTTGCTGCAGCGCCTGAATGTCATTGATGACATCCACACCCAGGTCCAGCGCACGCTGCATCACCATGGGCTTGCAGGTATCGACCGACAAGGGCACTCCCCAGTGCACCAGTTCCTTCAATACCGGCTGGAGGCGGTCCCACTCCTGATCGGCCGGCACGGGTTGCGCCCCCGGACGACTGGATTCCGCCCCCAGGTCCAGCAGCTCCGCGCCTTCCCGCAGCAACTGCTCGGCGTGCTGCAGCGCCGCACGGGCGTCCAGCCACTGGCCGCCGTCTGAGAACGAATCCGCGGTCAGATTGACGATGCCCATCACCCGTGCTTGGGTCAGGTCGATGTCAAATCGGGTGGTTTGCCAGTGCATGGGATCAGAGGGCAAGGGCGTGGCGCAAAACAAAGGGCCCCTCAGGGCCCTTGCGGATTCACGCAGCGGTCAGACCGTCGCCGTGGCACTGCCCGTGACGGGCGGTGCGGCGCCATCACCACCCGCCGTTCCGCCGGTGCCTCCGGAGGACTCTTTCGGCGGGCGCGGCGGCCGGCCCTGCATGATGTCCTCGACCTGCTCGCCGTCGATGGTTTCCCATTCGAGCAGCGCCTTGGCCATCGCATGCATCTTGTCGGAGTGCTCTTCAATCAACTGACGGGCACGGCTGTACTGCTCGTCGATGATCTTGCGCACCTCGGTGTCCACCTTGCGCATGGTCTCTTCCGAGATGTTCTTGGTCTGCGTGACCGAGCGACCCAAAAACACTTCGCCTTCGTTCTCGGCATAGACCATCGGGCCGAGGCTGTCCGTCATGCCATAGCGCATCACCATGTCACGGGCGATGGAGGTGGCCCGCTCGAAATCGTTGCTGGCGCCGGTGGTCATCTGGTTCATGAACACCTCTTCGGCAATGCGACCGCCGAACAACATGGCGATGGTCGACAACATGCGAATCTTGTCGGTGCTGTAGCGGTCCTTCTCCGGCAGGGAGACCGTCACGCCCAGCGCACGACCGCGCGGAATGATGGTGACCTTGTGCACCGGATCGAGCTTGGGCAGCAGCTTGCCGATCAGCGCGTGGCCTGCCTCGTGATAGGCGGTGTTCTTGCGCTCCTCCTCGTCCATCACCATGGACTTGCGCTCGGCGCCCATCAGGATCTTGTCCTTGGCACGCTCGAAATCGATCATCTCCACGATGCGGGCGTTGCGACGCGCAGCGAACAGGGCGGCCTCGTTGACCAGGTTGGCCAGATCAGCACCCGAGAAGCCGGGCGTACCACGGGCAATGATCTCGGCCTTCACGTCGCCACCCAGCGGCACCTTGCGCATGTGCACATTCAGGATCTGCTCGCGACCGCGGATGTCCGGCAGGGTCACATAGACCTGGCGGTCAAAGCGGCCCGGGCGCAGCAGGGCCGGATCCAGGATGTCCGGGCGGTTGGTGGCAGCCATGACGATGACGCCGAGATTGGTCTCGAAGCCATCCATCTCGACCAGCATCTGGTTCAAGGTCTGCTCACGCTCGTCGTTGCCGCCACCCAGGCCGGCACCGCGATGGCGGCCCACGGCGTCGATTTCATCGATGAAGATGATGCAAGGTGCGTTCTTCTTGGCCTGCTCGAACATGTCGCGCACGCGCGCCGCGCCTACGCCGACGAACATTTCGACGAAGTCGGAGCCCGAGATCGTGAAGAAGGGCACCTTGGCTTCGCCCGCAATGGCCTTCGCCAGCAGGGTCTTGCCGGTGCCCGGGGGGCCGACCAGCAGCACGCCCCGCGGGATGCGGCCGCCGAGCTTTTGGAACTTCTGGGGGTCTTTCAGGAAGTCGACCAGCTCCTTGACCTCTTCCTTGGCCTCGTCGCAGCCGGCTACGTCGGCGAACGTGGTCGAGTTGTTGTTCTCGTCCAGCATGCGTGCCTTGCTCTTGCCGAAGCTGAAGGCACCGCCCTTGCCGCCGCCCTGCATCTGGCGCATGAAGTAGATCCACACGCCGATCAGCAGCAGCATCGGGCCCCAGCTCAGCAGCAGAGTCATCAGGAGGCCCTGCTCCTCGCGCTTCTCGAAGCTGAACTTCACGTTGTTGCGGATCAGGTCGCCGGTCAGGCCGCGGTCGGAGAATCCGCCCTGGACCCGGATGTCGCGCCCGTCATTGGTCTTGGCGATGATCTCGACACCGCCCGGGCCTTCGATCAGCTTGGCCGCACCGATGCGCCCCGCGTTGACCTCGACCAGGAACTCCGAGTACTGCATCTGCTCGCCGCGGGCATTGGCGCGGTCGAACTGCTTGAAGACGGTGAAGAGCACCAGCAGGATCACTGCCCAGACGGCGATCTTCGAAAACCAGGGGTTGTTCACTTCAATCCTTCCAAACGCCGGGTTTGCCCCGATGCGGAGCGTGGCACCAGCGCGCAAGTGGGGGCCATTCTAGGGAGTTCAAGTCCTCAGCGCGCCGCACGCTTGAGGCGCATGCCCACCAAAAAGGTTTCTGCCGACCGATCCCGGCTGGCCTTGGGCTTGATCGGCTTGACGACCTGAAAGTTTTGCCTGAACAGTTCGACCAGTTGGCTGTAACCACTGCCATGAAAGACCTTGGCCACCAAGGCACCTTCGGACTTGAGGTGCTGCTGGCAGAAGTCCAGCGCCAGCTCGATCAGGTGCTCGATGCGCGCCGCGTCGACGTTCTCGACGCCGGAGAGGTTGGGCGCCATGTCGGACACGACCAGATCCACCGCCGCACCGCCCAGGGCCTCGGCCAGCTGATTGGCCACGGCCTCCTCGCGGAAGTCGCCTTGGATGAACTGGACGCCCTCGACCGGTTCGAACTCGAGCAGATCCAGCGCCACGATGCGGCCATTGAGCTCGCCGACCGCCGCCCCGCCCTGCCCTGCCACCTTGGGCGCGAAGCGACGGCGCAGGTACTGACTCCAGGCGCCGGGCGCGGCACCCAGATCCACCACCAGCTGGCCGGGCTTGATCAGCCCCAGCTGCTCGTCGATCTCCTTCAGCTTGTAGGCCGCGCGCGAGCGATAGCCCTCCTTCTGCGCCTGACGCACATAGGGATCGGTGACATGGTCATTGAGCCAAGCCTTGTTGACCTTCTTGCTCTTCGTCTGAACTTTCATCGCACCACGATAATCCGCGAATGACTGCTTTGATACTCAATAGCGCCCAGCGCCGCGAATTGCGCGCCCAGGCCCATCATCTGGAACCGGTGGTGATGATCGGGGCCGACGGCCTCACCCCTGCGGTCACCAAGGAAACCGACGCCGCGCTCAACGCCCATGGCTTGATCAAGGTACGCGCCATGATGGACGATCGCGCCGCCCGAGAAGGGGCTTTTGCACTGCTGTGCGAATCCCTCGGCGCCGCACCGGTCCAGCACATCGGCAAGCTTTTCGTCATCTGGCGCCCCATTCCTGAAAAGGTCAAGGCGCCGGACGACAAGGCCAAGGCTGCGCCGCGCATCGTCAAGGTGGTCAAAGCCTCGAAGGGCAAGTTCCAGCGGCCGCAGGTCAAGAGCCTGCGCGTGATGGGCAATGAGCGCGTCACGGCCGGCGGCATCGTCAAGCGTGCCAAGCCGCGCATGCAGAGCAAGAAGGGCGGCTGAGCCCGGCCCTCACCGCGTCTTCCAAGCCAGGACGAGCACAACGCCCGTCTTGGCCGCGAAAGCGGCCATGCTGCCCGCGTGCAGCCAAGCGAAGCGGGCTTGGCCCAGTTCCTTGGCCTGCTGCATCAGCGGCTGCAGCACGTCAAAGCCCAGCACGGTCAGGAAGACCGCCAGCAAGGGAAGCAAGAGGGCCGCGTTGAAGTGCAGGCGCTCGGCATGGGCCAGGCGCTGCAAACGCTGCTCGCTCAGCATCAGCAAGACGCCCAGCACCAGGCTGAGGCGCGCGTCCAGCAGAAAGAGACGGGCCACATAGGCGCCGGCTTCCGGCCGCGCCAGCGTGGCGAAGGCATTGGGCGCTGCGAGCAGCGCCACCGTCAGCAGCTGGCCCGCCCACAGGGCTGCCAGCAGCGAGCGCACCCGCAACGCCTTAGACGTAGCGCACCTCAACGATCTCGTAGCTGCGCTCGCCGCCCGGTGCTTGGTAGCTGGCCACATCACCGGCTTCCTTGCCGATCAGGGCCCGTGCGATCGGCGAGCTGATCGAAATGCGGCCGGTCTTCAAGTCGGCCTCGTCGTCACCCACGATTTGGTAGGTCACTTCATTGCCGCTGCTCTCATCGGAGAGCAGCACGGTGGCGCCAAACACCACTTTGCCGCCGGCATCCAACTCCGCCGGGTTGATGACCTTGGCGGCCGCGAGCTTGCCTTCCAGTTCCTGGATGCGGCCCTCGATGAAGCCTTGCTTGTCCTTGGCCGCGTCGTACTCGGCGTTTTCGCTCAGATCACCCTGGGCGCGCGCCTCGGCGATGGCCTGAATCACGGCGTGGCGCTCCACGGTCTTGAGGCGGTGCAACTCTTCGCGCAGCAGCTCGGCACCGCGCTTGGTCAGGGGAATGGTGGCCATGGTTGTTCTCGGGTCAAAAGCAAGCCGCCGCACCCGGCAAGCCAGGAGCGGCGGCAATGGACAGGGCCGAATTTTAGGCGAGCTCGGCGTGCAGCTCTTGCAGGGATCGCACCAGCAAGCCTTCCTGATGCTTCATGCCCTCCACCGCAGCTTCGCACCCCGCCATGGTGGTGTAGTAAGTCACACGGTTGGCCAGTGCGGCCTGACGGATGTAGCGACTGTCGGCAATGGCGGTGCGGGTCTCGTCAACGGTGGTGAACACGAGCTGAATATCGCCGCCCTTGATCGCATCGGCGATGTTGGGACGGCCCTCTTTGATCTTGTTCATCATGCGCACCGGCACGCCGATGGCTTCGATGGCCGCCGCGGTACCCCGAGTGGCGATGACGCCGAAGCCCAGCTCATGCAGATCCTTGGCCAGGGCCACGGCGCGCGCCTTGTCGCTGTTCTTCACGGTGATGAGGACATTGCCCGAACGCGGCAGGCGCGAGCCTGCACCGATCTGGCTCTTCAGCATGGCTTCGCCGAAAGTCTTTGCCGCACCCATGACTTCACCGGTGGAGCGCATTTCGGGGCTGAGGATAGGATCCACGCCGGGGAATTTGTTGAAGGGGAAGACCGCTTCCTTGACGCTGTAGTAAGGCGGCGTGATCTCGCACGGCGCACCGCCCCCCAGCCCCTTTTGATCCTTCAGCTTGACGCCGGCCATGCAGCGCGCAGCGATCTTGGCCAGTTGCTGGCCGGTCGCCTTGGACACAAAGGGCACGGTACGCGAAGCACGGGGGTTCACTTCCAGCACGTAAACGGTACATGCGGACAGGCCGCGCGCCACGTCGCCCTGGATGGCGAACTGCACATTCATCAGGCCGACGACCTTGAGCGCCTTGGCCATTGCCGCGGTCTGGCGGCGCAGCTCGTCCTTGACGTCCTCGGCCAGCGTGTAAGGCGGCAGCGAGCAGGCCGAGTCGCCGCTGTGAATGCCGGCGGCTTCGATGTGCTCCATGATGCCGCCGATCAGCACGTCCTCGCCATCGCTGATGCAGTCGACGTCGACCTCGACGGCATCCTCCAGGAAACGGTCCAACAGCACGGGCGACTTGTCGGACACGCGCACCGCCTCGCGCATGTAGCGCTCCAGGTCCTTGTCACCGTGCACGATCTCCATTGCGCGACCACCCAGCACATAGCTCGGGCGCACCACCAGGGGGTAGCCGATCTCGTTGGCCAGCGCAATTGCAGCCTCTTCGGTGCGCGCGGTGCGGTTGGGCGGCTGCTTGAGGCCCAACTCATGCAGAAGCTTCTGAAAGCGCTCGCGGTCCTCGGCGATGTCGATCGAATCGGGCGTGGTGCCGATGATGGGCACGCCGGCACGTTCGAGATCCAGAGCGAGCTTGAGCGGCGTCTGCCCGCCGTACTGCACGATCACGCCAACCGGCTTCTCCTTGGCGACGATTTCCAGCACATCCTCCAGCGTCACCGGCTCGAAGTAGAGACGGTCGCTGGTGTCGTAGTCCGTCGAGACGGTCTCGGGATTGCAATTGACCATGATGGTCTCGTAGCCGTCCTCGCGCATCGCCATCGCTGCGTGCACGCAGCAGTAGTCGAACTCGATGCCCTGACCAATGCGGTTCGGGCCGCCACCCAGCACCATGATCTTCTTCTTGTCGGTCGGTTCGGCCTCGCACTCCTCGTCGTAGGTCGAGTACAGGTAAGCCGTTTGCGTGGCGAACTCGGCCGCACAGGTGTCCACCCGCTTGTAAACCGGGCGAATGCCCAGTTGATGACGCCGCGCGCGCAGTTCGTGCTGATTGGTGCCCAGCAGGGTCGCCAGGCGCCGGTCCGAGAAGCCCATTTGCTTGTAGGCACGCAGAGTAGCGGCATCCAGCGCGGCCAGGTTGCGGCCGCTCAGCGCCTGCTCGGCACGCACGATCTCCTCGATCTCCCGGAGGAACCAGGGGTCGATGGAGGTCTCGCGCTGAATCTCATCAAAAGGCATGCCCACGCGGAAGGCATCCGCCAGGTAAAGGATGCGGTCCGGCTTGGCCTCGCCGATCTGCTCGGTGATTTCCTCGCGATCGGTGCTGCGCGGGGTCAGGCCGTCAATGCCGGTCTCCAGGCCACGCAAGGCCTTCTGGAAGCTTTCCTGGAAGCTGCGGCCCATCGCCATCACCTCCCCGACCGACTTCATCTGCGTGGTCAGGCGCTGGTCGGCCATCGGGAATTTCTCGAACGCAAAGCGCGGGATCTTGGTGACCACGTAGTCGATCGAGGGCTCGAACGAGGCCGGGGTGGCGCCACCTGTGATGTCATTCTTCAGTTCGTCCAGGGTGTAGCCGACTGAGAGCTTGGCGGCGATCTTGGCGATCGGGAACCCGGTTGCCTTGGAGGCCAGTGCCGAACTGCGCGACACGCGCGGGTTCATCTCGATCACGATCATGCGGCCATTGGCCGGGTTGATCGAAAACTGGACGTTCGAGCCGCCGGTGTCGACGCCGATTTCGCGCAGGATCGCGATCGAGGCGTTGCGCAGCATCTGGTACTCGCGGTCACTCAGAGTCTGCGCTGGCGCCACGGTGATGGAGTCGCCGGTGTGGATGCCCATCGGATCCAGGTTTTCGATCGAGCAGACGATGATGCAGTTGTCAGCGCGATCGCGCACGACCTCCATCTCATACTCTTTCCAGCCGAGCAAGCTTTCTTCGATCAGCAACTCTTTGGTCGGCGAGAGGTCCAGGCCACGCTTGCAGATCTCCTCGAATTCCTCGGGGTTGTAAGCGATACCGCCGCCGCTGCCGCCCAGCGTGAAGCTGGGGCGGATGACCATCGGGAAGCCCGACCCACCGATCTCGTGCTGGATGCGACGCTGAACGGCCCAGGCCTCCTCCATCGAATGTGCGATGCCGGACTTGGCCGAGCCCAGGCCGATCTTGGTCATCGCGTCCTTGAACTTCTGGCGGTCCTCGGCCTTTTCGATCGCGTGCTCGTTGGCACCGATCATCTCGACACCATACTTCGCCAGCACACCGTGATGGTGCAGATCAAGCGCGCAATTCAGCGCGGTCTGTCCGCCCATGGTCGGCAGCACGGCATCAGGCCGCTCCTTGGCGATGATCTTCTCGACCACCTGCCAAGTGATGGGCTCGATGTAGGTCGCATCGGCCATCTCCGGGTCGGTCATGATGGTCGCCGGATTGCTGTTGACCAAAATGACGCGGTAGCCCTCTTCGCGCAGGGCCTTGCAGGCCTGGGCGCCGGAGTAATCGAATTCGCAGGCCTGGCCGATGACGATGGGGCCGGCGCCAATGATGAGGATGCTCTCGAGGTCGGTACGCTTGGGCATTCTTTTTATTCCTTGGCCATCAGGGAGACAAAGCGGTCAAACAGGGTGCCGATGTCGTGCGGCCCTGGGCTGGCTTCGGGGTGCCCCTGGAAACTGAAGGCAGGCTTGTCGGTCCGGGCGATGCCTTGAAGGCTGCCGTCGAACAGGCTGATGTGGGTGGCACGCAGATTCGCGGGAAGCGATCCGGCGTCGACCGCAAAACCATGGTTCTGGCTGGTGATCGAGACGCGGCCGGTATCCAGATCTTTGACCGGATGGTTCGCACCATGGTGGCCGAACTTCATCTTGAAGGTCTTGGCGCCACTGGCCAGAGCCAGGATCTGGTGACCCAAGCAGATGCCGAAGGTCGGCAGGCCTGCATCCACCAGGGTTCTGGTGGCCTCGATGGCGTACTCACAAGGCTCCGGGTCGCCAGGGCCGTTGGAGAGAAACACGCCGTCCGGTTCCAGATCAAACACACGGCTGGCCGGGGTCTGCGCGGGCACCACCGTCACGCGACAGCCGCGCGAGGCCAACATGCGCAAGATGTTGCGCTTGACGCCAAAGTCGTAGGCGACGACGTGAAAGCGTGAACGCGCCGGCGTCTCAAAGCCGCCATCAAGGCTCCATTCGCCCTCGGTCCAGACCTCCTCCACAGGGCGGCTCACCACCTTGGCCAGATCCTGTCCAGCCATGCTCGCAGCCTCGCGAGCGCGCCGCTGGGCCTGTTCCCAATGCGCTTCGGCGACTGCTTCGCCCGGTGCCAGGGCCCACAGGCAGGCGTTCTGGGCACCCGTCGAACGCAGGATCCGCGTCAGCCTGCGGGTGTCGATGCCGGCGATGCCGACGCAGCCATTGGCGCTCAGGTAGTCCTGCAGGCGCTGCTGGCTGCGGAAGTTAGAGGCAGCTGCGGGAACTTGCCGCACCACCAGGCCGGCTGCGTGGACTTGAGCACTTTCAGCATCAGCCTCGTTCACCCCATAGTTGCCGATATGCGGATAGGTCAGCGTGACGATCTGGCGGCAGTAGCTCGGATCGGTCAAGATTTCCTGATAGCCGGTCAGCGCGGTGTTGAAGACCAATTCGCCCACCGAAGAGCCCTGGGCTCCGATCGAGTGGCCGAGAAAGCGCGAACCGTCGGCAAGGACCAGCAGACAGCTGGCGGCGGGAGGGGTGGTCGGGGAAAGCAAAAGCGCAGCTCCTTCTTTGAGCGCGCCCCGCCTGCCCTGGATGTAGCGGCCTGAATGCGGAGATCGAGGGGGTCTGGGTTCGAGGCGCGCTGTTTTAGGGTAAACCTGAGGAGTATAGCTGGGAGAGCAGCGGGCTCAGACGTCGAGAAGCGCGAACCCGGCGTTGCGCAGTCCGGGCAGTCAGTCGGGCCACGCTTCTCATCAGTCCCGGTCAAAAACTGCAATGCTCTCAACGTGGGCGGTGTGCGGGAACATGTTCACCACCCCAGCTGCACTGCAGCGGTACCCTGCCAGGTGAACCAGCACGCCGGCATCTCGCGCCAGGGTGGCCGGGTTGCAGCTCACGTAGACGATGCGTCGCGGCGGGCTCCAGCCAGGGGCAGAGGCGGGGTCTTGCACCGCGTCGGCAACCGCCTTGGCGAGCGCAAAGGCACCTTCGCGCGGCGGATCAACTAGCCAACGGGCGGCCGAACCGTAGGCTGCCAGATCGGCAGGCACCAACTCAAACAGATTGCGCGCCTCGAAACGGGTCTTCGCCACCAGTCCGTTGTGCCGCGCGTTTTCACGGGAGCGCGCCACCAGAGCCTCACTGCCTTCGATACCGAGTACTTCGCGCGCTTGGCGCGCCAAGGGCAAAGTGAAATTGCCCAGGCCGCAGAACCAGTCGATCACCCGTTCGTCCGGCTGCACCTCCAGAAGGCCAAGCGCACGATGCACCAACACCCGGTTGATGTCGTGGTTGACCTGGGTGAAGTCGGTCGGCTTAAAGGGCATTTCGATGTCGAACTCAGGCAGCCGGTAGTTCAGCGGAGCCACAGCCTCATCCAGCAAGTGAACACTGTCCGGCCCTTTGGGCTGCAGCCACCACTGCACGCCATATTGCGCCGCAAAGTTCCGCAAGGCCTGCTGGTCGCTGGCACTCAAGGGCTCGAGATGACGCAGCACCAGGGCGATCACGCTGTCTCCCATCGCCAGTTCGATCTGGGGCAGGCGTTCGCACGCCTCCATCGACTGGATCAGCGCGCGCAACGGCATCAGCAGCGCGCTAACCTCCGGCGGCAGAACCGGGCACACCTGCATGTCCGCCACGTAGCGACTCTTGCGCTCATGGAAGCCCACCAGCACGGTGCCCTTCTTGGCCACATAGCGCACCGACAGGCGGGCCCGCCGACGGTAGCCCCAAGCCTGACCTTCGATCGGACGCAGGACCCGCTCAGCCCGCACCTTGGCAAGGTGGGCCAGGTTGTCCTCCAGCACACGCTGCTTCACGGCGATCTGCGCCGCCGGGTGGAAGTGCTGCATCTTGCAGCCACCACAGGCCCCCGCATGCAAACCGAAATGCGGGCAACCGGGCCGTACACGTTGCGGGCTTTCACGCCGCAACGCGCTCATGACCCCCTGCTCCCAATTGTTCTTGCGCCGCCCAATGACGGCACGCACCGTCTCGCCAGGCAAGGCGCCTTCGATGAACACCACCTTGCCGTCGGCACGCCGTGCAACGCCTTGCGCCTCCAGGTCCAGCGATTCGACTTTCAGCCACTCGTCTTGATTGCTCATCCGGCAATTATCCGGACCGAGCGCAACTGCCAAGCCAAGACCGACTTGCCTGGCTAAAAGAGGGCGTCCGGCTGCACGCCCTGGCGAATCAAACTGCGCTTGAGTTTGCCAAGGGCCTCCACCTGAATCTGCCGGATGCGCTCGCGAGTCAGGCGCAACCTGCCGGCCACGGCATCCAGGGTCTCGGGCTCACGCGCGAACAGGCCAAAGCGCGCCTCGAGCACTTCGCGCTCGCGCTCGGACAATTCGCCGAGCCCCTGGACCAGAAGTTGCTCCACCTCCTGGAGCAGGCGCACCTGCAGAGGATCTGGAGCACTGGCGTCTCCAACGTGGTCCACCATGGATTCATGGGCATCGCCCTGGCGGTCCAGCGGCGCATCGAGCGAAGCCGGGAGCTCCAAATAGGCCAGCAGGGCTTGCACCTCGGCGACGGGGCGGCGCACAAGACGCGCCAGTTCTTCCACGCGAGCACTGCCATCCTGCACGCCCGGCAGGGCCTCAATGGTCCGTCGCGCGCGCAGCAGCGCGCTGAGTTCGCGCACGACATGCACAGGCAGACGCACCAGTCGAGTCTGGTGCATCAAAGCACGGTCAATGGACTGACGAATCCACCAACTTGCGTAAGTCGAGAAGCGAAAGCCCCGCTCCGGTTCGAACTTTTCGATGGCGTGGATCAGTCCGAGGTTGCCCTCTTCGATCAAATCGCCCAGGGGCAGACCGCGTCCCAGATGATGCTTGGCGATAGACACCACCAAGCGAAGGTTGTGCTCCACCATCGCTTGCCGCGCGGAGAAGTCTCCAGCGCGGGCGCGAACGGCGGTGGCGTACTCCTCCTCCGCACTCAGCAAAGGGGTGCGACGGATCTCCCGCAAATAGATCTGCAGGGCATTGCCACCGCTCTCCCGTGCGCCATCCGGCGCACCGAGCTCCTCGCCCGCCCCGGCATCAGCTTCAATCGTTTGCGGTGGGCGCGCCGGCATGGAACCTCCAAGGCCCCGCCGCGCGAGGGCTGGAAATCAGCGCGGCGGCAGCAATTTTGCCGGGTCTACCGGCTTGCCCTTGCGGCGAATTTCGAAGTGCAGCTTGACTTGATCAGCATCCGAACTGCCCATCTCGGCAATGCGCTGCCCCTTGCGCACCAACTGGTCCTCCTTGACCAACACCGTCTGGTTGTGCGCATAGGCACTCAGATAGGTTTCGTTGTGCTTGATGATGACCATGTTGCCGTAGCCACGCAGGCCGGAACCGGCATACATCACCCGACCGTCGGCAGCCGCCAACACGGCGTCCCCCGCCTTGCCGCCAATGCCAATGCCCTTGTTGCGTTGCTCGTCAAAGCTGGCGATCAGGGCTCCAGGCGAAGGCCAGGCCCATCCGATCTCGCCTTCACCGTTGGCCGAAGCGGCAACAGCCGGCGGTGTCGTCGGCACCGGAACCGGAGCCGGCACCGTCACGACCGCACTGGCTGCGCCTGCCGCCGGCACAGGAAGTGAGGCCGGCTTGCCATCAGGTGCTCGCGCATCCAGCGGTTTGGACTCCAGCTTCACGGCCGAGGCGACCGGTCGAGTGGCCAGGCCGTCAGCAGACGCAGCCGCAACTGTCGCCGCCTGCGGAGGCACAGTCCGGAGCACTTGCCCGACCTCGATCAGGTTGGGGTTATCCAAGGCATTCCAGCGCGCCAGATCACGCCAGCTCAGGCCGTGGTCCAGCGCAATGCGCAAGAGTGTGTCGCCCTGTTTGACCACATAAGTGCCTGGCCGCGCCGGCTCAGCGGGCGCAGTGGCGCGCGGCTCGGCGGAATGGGTGCCCGCCGTCTGGGCATCCATCGGCGTAACACTTCGATCCTCGACTGGCGCGCGATGCGGCTTCGGTGCCGCGCAGGCAGTGAGCAGAAGGACGGCTGCAAGCGAAGTGAGGCGCAGGACTTGCACGCGGCAAGGCAGGGAGACCAGGATCATGCAGACGATGAGACTTCGCAATAGCGCCAGGGCGGCGGAGAGAACGCTGCGGATTCGAGCGTCAGACCAGAACACCAGATTTTAGGGGGACGAAGGAAACGCCCTCGCACTCCGTCAGCCGCCATTCCCCAGGGCCTTCGCCCCCGCGCACCCGGTCCACCACCATCAAACGCTGACCGCCCGCACCCCGTGCCACCGGCGCCACCAAACGCCCCCCGGGCGCCAGTTGCTGCAGCCAGGTCTCCGGGATCGCCTCTCCGCCCGCCGCCGCGATGATGGCGTCGTAGGGGCCGATGCCAAGGCGGCCTTGGCTGCCATCGGCAAGCAGAAGCTGGAACGGGCACAGCGGCAGCTCGGACTTCAGGGCACTCAGGCGTGACTGCGCGCCCTGGTGCAGCGCGGCAATCCGCTCCACAGAGGTGAGGCGGTCCGCCAACAAGGCCAGCAAGGCCGCCTGATAGCCGCAGCCCGTGCCAATCTCCAGCACGCGACCGAGGCGCCCGCCCTCTCCGCGGCGCGTGCGGCCAGGGGCGTCCACCAGCAATTGCAGCATGCGCGCCACCACCGAGGGTTTGGAAATCGTCTGGCCATGGCCTATCGGCAGGCTGGTGTCCTCGTAGGCCTGCGGCACAAACGCCGAATCCACGAATCGGTGGCGCGGTACGCGTTCAAACGCACTGAGGACAAGGTCGTCTGCCAGCTTCAATTGGCGCAGGCGCCCCACCATCCGCATGCGAACCCCGGGGGAATCCAGGCCGATACCGCTCGGGGGCCGCAAACGCGCGCTGTCGCGCGTGGCCTCATGCAGCAGACGCTGCGGCCGTAGCACGCCGCCGGGCGGCCGCCTGTTCATTGCGGCGCCGCAGACGCCAGGCGCCCATGCCAGTAGGCGAGCCGCTGGTGGTGCGTCAGATCCACCTGAAGTGGCGTGATCGAGATTGCGCCGTGCTGCACCGCATGAAAGTCTGTGCCCTCGCCCCCTTCACGCACCTCACCCGGCGGGCCGATCCAATACATCGCCTCCCCTCGCGGGTTGACTTGGCAATGCGCGCCGGAATTGGCATGTCGCTTTCCGAGCCGAGTGATCCGCCTGGGCAATACATCTGCATCGCTGCGGTTCGGGATGTTCACGTTGAGCAGGAAGGGCTCGCCCAGCGGCTGCCGGAGCACCTCCTCCACCACCACTCTTGCCGCCCGCGCCGCCGCATCCAGGTGCGCCCAGTCGCGCTCGACCTGCGAAAAGGCAATCGCCGGAATGCCGAAAAGATAGCCCTCAGTTGCGGCTGCCACGGTGCCTGAATAGATGGTGTCGTCGGCCATGTTGGCGCCGTTGTTGATGCCCGAGAGCACCAGGTCAGGACGCCATTCACCAAGCAGGGTCGTCAGTGCCAAGTGCACGCAGTCGACCGGCGTCCCATTGACGAATCGGAAGCCGTTCATGCCACGCTGCACCGACAGGGGGCGGTGAAGGGACAGTGAGTTGGAGGTTCCGCTCGCATTCTGTTCCGGGGCGATCACCTCGATTTCACCCAAGCCCTGACAGGCTTGAACCAAGGCGGCCAATCCAGGGGCGAGGTAGCCGTCGTCATTCGCGATAAGGATGCGCATTTGCCCATTCTAGAAATGCCCGGCGATTGCCCCGCGCTTGAGGGGGAAGGAGCCAGACGCCTACAGGTAGCATCATCAATCCACCCTGCACCCACCCATGGCCGTCAAAGTACTCATCCTCGAAGACAACTCGGTCGCGCGGAGCTTTTTGTGCAAGGTGGTTCGCGAGAGCTTCAGCGACGAACTTGAGATCGTCGAAAGCTCCGATCTCGAATCGGCCCGGCGCGAGATTCAACTGGCGCAGACGGGAAGCCCTTTCCGCCTGTACCTGATTGACCTTGAGTTGCCTGACGGCAGCGGCATGGAGCTGCTACAGGAACTCAACCGGGCACCGGGACTGAAGATCGTCAGCACACTCTATTCAGACGACGAGCATCTCTTTCCGGCGCTGCAACTAGGTGCTGGCGGTTATTTGCTGAAGGAGGACCGCTTCGAGGTGCTGGTGGAAGAGTTGCAGCGCATCGTGCGCGGCCAGCCTCCTTTGTCGCCGGCCATCGCTCGGCGGCTACTTGGTCATTTCCGCCCCGGGTCCAGTGGTGACAGCGGCCCGATGGGCTTGAATAGCGGATTTGGCGGTCTCTCATCGGCGTCTCGCCCAGCCCCGCTGGACCCCGCCGACGACGCCAGCCGTTTGAGCGCGCGCGAAAACGAGGTGCTGACCTACCTGAGCAAGGGTTTTACCGTCAAAGAAATTGCCAACCTGATGGGCGTGAAGTGGTTCACCGTGAATGACCACATCAAGTCCATCTATCGCAAGCTCAGCCTCAGCAGCCGCACCGAGGTGAAAACGTAGCGCGTCGCCCAAGCAAGCGGCAAAAAAAACGGGCGCCTGAGGCGCCCGCTTTTACTGATTCTTGGGGTGGCTGATGGGA
>JBDHSJ010000071.1:0-17735 GCA_039808065.1 Burkholderiaceae bacterium | reverse complement strand
CCTCGGCGGCAAGCTGCTGGTAGGCCTGCTCCACCGTGTCGCGCGCCAGGCCCAGGTCGGCCGCCAGCGCGCGCGTCGAGGGCAGGCGCTCCGGCGCGCGGGCGTTGCGGGCGGCGCGGCGCAGCATCCGGCAGAGTTGCTCGCGCAGGTTCAGTTCGGGGCGGGCGGCGCGGTCGAAGCGCTGGATCCAGAGGCGGGAGGCGGCCATGCGGCGATTCTGGCGCCGCAAGTGGTCTGTCCATCGGGCCCAAAAGTGGTCTGCCTGCTGGGACTTCGACTGCCTAGACTGGCGTCAACCCAACCGGAGCCCCCATGAGTCAAGTGTTGCACTTCCCTCCCGCCGACCCTGCCGAGACCGCCGCCTTCATGCAGGCCAAGCTGCGCTTCCATGCTGATGCCTGGGATGTGGCTGAAGACCTGAGCGCCGGCGTGCCGGAGCTGGTGGTCATCGACACCCGTTCGGCCGCGCACTACGCCGCCGGCCATGTGCCCGGCGCCCTGCACCTGCCGCACCGCGAGATGACTCCTGAACGCACCGCGGCGCTGGATCGCAGCAAGGTTTACGTGACCTACTGCGATGGCATCGGCTGCAATGGCTCCACGAAGGGCGCCTTCAAGATGGCCAGCCTGGGCTTCCAGGTCAAGGAGATGCTGGGCGGTCTGGACTTCTGGCGGCGCGACGGCCACCCGCTGGCCACCGGCATGGCGCCGGGTTCGATGCAGGGGCATGCCCTCGGCATCGCCTGCGCCTGCTGAGCCTCAGGCAGTGCCCCACTGCGTCGCCCAATGCGCGGCCGGCCGGGGCTGGCTGAACAAGAAGCCCTGCAGCAGGGTGCAGCCCTGCTCCACCAGGAAGCGACGCTGGCCCTCGGTTTCGACCCCTTCGGCCACTGCGCGCAGACCCAGGGTGCGGGCCAGCGCCAGGGTGGCGGCGCAAATGGCCGCATCGTTCTCGTCACGCTCCAGGTCGCGCACGAAGCTGCGATCCAGTTTCAGGCTTTGGATGGGGAGCAGCTTCAGGTAGGCCAGGGAGGAATAGCCGGTGCCGAAGTCGTCGATCGACAGGTTCACGCCCAGGTCGCGCAGAGCCTGCAGGCAGCGGATCGATTGCTCGGGCTGCGCCATTGCGGCTGACTCGGTCAGCTCCAGCACGAGGCAATCGGCCGGCAGGCTGTAGCGCAGCAGACATTGCTGCACATGGCCGAGCAGGGTGGCCGAGCGCAGTTGGTGCACCGACACATTCACCCCCATGCGCTGCGGCCCCACACCGGCGCTGCGCCAGCTGGCCAACTGGCGGCAGGCTTCGTCCAGCACCCAGGCGCCAATCGCCTCAATGCAACCCAGTTCCTCGGCCAGGGGAATGAAATCCAGGGGCGAGACCAGGCCGCGCTGCGGATGCCGCCAGCGCAACAGGGCCTCCATGCCCTCGAGTGCGCCGTTCGCCGCGGCCACCACGGGTTGGTAGTGCAGCTCGAACTGGCCCGCCGCCAGGGCCCTGCGCAGGTCGCGTTCCAGCTCCAGGCGCTCGGTGCTTTGGGCGGTGAACTCGGGACGGTAGAACTGCGTGTTGTTGCGACCGCTCGCTTTGGCGTGGTACATCGCGGCGTCGGCCTGGCGCATCAGGCCTTCGGGGTCCTGGGCGTCTTGCGGGTACAGGCTGACACCCAGGCTGGGGGTCAGGCTCAGGCTGCGGCCTCCCGCTTCGTAGGGCAGGCTCAGGGTCTCACGCAGCTTGTCGCACACCAGGGCGGCGGCGCCCGGCTGTTCCAGGCCGACTAGCACGGCCACGAACTCATCGCCGCCCAGTCGGGCCACGATGTCGACCTCGCGCAGCAATTGGCGCAGGCGCTGCGCCACCTCCACCAGCACCTGATCGCCCGCATGGTGGCCCAGGCTGTCGTTCACGGTCTTGAAGCGGTCCAGATCAAGGAACACCACGGCCAACACCTGACCCTGGCGGTGGGCGCTCGCCAGCGCCTGCTCCAGGCGCAGCTCCAGGCTGTGGCGGTTCAGCAGGCCGGTCAGGGCGTCATGGCAGGCCAGGTAGTTGATGCGCGCTTCGGCTTCCTTGCGCTCGCTGATGTCGGTGTAGCTGGCCACGTAGTTCTGCACCCGGCCCTCGCGGTCGCAGCAGGCGGTGATGGCGGCCCACTTGGCATACAGGGAACCGTCCTTGCGCTTGTCCCACAGCTCGCCCTGCCAATAGCCGCATTGGCGCAGCGCCTGCCAGAGCTGCTGGTAGGTTTCCGGCGGGGTCTGGCCGGCCGACAGCACGCGCGGGTTCTTGCCGCGCAGTTCCTCCAGCGTGTAGCCGGTGATGCGTGACATCGCTTCGTTGATGGCCACGATGCGGTTGTCGGCATCGGTGATGACGATGGCCTCGCCGCTGTGCTGGAACACGGTGGCGTAGAGCCGCACCGTGGCCTCGGCCCGCTTGCGCTCGGAAATGTCGCGCCAGGTGCAGTAGATGGCGTGGCGGCCGCCGATCTCCATGCGTGAGAGCGTCACTTCGGCGTCGAAGAGCGAACCGTCGGCGCGCTTGTGCACCCATTCGAAGCGATGCAGACCCTGGGTGATGGCCAGCCCCATCATCTGCTCGGCCTTGGTGAAGCTGTCCAGCCCGCAGGGCTGATGGGTGGGTGACAGCTGAGAGGGGTGGGTGTTCAGCAGCTCGGCGCGGCTGGCGTAGCCCAGCATGGCCACGGCGGCGTCATTGCAGTTGACAAAGGTGTTGTTCTCGATGATCCAGACCGGATCGGGCGAGGACTCAAAGATGCGCTGGAAGCGCTGGTTGGCCTGGGCGTGCGGGGTGATGTCCACCAGGGTCTGCAGCAGCGCGCAGGGGCGGCCCTGGGCGTCGCGCAGTTCGCAGAGGTCGATCAGCAGGCAGCGCTCCGGCTGCACTTGCGGCAGCAGGAACCAGCGTTGCTGCTGGACTGCCGGCGGCTGGTTCGCGCTGCCGCCCAGCACGCTCCATCGCTGCAGCGCGGGCTCGGCCAGGGCGGGCAAGGTGGGCGCGGCCAGCGCCTGCGCCGCAGGGATGCCGCTCAAGGCGGCCAGCGCCGCGTTCCAGGCCAGCAGGCGCCCGTCCATGGACAGCAGCAGCGCCGGCACGGGCAACTGCTCCACCAGGCGCGTGCTGCCCAGGGTCGGGTCGTCGGGGTGCGGTGTGTCAGAAGTCACACCGCAACGATGCCAGCTTTTGGCGGCGCGGGGTGGCTTACTTGCCCCAGCTGTCCTTCAGCGTCGCGGTGCGATTGAACACCGCCTTGCCTGCTTGATGGTCCTTGCGGTCGGCCACGAAATAGCCGTGGCGCTCGAATTGCCAATGGCTGGCTGCAGCGGCAGTGGCCAGTGAGGGCTCCACATAACCCTGAACCACGCGCAGCGATTCGGGGTTCAGGGCTTCGAGGAAATCCTTGCCGCCGGCATCGGGTTGCGGGTCCTTGAACAGGCGGTCGAACAGGCGGATCTCGGCCGGCACGGCTTCGTGCGCCGCCACCCAGGTGATGACGCCCTTGACCTTGATGGCATCGGCCCCCGGCGTGCCGCTTTTGGTGTCGGGCACAACCTTGGCCTGCACGGCAACGATTTCCCCTGCTTCATTCTTGGTGCAGCCGATGCACTCGACCACATGGCCGGCCTTCAGGCGCACCTTGTTGCCGGAGAAGAGGCGGTGGTAGCCCTTGGGCGGCACTTCGGCGAAGTCCTCGCGCTCGATCCACAACTCGGGGCCGAAGGAGAAACGGCGCTCGCCCAGTTCGGGGTGGTGCGGGTGGGCCGGGGCCGAGCAGGGGTCGCGGAACTCGTTCGAGCCGAACACCTCGGCGTAGTTCACCAGCACCAGCTTCAGCGGTTCCAGCACGGCCATGGCGCGCGGCGCCCGGCCTTCCAGGTCGCTGCGCAGGCAGCCTTCCAGCACGCTGTATTCGAGCCAGCTGTTGGTCTTGGTGGTGCCGCTGCCCTCCACCATGGCGCGGATGCTCT
Organism: Burkholderiaceae bacterium; assembly: GCA_039808065.1. Taxonomy (GTDB): domain Bacteria; phylum Pseudomonadota; class Gammaproteobacteria; order Burkholderiales; family Burkholderiaceae_C; genus Inhella. Next base: position 13,748 of record JBDHSJ010000071.1, on the reverse strand, counting down.
CGGGCGTGTAGCCGCGGCGGCGCATGCCCACGAGCGTGGGCATGCGTGGGTCGTCCCAGCCCCAGACATGCTGCTCATCCACTAATTGCTTGAGCTTGCGCTTGCTGGTGACGACATAGCTGAGGTTCAGGCGGCCGAACTCGTACTGGTGCGGCAAGGGGCGGGCCAAGAGGCCGAGCTGGGCCAGGTGCGCCAGCAGCCAGTCGTAGAAGGGGCGCTGGTCTTCGAACTCGAGCGTGCAGATGCTGTGGGTGATGCGCTCCAGCGCGTCCTCGATCGGGTGCGCGAAGGTGTACATCGGGTAGATGCACCATTTGTTGCCGGTGGCGTGGTGTTCCGCATGCTTGATGCGGTAGAGCGCCGGGTCGCGCAGGTTGATGTTGGGGCTGGCCATGTCGATCTTGGCCCGCAGCACCATCGCGCCATCGGGGTGCTTGCCGTCGCGCATCTCGCGAAAGCGTGCCAGGTTATCGGCGGCCGAGCGGTCCCGCCAGGGGCTGTTCACGCCCGGCGTGGTGAAGTCGCCGCGGTTCTTGCGCATGTCCTCGGCGCTCTGTTCGTCCACATAGGCCAGGCCGGCTTCCACCAGCGCCTCGGCGGCGCGGTACATGAAGTCGAAGTAATCGCTCGCCTGGTAGAGGTGCGTCTGGCCGGCGTGCTCCCAGCTCCAGCCCAGCCAGGTCACCATTTCCTTGATGGCGTCGACGTACTCCTGCTCTTCCTTCTCGGGGTTGGTGTCGTCGAAGCGCAGATGGGCGGCACCGCCGTAGTCGCGCGCCAGACCGAAGTTCAGGCAGATGCTTTTGGCGTGGCCGATGTGCAGGTAGCCATTTGGTTCGGGCGGGAAGCGGGTGCGGATCTTGGCTGGGTCGAGCGGGCCTGCGGCGTGGTGCGCGGCGTCGCCCGGGCTGCCGCCAAAACGACGCTCGGGGCCCTGGCCCTGGCTCCATTGCTCCAGGTCGCGCTCGATGATGGCGCGCAGGAAGTTGTGGCCGGGGGTCGGGGTCTCGGGCGTGGAGCTCATGGCGGAAAACAACGAGGGCCGCAGCAGCGGCCCGGTTCGCATAGGGGGCGCCGATTCTACGGAGGGACCCCGGGCTCGCCCCTAGAGGGCCTTGAAGCGTTGCGCGTGCACCCGGCTCACGGTCAGCTTTTCCGGGCGATCGTGCAGTTCCAGCTGGGCCTGGCCGTTTTCCTGCTTGAACACGCGTGCCACGGCGTCGATGTTCACCACCGTGCTGCGGTGCACCTGCCAGAAGCGCTCGGGGTCCAGCTGGGGTAGCAGTTCGCGCAGGGAGACGCGCACCCAGTACTCCTGCGCAGCCGTGACGGCACGCACGTACTTGTCCGCCGCTTCCAGGTACACCAGGCGTTCCACAGGCACCAGCTCGATGCTCTGGCCCACGGCGGCCTGCAGATGGCGCAGGCGCGGCGCGGCCGCGGCTGGCGCGCCCAGCCCGCCCTGCAACAGCAGCTGCCGCAGCCCGTCCAGTGGGTCGCCACTGCGCTGGCGGCCCTGCAGCGCGGCCTGCAGGCGCACCACCGTCTGGGCCAGACGGGCGCTCTGGACGGGCTTGAGGACATAGTCCAGCGCAGCGGCCTCGAAGGCGCGCAGCGCATATTCGTCGTAGGCCGTGACGAACACGATCAGCGGTGGCGGAGCGTCGAAGCTCCAGTCCTCGGTCAGGGCCTCGGCGGCCTCCAGACCGCTCATGCCGGGCATGCGGATGTCGAGGAACACGATGTCCGGCTGCAAACGCAGAGTCTGCTCCACCGCTGCCGCGCCATGGGGAGCGATGCCCAGCACCTGCAGTTCGGGCCACAGGGCCTGCAGCTCGGCGCGCAGGTGCTCGCCCAGCAGGGTTTCGTCTTCGGCAATCAGGGCGCGTGGATTGGTCATAGGGGGATGCGCAGTTCGGCGACACAGCCGTGGGGCTGGCGGGCGTTCAGGCTCAGCCGGGACGCTGAACCATAGCGAGTCTGCAGGCGCTCGCGCACCTGTTCCAGGCCGAAGCCGGTGCCGTTGCTGGTGGGCGCGGCGCCCAGTCCGACGCCGCCGTCCTCCACCGTCAGCGTCAGGTGCTCAGGGCTGCGGCCCGCGCTGACGCGCAGCACGCCGCCCTCCAGCGCCGGCTCCAGGCCATGCTTGATGGCGTTCTCCACCAAGGGCTGCAGCAGCAGGGGCGGAACCTGCAGCTCGGCCAGTTCCTCGGGCAGGTTCAGCTCGACGCGCAATCGGCTGCCCATGCGCACCTGCATCAGCGCCAGGTAGTCGCGCAGGCGCTCGAACTCGGCGCGCAGGCTGTGCGATTCGGCGCGGCTGGCCTGCAGGGTGGCACGCAGGTAGGCGATGAGCTGGTCCAGCATCTGCTGGGCATCGTCGGGCCTCAGCTTGATCAGCACGCGCAGATGCGCCAGCGTGTTGAACAGCATGTGCGGCTCGAGCTGGCTTTGCAGCAGGGTCAGCTGTGCCTCGGCGGCCTGGCGCTGGGCTCGCTCGGCCACCAACTGGGCCTGCCGGGCGCTTTCGACCGAGTGGTAGTAGAGGGTCACCAGGCCCGAGATGGTCAGGATGAAGCCGGCCGTGAGCAGGAAGCCCAGCGCCCCCACTTCCCACAGCTGGCTGCTGCGCCGCCCCGTGAACTGGTCGGCCAGCCAGGTGCCGCCGCTATAGCCCGCCAGCGAGCCGACGATGACGATGGGCGCCATCCAGCCCTTGCCAGGCCAGCCGGCGCGCAGCTTGGGGTCGTCCGGCCGGCGCCGCCGCAGCCAAGCGCACACCCCATGCTGCAGCAGCATGATGTACAGCGAGATCTGGGTGCCGATGGCGAAGGAATAGATCAGGTGGCCCACCAGGCGGCGACCGGTGATCATGGTCATCAGCAGGCCCACCAGCAGGCAGACCATCAGCGTGGCCGTCACATCACGGCCCAGCGTCTGGCGCCAACCGCGCACGGGAATTGAAGCGGTGTTCATGGGGGGCATGCTGACGCGCGCTGCGCCGTTGCACCAGACTGGCGCGATGGCTGGAGTCGGGCGGTCGCCAGCGGGGGCAGAGGTGCAATCAACGGCGGCGCTTGCTGCCGCCGCCGAGCAGACTGCCCAGCACGCCGCGCGCGATCTCGCGGCCCACCGAGGAGCCGATCGAGCGCAGCGCCGATTTGGCGGCTGCCTCGGCCAGGCCCTCACGCTTGCCGCCGCGTGGGCCGGTGCTGCCGAACAGCATGTCCTTCAGGCTGCCCATCAGGCCGCCACCTTCCTCTTCGGCCGGGGCTGACTCGGGCAGCCTGGCTTCGTCGGCCAGCCCGCCGCTGTTCCTGGGCGCCGGGGCTGGCTGTGTGCTCTGGCTGACCTGGCTGGCCTGTTGCATGCGGCCGGTCAGCTTCTCGTAGGCCGATTCGCGGTCGATGGCCTTGTCGTACACGCCGGCTACCAGTGAACTGGCCATCAGCTGCTGCCGTTCGGCCGGCGTGATGGGGCCGATGCGGCTGCCCGGCGGCAGCACGAACACGCGCTCGGTGATGCTGGGCCGGCCCTTGGCGTCGAGCAGGCTGACCAGGGCCTCGCCCACGCCCAGCTCGGTGATGGCGGCTTCGATGTCCAGGCCCGGCTTGGGCCGCATGGTTTCGGCGGCGCTGCGCACGGCCTTCTGGTCGCGCGGGGTGAACGCGCGCAGCGCATGCTGCACGCGGTTGCCCAGTTGACCGAGCACCGTATCAGGGATGTCGAGCGGGTTCTGCGTCACGAAGTACACGCCCACGCCCTTGGAGCGCACCAGGCGCACCACCAATTCAATGCGCTCCACCAACGCCTCGGGGGCGTCCTTGAACAGCAGGTGCGCCTCGTCGAAAAAGAACACCAGCTTGGGCTTGTCCAGGTCGCCCACCTCGGGCAGGGTCTCGAACAGTTCGCTCAGCAGCCAGAGCAGGAAGGTGGCGTACAAGCGCGGCGCGGCCATCAGATCGTCGGCCGCCAGGATGTTGATGACGCCTTGGCCGCCTTCGGTCTGCATGAAGTCGGCGATGTTGAGCATGGGCTCGCCGAAAAAGTCCTCGCCGCCCTGGGTCTCGATCTGCAGCAGGCCGCGCTGGATGGCGCCCACCGAGGCTGCGCTGACATTGCCGTACTGGGTGGTGAACTGGCTGGCGTTGTCACCCACATGCTGCAGCATGGCGCGCAGGTCCTTCAGGTCCAGCAGCAGCAGCCCGGCGTCGTCGGCGATCTTGAACACCATCTGCAGCACGCCAGCCTGGGTCTCGTTCAGCGCCAGCATGCGGCTCAAGAGCAATGGGCCCATATCGCTGACCGTGGCGCGCACCGGGTGGCCGGCCTTGCCGAAGACGTCCCACAGCGTGGTCGGGCAGCGCAGCGCCGGTGGGGGCTCGATGCCGCGCTCTTTCAGCACGGCCAGCAGCTTCTCGCTCGGGGCACCCGTCTGGCTGATACCGGTCAGGTCGCCCTTCACATCGGCCATGAAGACCGGCACACCGAGCAGGCTGAAGCTCTCAGCCAACTTTTGCAGGGTGATGGTCTTGCCCGTGCCGGTGGCGCCGGTGATCAGGCCGTGGCGGTTGGCCAACTGAGGCAGCAGTTCGCAAACGGTATCGCCGTGGCGGGCAAGCAGGATGGGGTCGGCCATGGTGGAGGCAGCTGGATGGGGGATCGGCCGAGTCTAGCGAGAGCCCGCCCCGTAGAATCCCGCCCCTTTCTAGAAACCAGCGCAGCGAGCGAGCACGTCTATGGCCGGACATTCCAAATGGGCGAACATCCAGCACCGCAAGGGTCGTCAGGACGAAAAGCGGGGCAAGGTCTGGACCCGACTGACGCGCGAAATCATCGTCGCGGCCCGCAGCGGCGGCGGCGACATCGCCATGAACCCGCGGCTGCGCCTGGCGATCGAGAAGGCCAAGGCCGCCAACATGCCGGCCGACAACATCAAGCGCAACGTCGACAAGGCCACCGGCAACCTCGAGGGCGTGAGCTACGAGGAAATCCGCTACGAGGGCTATGGCATCGGCGGCGCGGCCATCATCGTGGACACGATGACGGACAACCGCGTGCGGACGGTCGCCGAAGTGCGCCACGCCTTCAGCAAGTACGGCGGCAATCTGGGCACCGAGGGCTCGGTGGCCTTCCAGTTCAAGCACTGTGGCCAGCTGATCTTCGCCCCGGGCACGCCCGAGGACGCGCTGATGGAAGCCGCGCTCGACGCCGGTGCCGAGGACGTGATCACGGGTGACGACGGCGCCATCGAGGTGCTGACCAGCCCCACCGAGTTCGAGGCGGTGCGCAATGCGCTCGAAGCCAAGGGTTTCAAGGCCGAAGTGGCCGAGGTGACGATGCGCGCCGAGAACACCATCGCCCTGGCCGGCGACGACGCCCAGCGCATGCAGAAGCTGCTGGACATGATCGAAGACCTGGACGACGTGCAGAACGTCTTCCACAACGCCGAGATCAACGAATGAAAGTTCTCGTCATTGGCAACGGCGGCCGCGAACACGCGCTGGCCTGGAAGCTGGCCCAGGGCCAGCGCGTCAGCCAGGTCTATGTGGCCCCGGGCAATGGCGGCACCCTGCGCGATGCGCGTTTGAAGAACATCGCGCTGACCAACCCGCACGAGCTGGCCGATTGGGCCGAGGCCAACAAGATCGCTCTCACCGTGGTCGGCCCCGAGGCCCCGCTGGCCGCCGGTGTGGTGGACATCTTCCGTGGTCGCGGCCTGCGCATCTTTGGCCCCACCAAGGCAGCGGCGCAGCTGGAAAGCTCCAAGGCCTTTGCCAAGGACTTCATGGCTCGCCACGGCATCCCGACGGCGCGCTACCAGACCTTCAGCGACGCCAACGCCGCGCACGCCTATGTGAACGAGCAGGGCGCGCCCATCGTCATCAAGGCCGACGGCCTGGCCGCCGGCAAAGGCGTGGTGGTGGCGATGACGCTGGAAGAGGCACACGCGGCGATCGACATGATCCTGCGTGACAACACCCTCGGGGTGACGCACAACGTCGAGGGCGCGCGCGTCGTCATCGAGCAGTTCCTGCAGGGCGAAGAGGCCAGCTTCATCGTCATCAGCGATGGCGTGAACGTGCAGGCCCTGGCCACCAGCCAGGACCACAAGCGCCTGCTCGATGGCGACGAAGGCCCGAACACCGGTGGCATGGGCGCCTACTCGCCCGCGCCGGTGGTGACGCCGAATGTGCACGCCAAGGCCATGCACGAGATCATTGGTCCGACCATCGCCGGCATGGCCAAGGACGGTGTGCCCTTCACTGGCTTCCTGTACGCCGGGCTGATGATCGATGCCGAGGGGCGGCCCTACACGATCGAGTTCAACGCCCGCCTGGGCGACCCCGAGACCCAGCCCATCCTGATGCGCCTGAAGAGCGACCTGTTCGAGCTGCTCTACGCAGCCACCGACGGCCGCCTGATGGAGCAGGAGCTGGCTTGGGACCGCCGCGCCGCCCTGGGCGTGGTGCTGGCCGCGCATGGCTACCCGATGAACCCGCGCAAGGGCGATGTCATCAGCGGGCTGCCCGAGGACCAGGACGACGCCATGGTCTTCCACGCCGGCACGGCCGCGAATGACAAGGGTCAGCTGGCCACCAGCGGCGGACGGGTGTTGTGCGCCACCGCGCTGGGTGAGTCGGTGCGGGTGGCGCAGCAGCGGGCCTACGAGTTGCTGGAGCCGATCCGCTTCGACGGCCTGCAGTACCGCAAAGACATCGGCCACCGCGCGATCTCCCGCAAGTAGCCCCGTCTGTGAGTCCGCATGCCCCCCTGCCCAGCCTGCCGCCGCGACCGGACCTGAAGCCGCGCGGCAGCGCGATGGCGCGCGCCTTGCTGGCCCTGTTCGGCTGGCGGGTGCTGTTTGAAGGGTTCCCGGCCCGTCAAGGCGTGGTGCTGGTCTACCCGCACACCTCGAACTGGGACTTCATCGTCGGCGTGCTGGTCAAGTGGGCGCTCGGGGTGCCGGTGCGCTACTGGGGCAAGGACAGCCTGTTCAAGATCCCGCTCATTGGTGCCTGGGCGCGCTGGATCGGCGGCATTCCGGTGGACCGCAAGAACCCCAAGGGCCTGGTGGGCGCCACCGTGGCCCAGGTGCAGGCCGCCAAGGCGAATGACGAGTATTTCTGGCTTGCCGTGGCGCCCGAGGGCACGCGCAGCTATGTGCCGGGCTGGCGCAGCGGCGCCTACCAGGTGGCCGTGCAGGCGCAACTGCCGGTCGGCCTGGCCTACTTCGATGTGCCCAGCAAGACCTTCGGCATCACCACCTTTCTGCTGCCCAGCGGCGAGGTGGAGCGCGACTTCAGCGCCTTCCAGGCTGTGCTGGGCGACAAAAGGGGCTTCAAGCCCGAACTGGCCAGCCCCATTCGTTTGAAACCATGAATCCCAGCACCACCCTGGTCCGCCGCTATTTGCTCGACCTGCAGCAGCGCATCGTCAGCGGCCTCGAAGCGCTGGACGGCACCCCCTTCGCGGCCGACCCCTGGCAGCGCGAGCCCGGCGGTCGCCTGGAGGGCGACGGCCTGTCGCGCATGCTTGAAGGCGGGCCCGTGTTCGAACGCGCGGCGGTGCTGTTCAGCCATGTGAAGGGCCGCGTGCTGCCGCCGTCCGCCACGGCGGCGCGGCCGCATCTGGCCGGCGCGCCCTTCGAGGCCCTGGGTGTCAGCCTGGTCATCCACCCGCACAACCCTTTCGTGCCCACCGTGCACCTGAACGTGCGCATGCTCAGTGCCCAGCCCGAGCAGGGCGCGGCGGCCAGCTGGTTCGGCGGCGGCATGGACCTGACGCCCTATTACGGCTTCGAGCGGGACGCCCAGCACTTCCACCGCATCTGCCACGAGGCCGTCGGCCCCGAGCTGTATGCGCGCTTCAAGCCGGCCTGCGACGAGTACTTTTTCCTCAAGCACCGCAACGAGGCACGTGGGATCGGAGGCATCTTTTACGACGACTTTGAAGAGGGCGGCTTCGACGCCGGCTTCGCGCTGATGCAGCGCGTGGGCGACGCCTTCCTGCAGGCCTACGCCCCGATCGTCGAACGTCGCCAGGGCTATGCCTACGAACAGCGCCAGCGCGACTTCCAGGCCTACCGGCGTGGCCGCTACGTTGAGTTCAACCTGGTGTGGGACCGCGGCACGCTCTTTGGCCTGCAGTCAGGCGGCCGCACCGAGTCCATCCTGCTTTCCATGCCGCCGGTGGCGAACTGGCGCTACCAGTGGGAGCCCGAGGCGGGCACGCCGGAAGCGCGCCTGTACAGCGACTTCCTGCCGCCGCGCGACTGGCTGAACGAGAAGCCCACCGCCCTGTGGTTATGAGGATCGGGCTGTTCGGCGGCAGCTTCAACCCGCCACACCGCGCCCACCGCGCGTTGGCGCAACTAGCTGTCGAACAACTGGGGCTGGACGAGCTGATCGTGATGCCGGCGGGTCAGCCCTGGCAGAAGGCCGGCACTGACCTGGCGCCGGCGCCGCATCGCCTGGCCATGACCCGCCTCCTGCTGCAGGATCTGCCGCGGGTGCGCGTGTCGGCCTGGGAAACCGAGCAGACCGAGCCGAGCACCAGCATGGCCACCCTGGCACATCTGCAGGCGCAGCACCCCGGCGCCGAGTGGTTTCTGGTCATCGGACAGGATCAGTACGAAAGACTCAGCAGCTGGAAGCACTGGCCCGAGCTGTTGCAGCGCTGCACCCTGGCCGTGGCCGGCCGTGCGGGTCAGGCGCCGCGTCCGGATCCGGCGCTGCCGCCGCACCGCAGCATCCCATTGGCCCTGCCGGCCGACCGCGTCAGCGCCACCGCCCTGCGCGCGGACTGCGCCCGCGGGGCGGACATCTCCCCCATGGTCGGCCCGGATGTGGCCGGCTATATTGCCCATCACCATCTCTACGGCGCCTGAAGCCGCAACACCCATGGACATTCGCAAGCTGCAGCGGGCCATCGTCGACGGTCTCGAAGACGTCAAGGCACAGAACATCCAGGTCTTCAACACTGAGCACCTGTCGCCGCTGTTCGAGCGCGTCGTCGTGGCCAGTGGCAGCAGCAACCGCCAGACCAAAGCCCTGGCCAGCAGCGTGCGGGAAGCCGTGAAAGGCGCCGGCTTCGATGTCATGCGCACTGAAGGCGAGGAAAACGGCGAATGGATCATCGTGGACTGCGGCGCTGCCGTGGTGCATGTGATGCAGCCTCAGATCCGCGACTACTACCACCTCGAAGAGATCTGGGGCGACAAACCGGTCAATATGAAGCTGGGTGCGGCCAAAAGCCTGCCCAAGGCCAGTGAAGACAGCGGGCCCGCCACGAAGTCGGCCCCCAAGCGCAAGGCCAGCGCGCCTTCGCGTCGGTCCGGAAGCGCGGCCGAGGCCCTGAAGAACGAACCCGTGGCCCTGCCCAAGACGCGCAAGGAAAAGGCTGAAGCCGCGGCGGAGGCAGCTGCCAAGAAGGCGGCACCGAAAAAGGCGGCGTCGCCTGTCCAGTCCACCACGACGCCCGCCCGCAAGACGGCCGCCAGCAAGCCCGTGGCCGCCAAGAAGCCGGTGGTACCCGTCAAGAAGGCATCTGTCGCCAAGCCCGCTGCGGCGAAGAAGGCGGCTCCTGCCAAGAAGGCTGCGCCGGCCAAGGCTCCGGCACCGGCCAAAAAGGCTGCACCGGCCAAGAAGGCTGCACCGGCTCGTAAGGCGGCGCCCGTGAAGGCGGTTGCCCCGGCCAAGAAGGCTGCAGTCAAGAAGCCAGCAGTCAAAAAGCCAGCGGTCAAGAAGGCCGCCCGCTAAGTGCAGTTGCTGTTGTTGGCGGTGGGGCAGCGCCTGCCCGCGTGGGCCGACGAGGCCACCGCCGACTTCGTCAAGCGCTTTCCGCCCGACCTGCCGCTGCAGCTCAAGACCGTGAAGGCCGAGGCTCGCAGCACCGGCAAGACGGCCGCGCAGATGATGGCGGCCGAAGCCCAGCGCCTGCAGGAGGCCACGCCGCGTGGCGCCCGCCGCGTGGTGCTGGACGAACGCGGCGAGCGCCTCAGCAGCCTGCAACTGGCCGAGCGCCTGGAGCGCTGGAAGCTCGACGGCCGCGACGTGGTGCTGTACATGGGTGGTCCCGACGGCCTGGACCCCGAACTGCGGGCTGGCGCCGACGAGCGCCTGCGCCTTTCCGACCTGACCCTGCCGCATGCGTTGGCGCGCGTGCTGCTGGTCGAGGGCCTCTACCGCGCCTGGTCGATCACGGCCGGCCACCCCTATCACCGGGAGTAGGCCGTGCGCTACCTGCGATCGCTGTTGCTCGGCTTGCTGCTGGGCCCTGGGTTGGCGCTGGCGGCGCTGGCGCAGGTGCAGCTCAAGGTGCTGGGGGATTTTGCGTTTCCCCCCTATTCCTCACTGCGCGGCACCGAACCGGTCGGTATTGACGTCGACATCCTTCACGAGCTGGGCCGCCGCACCGGGGTGCAGTTCCAGATTGAGCTGCTGCCCTTCAAGCGGGTGGTCGAATCGGTGCGGGCCGGCAGCGTGGATGGCGGCATGGCGCTGCTGCGCAGTGCCGAGCGCGAGGGCTTCGCGCTGTTCACCGGCGTGATGCACAACAGCACCTACTCGCTGTTCGTCACACGCGACAGCAAGATGGCGTTCGACGGCCTGGCCAGCTTGCACGGCAAACGCATCGGCAAGGTGCGCGGCTTCTTCATCAGCCCGGAGTTCGATGCCGAGGTTGCGGCCGAGCGCATCCAGCTCCACGAGACGGCCGGGGCCGAGCAGGGCCTGCACATGCTGATGCTCGGCCGGGTCGATGCGATCTCAGGTCAGACCGTCGTGACCCGCTACCTGGCGCGCCAGCTGGGTTACGCCGATGCGGTACGTCCTTTGCCCACACCCCTGGTGCCCGATCGCCCGACCTTCCTGGTGCTCTCCCGCGCCAGCAAGCTGCCCGACAAGGAAGCCCTGGCCGAACGCCTGCGCCTGGCGCTGGAAACCATGCACAAGGACGGCAGCATCGAGCGCATCGAAGCCCGGCATCTGCAATGAGCGCAAATTGGATTTACTTGGCCTCGCAAAGCCCGCGCCGGCGCCAGTTGCTCGATCAGCTGGGTCAGCCCCACGACTTGCTGCTGGCCGAGGCCGACGAAGACGCCGAAGCGCTGGAGCTGCAGCTACACGGTGAACTGCCGGACGACTACGTGCGCCGCGTCACGGCCAACAAGCTGGCGGCGGCGCTGGCGCGTCGGGAGCGGCGCAGCCTGCCGGTGCGGCCGGTGCTCTGTTCTGACACCACCGTCGCCCTGGGCCGCGACATCTTGGGCAAGCCGGCCGATGCCGCGGAGGCGCTGCAGATGCTCATGCGCCTGAGCGGCCACACGCACCGGGTCCTGACGGCGGTAAGCCTGGGCTGGGAAGCGGGCGGGGTGTTGCAGCAGGCGCAGCGCGTCAGCGTTTCGCATGTGCGCTTTGCCGCCGTGCCGCCGCGCGTGCTGCGACGCTATGTGGACAGTGGCGAGCCAATGGGCAAGGCTGGGGCCTATGCCATCCAGAGTCAGATTGCGGGCTGGATCGAGCACATCGAAGGCAGCTATTCCGGCATCATGGGCTTGCCCCTGTTCGAGACTGCGCAACTTCTGCGCGAGGCCGGGATGGAGGTTTGACGCAAGCACCCCTGCTTGCGTGAACCCTTCAACGAGGGGGTGCCCCTGGCACCCGACGTGATGGAAGACATCTTGATCAATTGGTCTCCGCAGGAGACCCGCGTGGCCGTGGTGGAAAACGGCGCGGTGCAGGAGCTGCACATCGAGCGCACGCTGGAGCGTGGGCTGGTGGGCAACATCTATCAGGGCAAGGTCGCGCGCGTCCTGCCGGGCATGCAGTCGGCCTTCATCGACATCGGCCTGGAGCGTGCGGCCTTCCTCCATGTGGCCGATCTGCATACGGCTGCGCCGCGCGGCGAGCAGCCCACACCGATCGAGCGCCTGCTGTTCGAGGGCCAGGCCCTGATGGTGCAGGTCATCAAGGATCCGATCGGTACCAAGGGTGCGCGACTGTCCAGCCAGGTGTCGATCGCCGGGCGCATGCTGGTGCACCTGCCGCAGGACGAACACATCGGCATCAGCCAGAAGATCGGCTCGCCCGAAGTGCGCGAGGCCCTGCGAGAGCGCATGCTGGCCCTGGTAGGCACGCGCGACAGCGGCGGAGGCGGCGGCTTCATCCTGCGCACCAATGCCGAAGAAGCCAGCGACGAAGAACTCGCAGCCGACATCGAGTACCTGCGCAAGACCTGGAACACGATCCGCGAGCGCGCCCTCACGCTGCCGCCCGGCAGCCTGCTGCACGAAGACCTGAACCTGGTGCAGCGAGTGCTGCGCGACCTGTGCAGCGACCGCACCGCCAAGGTTCGCATTGACAGTCGGCTGCAATTCGAAGCCCTGCAGGCCTTCGGTCAGCAGTACATGCCGGGCTCGGTGGTCAAGCTGGAGCATTACGCGGGTGAGCGGCCGATCTTCGACCTCAGCAATATCGACGCCGAAGTGCAGCGCGCGCTCTCGCGCCGGGTCGATTTGAAGAGTGGCGGCTACCTGGTGTTCGACCAGACCGAGGCCATGACGACGATCGACGTCAACACCGGCGCCTTCGTCGGGGCGAAGAACTTCGACGAGACCATCTTCAAGACGAACCTGGAGGCGGCCGGTGCCATCGCCCGGCAGCTGCGCCTGCGCAATCTGGGCGGGATCGTCATCGTCGACTTCATTGACATGGGCCGCGAAGAACACCGCCAGGCCGTGCTGGCCGAGCTGCGCAAGCACCTGGCCAAGGACAAGACCAAAGTGGCCGTGGGCGGCTTTACTCAGCTCGGCTTGCTGGAGCTGACGCGCAAGCGCACGCGCGAGTCGCTTGCCCGCATGCTGTGCGAGCCTTGCCCGACTTGCGAGGGTCGCGGCCAGGTCAAGACCGCGCGCACGGTCTGCTACGAGATCCTGCGCGAGATCCTGCGCGAAGCGCGCCAGTTCTCGGCCAAGGAGTTCAGGGTGGTGGCCAACGCCGCCGTGGTAGAGATGCTGCTCGACGAAGAAAGTCAGCACCTGGCCGGCCTGTCGGACTTCATCGGCCGGCCGATCTCGCTCACGGCGGAGCCCGGCAACCAGACCGAGCACTACGACATCGTGCTGCTGTGAGCGAGCGCTTTTTTGCCCTGGTGCCGGCGGCCGGCAGCGGCAGCCGCGCGGGCCAGCCCATCCCTAAGCAGTATGTGGAGCTGGCCGGCCGCAGCCTGATCGCGCACACCTTGGCCGCGCTGGGTGCCGTGCCCGAGTTGCAGCAAATCCTGGTGGTGCTGGCGCCCGACGATGAGCGCTTCGCCGCCGCCGTGCCCGGCTTCGCCGGTTGGATGGCGCGCTGCGGCGGCGCCACGCGCGCCGCCTCGGTACGCGCCGGTCTGCAGGACCTGCGCGAACGGGGCGTGGACGAACAGGACTGGGTGCTGGTGCACGACGCCGCACGCTGCTTGCTGCGGCCCGCGTGGGTGCAGGACCTGATCGCGGCCTGCCGCGCCGATGCGGTGGGTGGCCTGCTGGCCCAGCCGGTGGCCGACACGCTCAAGCGCGCCGACGGCGCCGGCCGCGTGCAGCACACGCAGGACCGCCGTGAGCTGTGGGCCGCGCAGACACCGCAGATGTTCCGCCTGGGCCTGCTGGCGCGCGCCCTCGATACCGCGGGCGCGGCCGTGACCGACGAGGCCAGCGCCATCGAGCAGCTGGGCCTGGCGCCGCGCCTGGTGCGCGCGCCACTCGA
>JBDHSJ010000070.1:0-17858 GCA_039808065.1 Burkholderiaceae bacterium | reverse complement strand
CAGCCGCCAAGCCGCCATAAGGGCTGGCTTTATCGGCCTGATCGGCGCCTACTTGAGGGAGCGCGTCCAAATAATCGGCCGCCATGGAGTCCGCCCTCGCTGCCCCCCCACCTGCCGACGTCGTGCCCGCTGGCCCGCCCAGCTTCACGCAGCGCCTGCAGCAGCTGCCCCGCCGCAACCAGATCGGCCTGGGGCTCGGTCTGCTGCTGCTCGTGGCTGTGCTGCTGCTCCTGAGTTCGCGCACCGGCAGCTCCGACTACCGCCCGCTGTTCACCGGCCTGGCCGACAAGGACGGCGGCGCCGTCATCGCCCAGTTGGCGCAGATGCAGGTGCCGTACAAGAGCGAGCCCGGCGGCACCATTCTGGTACCGGCCAGCCAGGTCTACGACGTGCGCATGAAGCTGGCCAGCCAGGGTCTGCCCAAGGGCAGCCTCGTCGGCTTCGAGCTGCTTGACAAGCCCTCGATCGGCCAGACCCAATTCAACGAACGTCTGAACTTCCAGCGCGCGCTGGAAGGCGAGCTCACACGCACCATCACCGCCCTGGCCGATGTGTCCGATGCTCGCGTGCACCTGGCGATTCCGCAGCAGACTGGCTTTTTCCGCGAGCAGCAGAAGCCCTCGGGCTCGGTGATGCTGCAACTGCGCGGTGGCCGCATGCTCGACCGTGCGCAGATCGCCGGCATCGTGCACCTGGTCTCGGCCTCCGTACCCGAGCTGAATCCGCGCGCGGTCAGCGTGCTGGACCAGACCGGCAAGCTGCTCTCCAACAACGAAGACGAAGCGGGCGGCCTGGGCCTGGACGCGCAGCAGCAGCTCTACAAGCAGAATCTCGAAGCCACGCTGACGCGCCGCATCGAAGCCCTGCTGGAGCCCATGGTGGGCCGCGAGAACCTGCGCACCACGGTGACCGCCGATCTCGACTTTTCGCAGAGCGAGCAGACCAGCGAGGCCTTTGCCCCGAATCAGGGCAATAACGCCCAGCAGACCCTGCGCAGCCACACGCTGAACGAGAGCAGCAACACCGCCACCGCGCCACCCACCGGCATTCCCGGTGCGGTGAGCAACCAGCCGCCGGTGCCGGCCACGGCCCCGGTGAACGGCGCATCGGCACCGCTGCAGGCGGCTGGTGGCACCGGCACGGGCAGCACCCGCCGCGACGAAGTGCGCCAGTACGAGGTCGACAAGACCGTGCGCGTCGTGCGCAACGCCACCGGCACCGTCAAACGCCTGGCCGCGGCCGTGGTGCTGAACCACCGCAGCAAGACCGACGCCAAGGGCAAGACCACCACCGAGGCCCTGCCACAGGCCGAGATCGATCGCATCAATGCCGTGGTGCGTGAGGCGATCGGCTTCGTCGAGCAGCGCGGTGACACCTTGCAAGTGGTCAGTACTCCCTTCGTGCAGCCCAAGGTCGAGACCGTTGATGTGCCGATCTGGGAAAAGCCGGTGGTGCGCGAGCTGTTCAGCTTTGGTGCCGTGCCGCTGGCCCTGGTGCTGGTGGCTTTGATCGTGGTCTTCGGCATGGTGCGCCCGGCCCTGCGGGCGGCCTACCCGGCACCGGAAGAGGCCAAGGGCCCGACCGGCAAGCCCGGCGCCACGCTGTCCGAAGTGGTGGGCGATCAAGCCGCCCTGCCCGCCCCTGAGGAGGCCCTGCCGCGCCTGGAGGCACCGCTGGATCAGACCAAGCTGCAGCGCGCCCGCGAATTGGCGAAGGACAACCCGCTGGCGGTGGCGAACATCGTGCGCGCCTGGATCAATGGCGAAGAACCCACGATTTAAGGACCAGCCATGGATGACAAAGGCGTTGAGGATGCAGCCATCTTGCTGATGACCCTGGGCGAGGAAGAAGCCTCGGAGGTCTTCAAGCACCTGCAGCCGAAGGAAGTGCAGAAGCTGGGCGAGACGATCGCCAAGCTCAAGGTGGTGCCACGCACGCGGGTGGAAGACGTACTGGAGAAGTTCGACAAGATCGCTGGCCAACAGAGCATGCTGGTCAGCGACACCGATGAATACGTGCGCCAGGTGCTGCGCAAGGCCCTGGGCGAGGACAAGGCCAACCTGCTGCTCGACCGCATCCTGCAAGGCAGCGATGTCTCCTCGATCGAGAGCCTGAAATGGATGGACCCGGCCTCGGTGGCCGAGCTGCTGCGCAACGAGCACCCGCAGATCGTCGCTGCGATCCTGGCGCACCTGGACTTCGACCAGGTCAGCTCGGTGCTCAAGCTCTGGACCGAGCGCCAGCGCAACGAGGTGCTGATCCGTATCGCCACGCTGGATGGTGTGCAGCCCACCGCGCTGAAAGACTTGAACGAGGTGATGAGTCAGATCCTGGCCGGCGGCGACCGCATGAAGAAGAGCTCGCTGGGCGGCGTCAAGGCCGCGGCAGAGATCATCAACATGATGGGCAGCGCCACCGAGGCCTCGGCGCTCGACTACATCCGCGAGCTCGATTCGGAACTGGCGCAGAAGGTGATGGACAACATGTTCACCTTCGACGACCTGGAAAAGATCGACGACAAGGGCATCCAGTCCCTGCTCAAGGAAGTGCAGTCCGAATCGCTGGTGCTGGCCCTCAAGGGTGCCAACCCCGAGCTGCGCGAGAAGATCTTCCGCAACATGTCCACACGCGCGGCCGAAACCCTGCGCGAGGACCTGGAATCGCGCGGCCCGGTGCGCCTGTCCGAAGTGGAAGCCGAGCAGAAGGAAATGCTCAAGATCGTGCGCCGCCTGGTCGACGAGGGCCAGATCGTGCTGGCCACCGGCGGGGACGACCAGTTCCTGTAACCCACAAGCGGCCGCCCCATGTCATCCTTCGGCTCCATGAACGCCAAGACGGTCCGCAACGTTCCGCCGCCGCAGGGCACGGCGGCCAAGCCCAGCTATGGGCGCTTCATCCCGCGCGAGGAGTTAGAAGGCGCCCAGGTCTGGAAGCCCGACTCCCTGGGCGGCGCGCCCTCGGCGCGGCCGCCCGTCAGCGCACCCGCACCCAAGGTCGAGCCCACGCCGCCGCCCCCGCCACCGCCCGATCCGCGCGAGCTGCTCGCCATGGCCCGGCAGGCCGGCTACCAGGATGGCCTGCGCGACGGCCAGGCCAGCGCCGACGCCTTCAAGCAGAACCATGCCCGCCAGGTGGCGCGCCAGATCGGCGCTCTGGTGGAGAGCTTTGACCAAGCCTTCCAGGAACTGGAGCAGCGCATGGCCGAGGCCCTGACCCACACCGCCGTGGAGCTGGCCAAGCAGGTGGTGCGCGAAGAGCTGCGCCAGCACCCCGAGCACATTGCCAAGGTGGCGCATGACGCCATCGAGGCCCTGATGCTGAGTGCCCGCCATGTGCGCGTGTTCGTGCACCCCGACGACCTGCCTCTGGTGCAGGCCGGCGCGGCCGACACCCTGAAGACCCGCGGCGCCCAGCTGATGCCCGACCCGGGCCTGGAGCGCGGCGGATGCCGCGTCGAATCCGACATCGCCAGCGTGGACGCGCTGGTGGCCCAGCGCTGGCGCCAGGCTGCCGCGCAGCTCGGCGTCAAGAGCGAATGGCATGCGCCCGAAGCAGGCGATGACCTGATCGAGGAAACATGAGCAACCCGCGCATCGAGCGCTGGGGCCAGTTCCTCGGCGAACTGCAACGCCACGCGGCCGAACCGCTCAGCTTCGAGCCGGCCGGCAAGCTCACGCGCGTCGCCGGCCTGGTGCTGGAAGCCAGCGGCGTGCAGGTGCCGGTGGGTTCGCTGTGCGAAATCCAGATGCCTGACTCTCGCCCCGGCGACCGCCCGGCGCGCGCCGAGGTGGTCGGTTTCAGCGGCGACCGCGCCTTTCTGATGCCCACCGACGAACTGCACGGCCTGGCCAGCGGGGCGCGCGTGCGCCCCCGCAACACCCCGCCACGCCCGCCCCGCCTGGGCGAGGCCCGCCACCCCTGGCGGCGCGACGCCGACCGCGGCCTGCACCTGCCCATGGGCCCCGGCCTGCTGGGCCGTGTGGTGGACGCCCATGGCCACCCGCTCGACCGCCTGGGGCCGCTGCACGAAGTGAGCCGCGAGCCCATGGTGCGCCGGCCCATCAATGCCATGGACCGCGACCCCGTGCGCACGCCGCTGGACACCGGCGTGCGCGCCATCAACGCCCTGCTGACGGTGGGCCGCGGCCAGCGCATCGGCCTGTTTGCCGGCACCGGCGTGGGCAAGTCGGTGCTGCTGGGCATGATGGCCCGCTACACCGCGGCCGATGTCATCGTGGTCGGCCTGATTGGCGAGCGCGGCCGTGAGGTCAAGGAGTTCATCGAGGACATCCTGGAGCAGGAAGGCCTGGCCCGCTCGGTGGTGGTGGCTGCGCCGGCCGACGCCCCGCCTCTCGTGCGCATGCAGGGTGCCGCCTACGCCACCGCCATTGCCGAGCATTTCCGCGACCGCGGCCAACATGTGCTGCTGCTGATGGACAGCCTGACCCGCTACGCCCAGGCCCAGCGCGAAATCGCCCTGGCCATCGGCGAGCCGCCCGCCACCAAGGGCTACCCGCCGTCCTGCTTCGCCAAGTTGCCGCAGCTGGTGGAACGCAGCGGCAACGGCATGCCCGGAGGCGGCAGCATCACCGCCTTCTACACCGTGCTGAGCGAGGGCGACGACCAGCAGGACCCGATCGCCGACGCCGCGCGCGGCATCCTGGACGGCCATATCGTGCTCAGCCGCGAGCTGGCCGAGGCAGGCCATTACCCCGCCATCGATGTCGAGCGCTCCATCAGCCGCGTCATGCCGGCCGTCGCACCGGCCCAGCACATCGAGCAAGCCCGCCGCTTCCGGCAGCTGCTGGCCAAGTTCAACAAGGCCCGCGACCTGATCCAGCTGGGCGCCTACGCCCCCGGCCACGACCCCGACCTGGACGCCGCCGTCCGTCTGCATGGTGAGATGAACCGTCTGTTGCAGCAGGACATGCACGCGCCCGCCACGCTGGGTCAGGCCGTGGCCCAGCTGGGCCAGGTGCTGAGCAACTGAGATCGCCATGGCTGGCCTGGACACCCTCACCCTGCTGCTCGAACAGGCCGAGCGCGCGCGCGACGAAGCCCTGGCCGCCGCCAGCGAGGCCCAGACCCGCCTGGCCCGCGCCCAGGCGCAGGCCGATGATTTGCAGAACTACCAGGGCGAGTACCACCAGCGCTGGCAGGGTCAGGCCCGCCAGGGCCTGGGCATCGAAACCCTGCAGTGCTACCAGAGCTACGCCGGGCGCCTGCGCGAGGCCATCGGCCAGCAGGGCCAGTTGCTGCAGGTGCTGGAGAGCCGCTGGCAGGCCCAGCGCACCGAGCTGCAGGAGCGCGAGCTGCGCGTGGCCTCGCTGCGCAAGCTGATCGAACGCCGCCAGGCGGAAGCGCTGCAGAAAGCGCACCGCCAGGAACAGAAGCTCAATGACGAATGGGCCGCGCGCAGCGCGCGCCTGCCCAAGGCCTGAACCCGAGAGACCACCCATGCCCACGCCCGCCCTGAGCCTGCACACGCAGGACCTGCGCCCCCAGCCCGCCCCGGCCGCCGAACCCGGCCGTGCTGGCGCGGGCTTCGCCAATCTGCTCGCGCTGCAGTTGCAGGCACCGGTCGACGCCCCGCGCGCGCCGGACCGCCGCGCCGAACTGACCAAGCTGGCTGCCGAGCGGGGCGCCGAGCGCCGGGCTGAACGAAGCTCGTCAAACCTCGGCGACCCGGCCCCGCGCGCCCCCGAATCCGCCCGCCCGGCGCACGACACCGCGGCCGAGCGCCGCGCCGAGCCTCCCCGTACCTCCGAGGCAACGGCCGCGCTGCGCAAGCAGAAGCCGGCCGCCAAGGCGGCCGGCACTTCAGGCGAGGCCAAGCCCGGCACGCCTACTGAGAAGGCCGCAGCAGCGTCCGCGGCTGAGCCCGGCCCGAATGCGACCGGCGCCGCGGCCAATGCCGCAAGCGCTGCCGCCGCCCCTGAGGACGACCCCGCCGAGGCCTCGGCCGCCGGCGTGCAGGAGGCCATCGCCGCCCTGCTGTCCAGTCCGCAGCAGGCCGCCCCATCCGAAGCCACCACCCCACTGGATGGCGCGGCAGTCCAGCCGCCCGAGCAGGTCTCGAATCCCGGCCAGACCCAGGTGGCGCACAGCCTGGCGGAGGCGGTGGCGCCGCAGATCCGGCCCGCCGGCGACGCCTTGGTCGATCAGGCCTCAAACCCGCCGGACGGACAAGTTGCCACGGGCCCTGCGATCGGCCGCCTGGCCCTGGGCACTTCAGCCCGCGCCGCGGCCGCGCATTCGGGCGCCCCGGCGGCGCAAACGGCAACGCCTGCAGCGGCCGCTGCGCCCCTGCCCGACCAGGCCGACGCAGCGGCAGCGCTCAAGCCCGCCAAGAAGGTCGCCAGCGAAGCCAGCCCAGCCGAACGGGACCTCACCGGCAACGCACCGACCCTGGCCCCTGCCGATACCGCGCAACTGCCGCAGGACACGCCTGCCCCGGTCCCGGTACACGGCACCCAACTCGCGCCGGCCCCGGACGCCAGCGCCTTCAGCGCCAACCTTCAGCATCCCACCGCAGCCGAAGCGCAGGCGCCGAAGCCGGAGCCGGGCCTCAGCGTGCTGCCCCCGCTGGCCAGTGCCGCCCCGGCGAGCACGGCGGCCGCGCCCCTGACCGCTGGCAGCCCGGTGAGCTCCGCCTACCTGCGCCACGCGCCCGGCCAGGCCGGATTCGCCCAGGAGCTGGGGGCCCAGGTGGCCGTTTGGGTGCGCGAAGGCGTGCAGCAGGCGCAGTTGAACCTCAACCCGGCCGAATTGGGACCGGTGCAGGTGCGCATCCTGCTAGAGGGCCAGCAGGCTCAGGTGCAGTTCGTCGTGGAACACAGCCAGACCCGCGAGGCCCTGCAGGCCGGCGTGGCCGAGCTGAACCAGGCGCTGAAGACGGAAGGCTTGAGTCTGGGCCGAGCCGATGTGCACACCGGCACCGGGGGCGCATCCGCCCAAGGCAGCGCCGCTCAGGGTCAGGAGGGTCGCAGCGACAGTCGCCCGCGCGCCGCCAGCTCCTGGACCGGAGAGTCTGCAAGCGCCGACACCCCGCAGCCACGCAAGCCCGCATCGCGCGGACTTTTGGACCTTTACGCCTAAAACCCACGCCTGATTGGAGCTTTCACCCCCAGCCGCACTGCCAATAATGGAACGGTGGGCTGCCTTGCCCGCCCAAGCCACCAGGAGATTGCATGGCCACCGCCGCGCCCGAAGCCGCCGCCCCTGCCGCCGGCAGCAAGAAGAAGCTGATCATGATCATCGTGATCGTGCTGGTGGTCGTGCTCGTCGGTGCCGCGGCGGCCTTGCTGCTGCTGAAGAAGAAGCACAACGCCGAGGCAGAGGATGGCGCCGAGGAAGACACCACGGCCCAGGTGGAGAAGGCCAAGCCCAAGGCCAAGTCCGGCACGCCGCCGGTGTACCTGCCGGTCGAACCCTTCACCGTCAACCTGACGGACAAGGAAGTGGATCGGTACGCCCAGGTCGCCGTCAGCCTGGAGGTGGTGGACCAGAAGACTGCCGACGAGCTGAAGAACTACATGCCCAGCATCCGCTCGGGCGTGCTGATGGTGCTGGCACACAAGAGCGCGGCCGACTTGCTGAGCAAGGAAGGCAAGGAGCGGTTGCAGAAGGAAATCCAGCGCGAGGCGCTGCGCCCTCTCGGCATTGAAGTGGAGCTGGAAGAGGAAGCTCCGCCCGAAGAAGAGACTGACACGCCGAAGAAAAAGAAGAAGAAAAAGAAGAAGGCCGAACCCAACCTGCCGGTGACGAACGTGCTGTTCTCGCAGTTCATCGTGCAGTGAACAGGAGCTGATATGAACCAGCAGATCCTGTCGCAAGACGAAGTCGACGCACTCCTCCAGGGCATCACCGGCGAAAGCCAGAAGCTTGAAGAGGAAGAAGTCGCGGAAGGTGGCATACGCGAGTACAACCTCGCCAGCCAGGAACGCATCGTGCGTGGGCGCATGCCCACGATGGAAATCATCAACGAGCGCTTCGCCCGCAACATCCGCGTCGGCCTGTTCAACTTCATCCGCAAGAGCCCGGAAGTGGCCATCGGCGGCATCAAGGTGCAGAAGTACAGCCACTTCCTGCGCGAGATCGTCGTCCCGACCAACTTCAACATCATGTCGGTCAAGCCGCTGCGCGGCAACGGCTTGATCGTCTGCGACCCCACGCTGGTGTTCGCCGTCATCGACTCGCTTTTCGGTGGCGTGGGCAAGTTCCACGCCCGCATCGAGGGCCGCGACTTCTCGCCCACTGAGCAGCGTGTCATCACCCGCCTGGTGGAGGTCATCTGCGCCGAGTACCACAAGGCCTGGCGCGGCATCTACCCGCTGGAGTTGGAGTACCAGCGCAGCGAGATGCAGCCGCAGTTCGCCACCATCGCCACACCGAGCGAGATCGTCGTGTCCAGCAGCTTCACGCTGGAGGTGGGCGAGACCACCGGCACGATCTACTTCTGCATCCCCTACTCCACGCTGGAGCCGATCCGCGACGTGCTCTACAGCACCACGCAGGGCGATTCCTCCGAACCCGACCGGCGCTGGATCAACCTGTTGAAGACGCAGATCCAGGCCGCCGAGGTGGAGCTGGTGGCCGAGCTGGGTACCGCGCCGGCCACCATCGAGCAGTTGCTGGCGCTCAAGCCGGGCGACTTCATCGAGCTGGACCTGGAGCCCATGATCAAGGCCAAGGTTGACGGGGTGCCGGTGTTCGACTGCCATTACGGCACCAGCAACAACCGCTATGCGATCAAGATCCACGAAATGCTGACCGGGTCCACCCAATCCTGGTTGGGAGCACGCCATGACACCTGACGATCCTTCAACTGGCGGCGACGACCAGGACGCCCTGGCGGCCGAATGGGCTGCGGCCCTGGCGGAAGCAGGCGGCGGCGGTGCGGCGGTGGCCGAAGAGGTGCAGACCCCCACCGAGCAGGTGGCACCGGCCAGCTTCAACAACTTCGCGCCCACCTCGCTGCCCAGCACCGGCAACGACATCAACATGATCCTGGACATCCCGGTCCAGCTGACGGTTGAACTGGGCCGCACGCGCATCCCGATCAAGAACATCCTGCAACTGGCTCAAGGCTCGGTGGTGGAGCTGGACGCACTGGCCGGCGAGCCGATGGATGTGCTGGTGAACGGCTACCTGATCGCCCAGGGCGAGGTGGTGGTGGTGAACGACAAGTTCGGCATCCGCCTGACCGACATCGTCACCCCCAGCGAACGCATGCGGCGCTTGAGCAAGGCCTGAGTTCCGCGCAAACGCCCGATCAACGGGCGCTTCCCTCCCCATTCCCGGCGATTGCGGCCCTCAAGGCCCGCGAAGAATCGCCGACATGGGTTCTTCCTCTTTCGTTCCGGCGCTGTGGTTCCTGGCCGTCCTGGCCCTGATCCCGCTCGCGCTCTGGCTGCTCAAGCGTTCGCCCCTGCAGGGGCTGAACGCCCAGGGTGGCGTGCGCGTGGTGGGCAGCACCTTCCTGGGCCCGAACCAGCGCCTGATCACCGTGGCGCTGGGCGAGGGCGAGGCGCGCCGTCATCTGCTGCTGGGCGTGACGGCCCAGAACATCCAGTTCCTGCAGGAGCTGCAGCCGGGTGAATGCCCGGCCCCGGTGGCCGCGCCGGCCCCCAGCTTCTCCGCCCTGCTGGCGCGCGCGCGCCAGCCCAAGTCATGAAGCGCGGCCTGTTCGTGCTTGGCGCCCTGCTGGCCAGCGGCCTGGCGCTGGCTCAGACCGCCACGCCGGGCGGCAATCTGCCGCTGCTCGTCGGCCAGGGGGCCGGCGGCACCAGCTACTCGGTGCCCATCCAGACCCTGCTGTTTTTCACCGCCCTGGGCTTCCTGCCCGCGGTGATTCTGATGATGACGGGCTTCACGCGCATCGCCATCGTGCTCTCGCTGATGCGCCAGGCCTTGGGCACGCAGAGTGCGCCGCCCAATCAGGTCATCATCGGCCTGTCGCTGTTCCTGACCTTCTTCGTCATGAGCCCGACGCTGGACCGCGTCTACAACGAGGCCTGGCTGCCCTACTCCACCGGTCAGATCGCCTTCCCGGAGGCGCTCGACAAGGCGCAGGCACCGATGCGCGGCTTCATGCTCAAGCAGACCCGCCAAAGCGATCTGGCGCTGTTTTCACGCCTGGGCAAGGTGGATCCGTCCATCAAGCCCGAGCAGGTGCCGTTCTCGGTGCTGGTGCCGGCCTTCGTGACGAGCGAGCTCAAGACCGCCTTCCAGATCGGCTTCCTGATCTTCATCCCCTTCCTGGTGATCGACATGATCGTCGCCAGCGTGCTGATGAGCCTCGGGATGATGATGCTGTCGCCGGTGCTGGTGGCCCTGCCCTTCAAGTTAATGCTGTTCGTGCTGGCCGATGGCTGGAACCTGCTGATCGGCTCGCTGGCCGCCTCCTTCCAAACATGACCCCCCCGAAGCGCCTTCGGCGCCTCCCCCCAGGGGGCGCCACCAGCAGCCCGGCAGAGCCGGTTCTGCGGTGGCACTTGATCGCACCGGCTTCGTACGCCGGGAGTGCCGCCTAGGCGGCATGGAGAACTGAAGTGGATGCCCAACAAGTCTTCACCGTCGGCCAGCAGGCGCTGTGGATGCTGATGATCGTGGCCGCGCCGATCCTGATCGTGGTGCTGGTGGTCGGCGTCGTCATCTCGGTGCTGCAGGCGGCCACCCAGATCAACGAGGCCACGCTGTCCTTCGTGCCCAAGATGCTGGCCGCCATCGCCACGCTGGCCATCGCCGGGCCCTGGATGCTGAGCACGCTGGTGGAGTACATCCAGCGCGTGCTGCAGTCCATTCCTACCGCCATAGGCTAGTCGGGTGATCTCCTTCAGCGAAGCCCAGATCCTGGCCTGGCTGAATCCGCTGCTCTGGCCCTTCCTGCGTTGTCTGGCGCTGTTCGCCGGCATGCCGCTGTTCAGCCAGCGCAATGTGCCCATGCCGGTGCGCGTGGGTCTGGCACTGTTCTTCGCCGTGGCCTCGCAAGCCGCCCTGCCGCCCATGCCGGTGCTGCCGCTGGACAGCCCGCCGCTGCTGGTGCTCCTGATCGCGCAGCAACTGCTAATCGGCCTGGCCATGGGCTTTGCCGTGCGCCTGGTGTTCGCGGCGCTGGAATTCGCCGGTGAAATCGTCGGCCTGCAGATGGGCCTGAACTTCGCCGGCTTCTTCGATCCCGCCACCGGCATGCAGGGCACGGCCACGGCGCGCTTCTTCGGCACCCTGGTGGCCTTCCTGTTCATCGCCACCAATGGCCATCTGCTGCTGATCCAGGCACTGGCGCAGAGCTTTCACGCCTTTCCGGTCGGTACCGAACCCTTCGCCTTCTTGCGCGCCACCGCGCCGCAGGCCTGGGGAGCGGAAATCTTCCGCGCCGGGCTATGGATCGCGCTGCCGGTGGTGGCCCTGCTGCTGTTCGTCAATCTGGCGCTGGGCGTGGTGTCGCGCGTGGCGCCGCAGATCCATGTGTTCGCGGTCGGCTTTCCGCTCACGGTCAGCATCGGTCTGCTGGGCCTGGTGGCCACGCTGCCGCTGATGCAGGTGCCGCTCGAAACCACGTTGGCGCGCCTGCTGGCGGGCTTTACCTGACCTCGCGTGCGAGCTTGAGCATCTGACTGGACAGCGCCAGGCCGCGGCGGCGCGCCTCGGTCTGGTTGATGCTGAAGGCCAGGCCCTGCGGTTCGGTCAGCAGGGCGATGCTGGCGCCGGCGCGCAGCGACTCGGGTGCCAGGCCGACCACCAGCACCGGGGCCTCCCCCAGGCCCTCCACCCAGCGGCGCAGGCTGGCCGGCTCGCTCTGGCCCAGCACCAGCACCTGGCAGTGCTGGGCGGCATCGCGCGGGCTCTCCACCTCGCGGTAGCGCAGCGGCGCCGTGCCCCGGCTGCGCGCGCTGAGCTGGCGCAGCGCCTGCTCGGCCGCCCCCAGCTGTACGCCGCACAGCGTCAGCCCGCCCGGGGGTGGGTTCGGCCATTCGGTGAACTGGGAAAAGCGGTAGACGAAGGCGGCGCGCAGGCGCGCTTCCTCGGGCAGCTCGATTTGCGCCACGGCCGGCAGGGCCAGGGCCAGGCAGAGCAGCAGGGCCGGCTTCATGGCCCGAAGCGCCAGTCGAAGCCGAGCCAGACCACCCGGCCCTCGTGCTCGGAAGGCGGCCCGCCGGACACGCCCGGTGCATCCCAGTAGCGCCGCCCAGTCAGATTGCGCAGGCCCAGGAAAACCTCGCCGCCCTGCGGGCGCTCCCACTGCAGATGGGCGTGCAGCAGCGCGTAGCCGGGCAGGCTGTAGGCCTCGGCCTGGCGGCGCTGCACCGCACTGCCATGCAGGGCCAGGCGCCAGCCCGCACCCAGCGGGTGCCAGGCGCGCCAACCCGCCAGGCCGTGCGGGCTGTTGCTGAGCTCGTTGCCCCCGGCATAGCGGCTGCGCTGCAGCGCCAGCCACAGCTGGGCGCTGCCGCCCTGGCCCCAGCGGCCGTCCAGCTGAGCCTCCAGCCCCTTGCTGCGCACGGGTTCACTGGCGCTGTAGAAGCTGGCCTCGGGGCCGGCGTCGATGAGGTTGCGGATGCGCCCCACATAGGCCACCAGGCGGTAGCGCCAGCGCGGGCTCAGCGGCGCGTCCCAGGCGGCCTCCAGACTGCGGATGCGCTCGGGCGGCGGCACCGGCACGTCCTGGAACTCGTTGGTGAGGATCTCGCTGCGGTTCGGCGCCCGAAAGGCATTGCCCAGGCTGAGCTTGAACTGCCGGCCCTGTTCGTCCGCCGCGCTGTAGGCCAGCCGCGGGCTGAGGCGGCTGCCCTGGCCGCGCACGGCGTCGTGCCGCAGGCCCAGCAGCAGGTGCTGGCGCGGCGCCAGCGTCCAGCTGTCCTGCACGAACAGGCCGATGCGGCGACTGCGCCGGTCCACCCCCTCGTCCTCCTGGCCGACGATGAAGTAACGGATGCGCTGCTGGCGGTCGCGCTGCACCTCGGCACCCAGCATCAGCTCGTGGCGCTCGCCCAGAGGGCCGGCGGCACGGGCCTCCAGCAGGTCCCAGCGGCCGCGCGTCTCGTACAGGAACACGCCGCTGCGCCCGCTGTCACTGACGAAGGGCTCGTCGTTGCGGTACACCAGCAACTGCTTGGCGCCGGCCAGCTGCAGCTGCCAGCCCGCCCCCAGATCGCCCTCCCAGCTGGCGTGGCCGTAGTGGATGCGGGTGCGGTCCAGGCCCTGGCCCAGCTCGGCGTCCTCGTCGGAAAGGCTCAGTGGGGTGGGCAGGCCGTGCACGCGATCCACCGTGCCGACGCGCAGCATCAGGCCGCGGTACAGGCCATAGAGGTTGAAGCGCTCGGCACGGTCCCAGTTGAGCTCGCGCGCGACGCTTCTGCCCTTGATCGGTTCGGAGTCAGGAACGGTCAGGGGCAGGCGCTGGCCCCACCAGCGGCTGAAGGCCAGACCCCATTCATTGCCACTCTCAAGCCGCTGCGCCCAGCTGGCGCTGGCGGTGCGGTTGAGCTGCTCGCCCAGCGTGGCGCGCACGCGCAGGCCGCGCGCCTGGTTGGCTCGCTGGGTGATGACGTTGAGCACGCCCAAGAAGGCGTTGTTGCCATAGAGCGCCGAGCCCGAGCCGGGCGTGAACTCAACGCGCTCGATCTGGCTGACCTCGACCAGGAAGTCCTGATCGATCTGGCCGGCGTCGTAGATGTTCTCGTTCAGGCGCAGGCCGTCGAGCAGGAACAGCACGCGCGAATTCAGGTCGCCCGGCCGGCCCAGGCCGCGCACGCCCACCTGGGTGAACAAGCCGTCCTCGCTGAGGTAGACGCCAGGGAAGAGCTGCAGGATGTCGGCCAGGCTGCGCAGGCCCAGGCGTTGGATGTCCTGGCGCGTCACCACATGGGTCACGCCGGGCGCGGCGGAGCCGCTCTGGGCCAGGCGCGCGGCGGTGCTGACGCCGAGCTCGGCGCTGGGTCGGTCCAGCTCCTGGCGCAGCAACTCCTCCAGCGTGGGTTCGGCCGCCGCGGCGCCGGCCGCCAGCATCAGCAGGGCGGGCAGCAGTGCTTTCATGGCGTGGCGATGCGGTAGCAGTTCTTGCCCGCCGCCTTGGCGGCGTACATGGCGGTGTCGGCCTGGCGCAGCAGGGCCGCGGCCTCTTGGCCATGCTGGGGCGCAATGGCGCCGCCGATGCTCGCCCCCAGCGGCATGGCCCGGCCGCGCACCTGCAGCGGTGCGCTCACGGCAGCGATCAGCCGCCCGGCCAGCTGCTCCAGCGTGGCCGCACTGTGCAGCGGCGCCACCAGCAGCGCGAACTCGTCGCCGCCCAAGCGGAACAGGGTGTCTTGATCCCGCAGCACGCTGGACAGGCGCTGCGTGGCCTCAATCAGCACCTCGTCGCCCGCCGCGTGACCGAACTGATCGTTGATGGCCTTGAAATGGTCCAGGTCGATGAACAGCAGGCCCAGCGCCTGCTGGCCGTGCTGCACCTCGATGACCTGGCGCTCCAGCTCGATGTCGAAGGAGAGGCGGTTGGGCAGGCCGGTCAGGTGGTCGCGGTGTGCCAGCTGGCGCAGGGCCATGCCGGCTTGGCGCTGCTGCTGCAGCTGCTGGTGCAGGTCCTGATGCCAGACCTGGATGCGGCGCAACATCTCGTTCACCTGGCCGGCCAGCCGCCCTACCTCGTCACCATGCACCACGGCGGCACGCAGGCCGTAGTCCTGTGTCGTGGCCACGCGCTCAGTCAGTTCGGCCAGCGCCACCAACGGCGCCAGCGCACGCCGCTGCACCCAGCGCAAGGCCAGTGCCGCCAGCAGCAGGGCCAGCAACAGCAGGGCCAGGCCCCCCAGCCAGATACGCGCCATCATGGCCTCCAGCTCGGCCTGGGCCTCACGCCAATGCAGGGCGCCGATCGGTTCGTTCTGCAGCACGATGGGCACGCGCAGCTCGAAGGCCTGGCCGAAGCCGGGCAGCCGGGCCAGCGTCGCCACCGGGGCGCGCGAACGCCAATGCGCAAAGCTGCGGCCCTGGACGTCGAGCAGCTGCAGCTCGCGCAGATCGGCACGCCGGCCAGCCACCTCGTCGAGCTGGATTTGCGCCGCGCGCGGATCCTGGAAGGCCAACATCGGCGCCAGGTTCTGCGCCAGCAAGGTTGCGGCCGCACCGGCCGCCTCACGCTGCTGGGCACGCGCCGTGTAGTAGGCCATGCCCTGCACGAGCACGAAGCTCAGGAACAGGGTCAGGGCCAGCACCCCGACATTCAGACGCGTCAGCCGCTGAACCAGCGAGCCGCGCCCGAGCCGGGGGTCGGCAGTCATCCCTGCACGAGGCCTTGCCGGATCGCGTACACCGTCAGCTCGGAGTTGTTGCTGAGTCCGAGCTTTTCCAGCACGCGGGCACGGTAGACGCTGACGGTCTTGGGGCTGAGCAGCAGCTCCTCGGCGATATCCGACAGGCGCCGGCCGGAGGCGATCATGACCAGCGTCTGCAGCTCGCGATCGGAGAGCTTGTGGTGGGCCTGCTCGGGCTGCGGCGCGGTCAGGTTCTCCACCAGCATCTGGGCGATCTCGGGCGTCACGTACTTGCGCCCCTGCGCCACCATGCGCACGGCCTGCACCAGCTCGGCCGGGTCACCGCCCTTGTTCACATAGCCGAAGGCGCCAGCGCGCAAGCTGCGAATGGCGTACTGCTCCTCGGGGTACATCGAGACCACCAGGGTGCGCGGCGCGTCGGCCTCGTCCTTCAGCACATGCAGCACGTCCAGGCCGCTGCGCCCGGGCAGGTTGATGTCGAGCAGCAGTACATCCGGGCGCGGGCCGGTGCGCAGGGCCTCGCGCAGGCTGCCGTAATCGCCCACCTCGCCCACCACTTCGATGTCGCCGGCGTCAATCAGGGTGTCGCGCATGCCACGCCGGATCAGCGCGTGGTCGTCGCAGAGCAGCACGCGGATCATGCGTCCTCCCCCAGCCAGGCAGCGTCACTCGGGTGGCCGGGCTCCCAGCGCCCGTCCAGCGGGATCGACAGCACCAGGTGCACGCCGCGCCCGGGCCGGGTGCTCAGATCCACCCAGCCGCCCACGCTGGCAGCGCGCTCCTGCAGGCCGCGCAGGCCGAAGCGGCCGGGCTTGTCCACCTCGTTCGCTTCCATGCCGCGGCCGTCATCGTGCACCTCCACACCGAGCACGCCGGACGCGCATTGGAGCTCCAGCTGCACCTGGCTGGCCTGCGCATGCTTGGCCACGTTGTGCAGGGCCTCCTGCACGAAGCGGTAGGCCACCAGGGCCAGCGCCTCGGGCAGTTCGAGTTCCTGATCCAGACCCGCGCACAGCACCGTCAGCCCATGGCGACGCTCGAAATCCTGCACCAGCCATTGCAGTGCCGCCGCCAGCCCCTCCTGCAGGATGGGCGGGCGCAGGTTCTCCATCAGGCGACGGCTGGCCTCGATGGCCGCGTTCAAGGTCTCGATGGCGCGCTCGGTCCGCTCGCGCAAGGGGGCATCCTCGAGATGGCGCTGCAGCCAGCCGAGCTCGTACTTCAGCGCTGTCAGTCCGCTGCCCACATCGTCGTGCAGCTCGCGCGCCAGCGCCGCGCGCTCGGCCTCGATGTGCTGCTGCAGGTGCGCGGTCAGCTCCTGCAGGCGGCGCGTCGATTCGCGCAGCGCCGCATCGGCGGCACGGCGCGAGCGCTCGGCCTCGGCCGCCTTGACGGCCTGCTGCAAAGCCGGGCCTAGGCGCGCCAGGCGGCTCTTGAGGAGGTAGTCCGATGCCCCTTCGCGCATGGCCGCCACGGCCACGTCTTCGCCGATCTCGCCGGACACCAGCACGAAGGGCAAGACGCGCCCGCTGGCGCGCAGATGGCGCAGCATGTCCAGGCCGCTGTGCTCGGGCAGCTGGTAGTCGCACACCACCGCGTCCCAGTCCTGGTCGAGCGCCGCGGCGAAGTCCGCCAGGGTCTCGACCCGCGTCCACTCGGCCGGCAGTCCGGCCTGCCGCACCAGGGCCTGCATGCGCAGGTGGTCGACCTCGGAGTCTTCGACATGCAGGACCCGCAACACCGGCGTCGAGACCGGGGGCGTAGGCTGCGCCAAGGGGCTTGCGGCAGGGGCGTTTGCCAGGGTTTCCAACATGCGGCCGAGTATGCCGCGGCCCCCAGGCGTGCCAAGCGCACACTCCCCTGTGGGGGAAGCACCATCAAAAGGGATTACCCTAGGCGTGCTGGACGCAGCGAGCGAACGCCTTCGATTAGGCTAATCGCCATCAGCAGCTCGGCTGCGCCACCCAACGCGCCACTGGAGGCCTCATGCAGGGAAACGAACCGACTGACGAACCGCTGGACGCGGAAGTGGTTGGATCGCCCGCCGAGGAAGCCCGCTTCACCCTGCTCGCCGCCGCCGAGATCCAGGATCACCTGATGTCGGTCACCAACGACCTGGAGCGTCTGCAACGCCTGCTCGACGACGCCGGCGAGGCCCTGTCGGTGAACTTCTTCGGCGCCTCGGCCGAAGTCCAATCGCTGGCCCAACGCGTGAACGGCGGCGGCGCGCTGACACCCGGCGAGTTTGCCGAGGCCCTGCAGTTCATTGCCGGGGCCATCACGGCGCTGCAGTTCCAGGACATGTCCACCCAGCTGATCGC
Organism: Burkholderiaceae bacterium; assembly: GCA_039808065.1. Taxonomy (GTDB): domain Bacteria; phylum Pseudomonadota; class Gammaproteobacteria; order Burkholderiales; family Burkholderiaceae_C; genus Inhella. The sequence continues at coordinate 262 of JBDHSJ010000070.1, read as the reverse complement.
CCACACCAGCCAACGCCTGCGCGCCTGCGCCGACAAGCTGGCGCGCGAGGCATTCGGCAGCGATGACGAGGACGGCGATGCCTTGGTAGTCGAGGCGCCCAACCGGCCCAACCCCGTGACGCAGGACGAAGTCGATGCCGGCTCCGTCGAGTTGTTTTAACCCTGATTTGTAGAAAACCGGAGAGCAGACGATGCACTCGATCCTTGCGGTGGACGATTCCGCCTCGATGCGCCAGATGGTGGCGTTCACCCTGAAGAACGC
>JBDHSJ010000069.1:0-18315 GCA_039808065.1 Burkholderiaceae bacterium | reverse complement strand
TGCACTGGGCAGCCAGTACCTCGGTGGCTTCTGGCCCGTGGTTTGGAGCCTGCTGAAGATCGTCGCCGTGGTGGCGCCGCTGATGCTGTTCGTGGCCTACCTGACGCTGTGGGAGCGCAAGGGCATCGCCCTGTCGCAGCTGCGCCCGGGTCCGAACCGTGTCGGTCCCTACGGTCTGCTGACGCCGATCGCCGATGCAGTCAAGCTGATCTTCAAGGAAGTCATCCTCCCCGCGGCGTCGAACAAGGGCCTGTTCTTCCTCGGCCCCATCATGACCATCATGCCGGCCCTGGCTGCCTGGGCGGTCGTGCCCTTCGGGCCGGAGGCGGCGGTGGCCAATGTCAATGCCGGCCTGCTGTTCCTGATGGCCATCATGTCGATGGAGGTCTACGGCGTCATCATTGCCGGCTGGGCTTCAAACTCGAAGTACGCCTTCCTGGGGGCGATGCGCGCCTCGGCCCAGATGGTCAGCTACGAAATCGCCATGGGCTTTGCCCTGGTGGTGGTGCTGATGGTCAGCGGTTCGCTGAACATGACCGACATCGTCATGGGGCAGGCCAAGGGCATGTTCGCCGACAAGGGCCTGAACTTCCTGAGCTGGAACTGGCTGCCCCTGCTGCCGATCTTCATCGTCTACTTCATTTCCGGTCTGGCCGAAACCAACCGCCACCCCTTCGACGTGGTCGAAGGCGAGTCGGAGATCGTGGCCGGTCACATGATCGAGTACTCGGGCATGAGCTTTGCCATGTTCTTCCTGGCCGAGTACGCCAACATGATCCTGGTCTCGGTGCTGGCCGTGACCATGTTCCTGGGGGGCTGGGCCGCGCCCGTCAGTTGGAGCCTTTTTGGCCTGCAGACGCCGGAGTTCATCCAGTCGACCATGGCCCTGTGGAACTGGTTGTGGCTGTTTGCCAAGACCTTCGTGGTGGTGACCTTCTTCCTCTGGGTGCGGGCGTCGTTCCCACGCTTCCGCTACGACCAGATCATGCGTCTGGGTTGGAAGATCTTCATCCCGATCACCCTGGTCTGGCTCGTCGTGGTGGGCCTGTGGATCCAGTCCCCCTGGAACATCTGGAAATGAGGGCCTGAGCAGTGCGCGCACTCATCGATTTCTTCAAGAGCTTCATGCTCATCGAGCTGTTCAAGGGCATGGCCCTGACCGGACGGCACTTCCTGGCTCCCAACATCACCATCCAGTTCCCGGAGGAGAAGACGCCGCTGAGCCCGCGCTTCCGGGGCCTGCATGCGCTGCGCCGCTATGAAAACGGCGAAGAGCGCTGCATCGCGTGCAAGCTCTGTGAAGCTGTTTGTCCGGCGATGGCGATCACGATCGAGAGCGATGTGCGTGCCGACGGTTCGCGTCGCACGACGCGCTACGACATCGACCTGACCAAGTGCATCTTCTGCGGCTTCTGCGAGGAGAGCTGCCCGGTTGATTCGATCGTCGAAACGCCGATCTTCGAGTACCACGGCGAGAAGCGCGGTGATCTGTACTTCACCAAGGAAATGCTGCTGGCCGTGGGAGACCGCTACGAGCCCCTGATCGCCAAGACCAAGGAGGCGGACGCCAAGTACCGCTGAGGTACCCAGGCGCACACACCATGAACACGACCACTGCGCTGTTCTATCTGTTCTCCATCGTGCTGCTGGGCGCGAGCTTCCGCGTCATCACCGCGAAGTCCACCGTCCACGCCGCGCTCTTCCTGGTGCTGGCGTTCTTCAACGCCTCCTGCATCTGGATGCTGCTGAAGGCCGAGTTCCTGGCCATCACCTTGGTACTCGTCTACGTCGGCGCCGTGATGGTGCTGTTCCTCTTCGTCGTCATGATGCTGGACGTGCACACCGACAAAGTGCGCACGGGCTTCTGGAAGCATCTGCCGCTGGCCGCCTTCATTGGTGTGCTGGTGGCGCTGGAAATGGCGGCCGTGCTGCTGGGCGGCTTCCAGGTGAAGGAGGCTGCGCCGCTGAGTGCCGAGGCGATCCGCTTGGGCAATTCCAAGATGCTGGGCATTGCCATTTACAGCGACTACCTGTACCCGCTGCAGATTGCGGCCGTACTGCTGCTGGTGGGCATCATTGCCGCCATCGCGCTGACCCTGCGTGAACGCAAGGACTCGCGCTGGCAGGACCCCGGCCAGCAGGTGCGCGTCAAGGCGAAGGACCGGGTCCGTCTGGTCAAGCTGGAAGCCGTCAAGCCCGCACCGGCCCAAGAACCTCAAGGAGGCGCCTGATGGGTGCGCTGACTCTCGGCCATTTCCTGACGCTGGGCGGCTTGCTGTTCGCCCTGTCGGTGATCGGCATCTTCATGAACCGCAAGAACCTGATCGTGCTGCTGATGGCCATCGAGCTGATGCTGCTGGCGGTCAACCTGAACTTCGTCGCCTTCTCGCATTACCTGGGCGATATGGCGGGTCAGGTGTTCGTGTTCTTCATCCTCACCGTCGCGGCGGCCGAATCGGCCATTGGCCTGGCCATCCTGGTCGTGCTGTTCCGCAATCGCAGCTCGATCCGCGTGGATGAGCTCGACGCCTTGAAGGGTTGACGGAATGACTCCGAGCTTGAACCCCAATCTGCTGCTGTGGGTGCCGCTGGCACCGCTGATCGGCTGCATCCTGGCCGGCCTGTTCGGCAAGACCATCGGCCGCCGTGGCGCGCACATGGTCACCATCCTCGGCGTCGCGATCGCCGCCGTGATCTCGCTGATGACGCTTAAGGCCGTGGCTGTGGACGGCGCGCGCTTCAGCGGCACCGTCTACGAGTGGATGGTCGTCGGTGGCCTGAAGATGGAAATCGGCTTCCTGGTCGATGGCCTCACCGCCATGATGATGGTGGTAGTGACCTCGGTGTCGCTGATGGTGCACATCTACACCATCGGCTACATGCACGAGGATCCGGGCTACCAGCGCTTCTTCAGCTACATCTCGCTGTTCACCTTCAGCATGCTGATGCTGGTGATGAGCAACAACCTGCTGCAGCTGTTCTTTGGCTGGGAAGCGGTGGGCCTGGTCTCGTATCTGTTGATCGGCTTCTGGTACACAAAGCCGACGGCGATCTTCGCCAACATGAAGGCCTTCCTGGTCAACCGCGTGGGTGACTTCGGCTTCATCCTCGGCATCGGCCTGCTGGTGGCCTACACCGGCACGTTGAACTACGCCGAGATCTTTGCCAAGAAGAACGAGCTGGCGCAGATCCAGTTCACGATGCCGCTGTGGGGCGACCACTGGATGCTGATCTCCGTGGCATGCATCTGCCTGTTCATCGGTGCGATGGGCAAGAGCGCGCAATTCCCGCTGCATGTCTGGCTGCCTGATTCGATGGAAGGCCCGACGCCAATCTCGGCGCTGATCCACGCCGCCACCATGGTGACGGCGGGCATCTTCATGGTGGCGCGCATGTCGCCGCTGTTCGAGCTGTCCGACACCGCGCTCAACGTGGTGCTGGTGGTCGGCTCGATCACCGCGCTCTTCATGGGCTTCCTGGGCATCATCCAGAACGACATCAAGCGCGTGGTTGCCTATTCCACGTTGAGCCAGCTCGGCTACATGACGGTGGCACTGGGTGTATCGGCCTACTCGGTGGCCGTGTTCCATCTGATGACGCACGCCTTCTTCAAGGCGCTGCTGTTCCTTGCCGCCGGCTCGGTCATCATCGGCATGCACCACGATCAGGACATCCGCAACATGGGCGGCCTGAAGAAGTACATGCCGATCACCTGGATCACCAGCCTGATCGGTTCGCTGGCCCTGATCGGCACGCCGTTCCTGTCGGGCTTCTACTCGAAGGACAGCATCATCCTGGCGGTGGGCGGATCCAATCTGCCGGGCGCTACCTTCGCACAGATTGCCGTCACGGTCGGTGTGTTCGTCACCGCCTTCTATTCCTTCCGCATGTACTTCCTGGTCTTCCACGGGCCGGAACGCTTCGGTCAGGCCCACCATGGGCACGAGGAGCACCATGCGGATGACGATCACCACCACGGGCTGGCGCCGGGCGAGAAGCCGCACGAGACCCCATGGGTCGTCTGGCTGCCGCTGGTGGCGCTGGCCATCCCCTCGCTGGTGGTGGGCGGCCTGACCCTGGTGCCGATGCTGCAAGGCGACTTCTTCAAGGATGCCATCACCATCAATGGCGAACTGCACAAGGGCCTGGCCCATGTGCTGCCGCACGTCGAGCATGGCGCCATCGCCATGGGCCTGCACGCCTTCGTCAGCCTGCCGTTCTGGCTGGCGGTGGCCGGTGTGGCAATGGCCTACTGGTTCTACATCCTCCAGCCGGCCATCCCGGCCGCGATCGCGCGCGCCTTGCGCCCGCTGATTACCGTGATGGAGAACAAGTACTACATGGACTGGATCAACGAGCAGATCTTCGCCCGCGCCGCCCGTGGTTTGGGTGTGGGGCTGTGGAAGGGCGGTGATGCCGGATTGATCGACGGTGTCCTGATCAATGGTTCGGCCAAGCTGGTCGGCCTGCTGGCGCGCGTGATGCGCCTGGTGCAGAGCGGCCATCTGACGGCGTACGCCTTCGCCATGATCCTGGGCGTCGTGGGCCTGATGAGCTGGAAGCTCTGGCCGACGATCGAGCCGCAGCTGCGGGCCGTGATGTCCCAGCTGTCGGGCCAGTGAAGCCGGAGAACAAGAAATGCAATGGTTGAGTCTTTCGATCTGGCTGCCCGTGGTGTGCGGTGCTGCGCTGCTGACCCTGGGCAAGCCGCAGCAGGCCGGCTTGGTGCGCTGGCTGGCGCTGCTGGCCGCGCTGGTGAGCTTCGCGGTCACGCTGCCGCTGATCACAGGTTTTGACGTCGGCAGCGCCGCGCTGCAGTTCACCGAAAGCCATGTGTGGATTGAGCGCTTCAATGTGCGCTACGCACTGGGGGTGGACGGCATCTCGGTCTGGTTCGTGCTGCTGACGGCCTTCATCACCATCATCGTGGTGGTGGCAGGCTGGGAGGTCATCGAGGAGCGTGTCAACCAGTACATGGGCGCCTTCCTGATCCTCTCTGGCCTGATGGTGGGCGTGTTCGCGGCCGTGGACGGCCTGCTGTTCTACGTCTTCTTCGAGGCCACGCTGATTCCGATGTACCTGATCATCGGCGTGTGGGGTGGCCCGCGGCGCGTGTACGCGGCGTTCAAGTTCTTCCTCTACACCCTGGCCGGTTCGCTGCTGATGCTGCTGGCGCTGCTTTACCTGTACTTCCAGAGTGCCAAGGTCACTGGCGTGGGCAGCTTTGACATCCTGGCCTGGCACCAGCTGCCGCTGCCGATGAATGCGCAGACTCTGCTGTTCTTCGCCTTCTTTGCCGCCTTTGCGGTCAAGGTGCCGATGTGGCCGGTGCACACTTGGTTGCCGGACGCCCACGTCGAGGCGCCGACCGGCGGCTCGGTGGTGCTGGCGGCCATCATGCTGAAGCTGGGGGCCTATGGTTTCCTGCGCTTCTCGATGCCCATCACCCCGGACGCCGCGCATGCCTACGCGCCCTTCGTCATCGCGCTGTCGCTGATCGCCGTGATCTACGTCGGACTGGTGGCGATGGTGCAGAAGGACATGAAGAAGCTGGTGGCCTATTCGTCGGTGGCCCATATGGGTTTCGTGACCTTGGGCTTCTTCATCTTCAATCCGCTGGGCGTGGCCGGCGGCCTGGTGCAGATGATTGCGCACGGCTTCGTGTCGGGTGCCATGTTCCTGTGCATCGGGGTGCTGTACGACCGCGTGCATTCGCGTGAGATTGCCGACTACGGCGGTGTCGTCAACACCATGCCGAAGTTCGCGGCCTTTGCCGTGCTGTTTGCGATGGCCAATTGCGGTCTGCCCGGCACCGCCGGCTTCATCGGCGAGTGGATGGTCATCCTCGGTGCGGTGCAGATGAATTTCTGGATCGGTGCCCTGGCGGCCACGGCCCTGATCTTCGGTGCGGCCTATTCGCTGTGGATGGTGAAACGCGTGTACTTCGGCGCGGTCGCCAACGACAACGTGAAGCAACTGAGTGACCTGAACTCCCGCGAGTTCTGGATGCTGGGCACGCTGGCCATCGCCGTCATTGCCATGGGCGTCTACCCCAAGCCGTTCACCGATGTGATGAACGCCTCGGTGGACCAATTGCTGCGGCATGTGGCGGTCTCCAAAGTGCAGTAAGCGGCCAAGGACAAGAAGATGACGTACATGAACTGGTCCGCCCTGACGCCCGAGCTGCTGCTGCTCGGCATGGCCTTGGTGGTTTCGATGGTCGATCTGTGGGTCAAGGACCCGGGGCGCCGCCCGACGTACTGGCTCAGCCAGCTGACCCTGCTGGCGGTGGCGGGCCTGCATCTGTGGAAATTCCACAAGGGCTACAGCGTCGTGGCCATGCAGGGCCTGGTGGGTACCGACCCGCTCAGCCACTTGCTGGCTGGTCTGTCGGCGCTGGTGACTGCCGGGGTGTTGCTGCTCTCGCGCCCCTATGCACAGGCTCGCGAGATGCTGCGCGGCGAGCTGTTCACGCTCAGCCTCTTCATGCTGCTGGGCGTTTGCATCATGGTGTCGGCGCGCCATTTCCTGGTGATCTACCTCGGACTGGAGCTGATGAGCCTGTCGCTGTACGCCCTGGTGGCGCTGCGACGCGACCACGCCGTCAGCACCGAAGCCGCGATGAAGTACTTCGTGCTGGGCGCACTGGCATCGGGCTTCCTGCTCTATGGCCTGTCGATGATGTACGGCGCTACCGGCTCGTTGTCGATTCCGCAGGTCTATCTGGCGCTTTCCAGCGGGCAGGTGAACCAGGGCGTGCTGGTGTTCGGTCTGGTGTTCATCGTCGCCGGCCTGGCCTTCAAGCTGGGTGCCGCACCATTCCATATGTGGGTGCCCGACGTCTACCAAGGCGCGCCGACGGCGGTGACCCTGCTGATCGGTACCGCCCCCAAGCTGGCGGCCTTCGCCATCACCTTGCGTCTGCTGGTCGAGGGCCTGTTCACGCTGGCGGTGGACTGGCAGCAGATGCTGCTGGTGCTTTCGGTGCTGTCGATGATCGTCGGCAACGTCGTCGCCATCGCCCAGACCAACATCAAGCGCATGCTGGCCTACTCGACCATCGCGCAGATGGGCTTCATGTTGCTGGGCCTGGCCAGCGGTGTGGTCAAGGGCGATGCCCTGCCGGCCGCCAGTGCCTATAGCTCGTCGCTGTTCTACGCCGTGACCTATGTGTTCACCACCCTGGGCAGCTTCGGCATGGTGATGCTGCTGGCTCGGCAAGGCCACGAGGCCGAACAGCTGCAAGACTTTGCCGGCCTGTCGCAGCGCAGCCCCTGGTACGCGCTGGTGATGACGTTGCTGATCCTGTCGCTGGCCGGCATTCCCCCGACGGTGGGCTTCTACGCCAAGCTCTCGGTGCTGCAGGCCATGATTGCGACGCAAGAGCCGCTGTATTTCCAGCTGGCCGTGCTGGCGGTGCTGCTCTCGCTGGTGGGTGCCTACTACTACCTGCGCGTCATCAAGTTGATGTGGTTTGACGCCCCGGCCGAGCGCCAGGCCATCCAGGCGCCCTGGGATGTCCGCGCACTGCTGAGTTTCAACGGCGCGGCCGTGCTGGCCCTGGGCATCCTGCCGGCTGGCTTGATGGAGGCCTGCAAGCAGGCCATCGTCGGTTCGCTGGCCTGAAGCCATGGGCCAAGGGGTGTTGGGCGGCGGCCTGCTGCTGCTGTTGCTGCTGGCCGCCAATGCCCCGTTTCTGAGCCCTCGCGTGCTGCTGCTGGGTCCGCTGCAGCCGCGGCGCGGTTTTGGTCTGCGCCTGCTGGAACTGCTCTTGCTCGGCGGGTTGTGGCTGCTGGCCGCGCTGGCACTGGAGGCGAATCAGGGCCAACGCCATCCGCAGGGCTGGACCTTCTACGCCGTGCTCCTGTGCTTGCTGCTGACCTTTGCCTTCCCAGGATTTGTCTGGCGTTACCTGCGCCGCCAGCGCGATGGCAGCACCTGAACTGACGGAACACGAGCTGCAGAGCAAAACCGTCTATGAGGGCGGTTTTCTTCAGGTGCGGCGAGACTTGGTGCGGCTGCCCGATGGGCAGCAGGCTGCGCGCGAATACATCGTGCACCCGGGGGCGGTGATGATCGTGCCGCTGCTCGCCAACGGCGGTCTTCTGCTGGAGCGGCAGTTCCGCTACCCCTTGCGCCGGGTCATGCTGGAGTTTCCGGCCGGCAAGCTGGACCCCGGCGAGGACCCCCTGCTGTGCGCCCGCCGCGAGCTGCGCGAAGAAACCGGCTACCGCGCCCGCGAGTGGGCCCATGCCGGCGTGCTGCACAACGCCATCGCTTACTCCACCGAAGGCATTGAGATCTTCTTCGCCCGCGGGCTGCAGGCTGGTGAGCGCGCCCTGGATGAAGGCGAGTTTCTGGAGCTGTGCGAGCTCGACCCGGCTGAACTGGACCTGGCTTGCGCGCGCGGTGAGGTCACCGATGCGAAGACGCTGATCGGTCTGCAGTGGCTGCAACGCTGGCAGGCCGGCGCGTGGCCGCTGCACTGGAGCACCGATGTGGGTGGCTGAACTGGCCTGCGCCCACGACCATGCCTTCGAAGGCTGGTTCGGCTCGCGTGAAGACTTCGACGCCCAGTTGGAGCGCGGGCTTGTGCAGTGCCCCAGCTGCGGCAGCGCCCAGGTGCAGCGCAGGCTGAGTGCACCTCGCCTGAACCTTGGGGCCGCGACCGTGGAGCCGGTGCAGGTAAAGCCGGTGCCGGCCCCGAGCCCGGAGACCCTGCTGCGCGAGCTGGTGGCGGCCGTGCGCGCCGCCAGCGAAGACGTGGGCGCCGCCTTTGCTGCCGAGGCGCGGCGCATCCACCAAGGGGAAGCACCCGAGCGTGCCATCCGCGGTCAGGCCAGCGCGGAAGAGTTCGTCGCCTTGCAGGACGAGGGCATCGCCGTTTGGCCCCTGCCGGCGCTGGGCGGCGACGGCCCGGCGCACTGAGTGTCACGAAGGCCGGCGGCCCTGTGTGGGCGGCGTGCCCACACCATTCGTCGCCGCTGGAAACGCTTCGCGGCGTGATTTCCTCAGCCCGTCCATGAGCTTCGGCGCACAGGTGCTTGCAACGGTAAGCTGCCACGCTTTCCGGTCCCCGTACCGCAACTCCGCCTGATAAGCCCATGCCCATGTCGCTGCGCGCCCATTCCACCCTGGTCCTGACAACGCTTGCCCTCGCCACTCTGCTGGGCCTCAGTGCCTGCCAGCGTCCCGAAGCCAAGAGCAAGGAAAAGGCTGACGCCAAACCGGCGCTGCTGATTGCGCCGGAAGACTTGCGCCAGGTGGGCTCCAGCGGCCTGGTCGGCGCGCCCGTGCTGACCGGCTCCGTGCAGGCCGCACGCCGCGCCGATCTGCGCGCCGAGGTGGCCGCGGTGGTGCTGCAAGTCGCCAAGGACAACGGTGAGCCGGTGCGTCAGGGCGATGTCATCGTGCGACTGGACAGCACCGCCATTCGCGACAACCTCACCAGTGCCGAAGAAGCCCTGCGCGCCAGCACGCAGAGCTTTGAACAGACCGAGCGCGTCTTGCAGCGCCAGAAGACCCTGAACCAGCAGGGCATGACATCGATGCAGGCCCTCGAAGACGCCGAGCTGCGCCGCAATGCCGCACAGTCCGAACTGGCCGCCGCCAAGGCTCGGGTCGTCAGTGCGCGCCAGCAACTGGCCCGCACCGAGGTGCGCGCCCCCTTTGACGGCGTGGTCAGCGAGCGCAAGGTGTCGGTCGGCGACACCGTGCAGGTCGGGCGTGAAATCGTCAAGGTCATCGACCCCCGCTCGATGCGTTTTGAGGGCCAGGTGAGCGCCGACCGCATGGGCGAGATCAAGATGGGCCAGGCGGTGGCCCTGCGCGTCAACGGTGTGGCTGAGGGCGAGTTCAAGGGGCGAATCGAACGCATCGACGCGGCCGCCAACGCCACGACCCGCCAGGTTGAAGTCATCGCTCGCTTTGACGACCCGACCAACGCCCCCAAAGTTGCCGGCCTGTATGCCGAAGGCCGTGTCGACACCGGCCTGCAGACGGCACTGGTGCTGCCTGAGGGCAGCATCGTGCGCCAGGGAGATGAGGCCCATGTCTGGCAGATCGATGGCACCAAACTCAAGAAGACCGCCGTGCAACTGGGCGAGCGCGATGCGCGCCGTGGCGAGGTGGTCATCAAAACAGGGCTGAAAGCTGGTGACCAGGTGTTGCGGAGCCCGGTGGGCAGCCTCAGCGATGGTCAGGCCGTGCAGCGCGTGGCCGCCGGGGGCGCCGCATCGGGCGTGCGCACCGCTGTGGTCAAGCCCTGAGCGGACTGGGAGACCCCGATGTTCCTTTCCAACTTCAGTATCAAGAAGCCGGTCGCGACCATCGTGCTGATCATCGGCATGATGTTCCTGGGCCTGCTCGCGCTTTCGAAGCTGCGCGTCAACCAGTTCCCTGACATCGAACAGCCCCTGCTGGCCGTCAACATCAGCTACCCCGGAGCCTCACCTGACACGGCTGAGCGCGAGGTGCTGAACCGCATCGAGAAGGCGCTCAACGCCATTTCGGGCGTGGACCGCACCCAGGCCACGGCCTACGAGGGGGGCGCGCGCATCGTCATCTTCTTCGACTTCTCGAAGAACATGATTGAGGCGGCCGATGAAGTCCGCAACGCCATCGCCTCGGTGCGGCACAAGCTGCCCGTCGAGATTCGTGAGCCCGTCATCACCCGCATCGACCCCGGTGCTCAGCCCATCCTGCAACTGGCGCTGACCAGCACCAGCCTGAGCCACGCCGAGCTTTCGCGTCTGGCCGAAGACAAACTGGCCGAGCGCTTCCGCGGCATCGCGGGCGTGGCCGTGGTGAATGTGAACGGCGCGCTGCGGCGTGAGCTCTCGGTGCTGCTGCGCGCCGAGAAGCTGCGCGAATACGGTGTCTCCGTCACCGAGGTGGTGGCGGCCGTGCGTGCCCAGAACACCACCGCCCCGGTGGGTAAGGTACGCGGCGAGCTGGAAGACCAGAGCATTCGCCTGGTGGGACGCATCGAATCGCCGGCCGAGTTTGAGCAGATGGTCATCAAGCGGCGCGGTACCGAAGTCGTGCGTCTCGGCCAGGTGGCGGCCGTGCAAGACGGCTTTGCCGAGCTGACCGGCTTCAGCCTGCGCGATGGCAAGCCCAATGTCGGCATCTCCATCACCCGCTCGCGCGAGGCCTCGACGGTGACGGTGGCCAACGAGGCGCGCAAGCTGGTGGCCGAGATCCAGAAAGAGCTGCCGGCCGGCACCCTGCTAGAGGTGACGCAGGATGGTGGCAAGGACGCCGAGAACAGCCTCAACAACGTCATCCATGCCCTGGTGTTCGGCGCCGGACTGACGGTGTTTGTGGTGTATGTCTTCCTCAACAGCTGGCGCTCAACCCTGATCACCGCGCTCTCGCTGCCCACCTCGGTGCTGGCGGCGTTCATCGCGGTGTGGGTCATGGGCTTCTCGCTCAATTTCATGAGCTTGCTGGGCCTCAGCCTGGCGATCGGCGTGCTGATCGACGACGCCATCGTGGTGCGCGAAAACATCGTGCGGCACATGGAGCGCGGCGCCGACCGCATGACGGCGGCGCGTGAAGGCACGGCCGAGATCGGCATGGCGGTGGCGGCCACCACCTTTGCCATCGTGGCGGTGTTTGTGCCGGTGGCCTTCATGGGCTCGGGCCCGGGCCAGTGGTTCAAGCCCTTCGCGCTCACCGTGGTGGCTTCGGTGCTGGTGTCGCTGCTGATCAGCTTCACGCTCGATCCGATGCTCTCCGCCTACTGGGGCGACCCTCCGGGCTATCACCATGCCCCGAAGAAGGGGATCTCGCGCCAACTGCAACGTTTCAACGACTGGTTCGACCACGTGGCGGACGGTTATGGCCGGGTGATTGCCTGGGCACTGCACCACCGCCGCTGGATGGCGGCCATCGCCTTCGCCAGCTTCGTCGGCGCCATCTTCCTGCAGGGCAGGTTCGGTGGCTCGTCCTTCCTGCCGGCGGGCGATGCGGGCTTCCTGGCCATTGACGTGCGCACCCCGGCTTCCAGCAGCCTGGAGTACGGCAAACGCAAGCTCGAAGCGGCGGCCACGCTGGCGCGGGCCATGCCAGAAACCCAGCACACGAGCTCCTACCCGAATGCCTCTGGTGGCCGTGTCTATGTGGACATCGGCAAGAGCACGGAGCGCAAGCGCAGCGCTGGCGAGGTGGCGGCTGACCTGCGTGAGAAGCTGACCCAGTTGGTGGGGGCCGAGTACGTCGTGCTGGACGATCTGAACAACGGTGCGCAAAAGCCCGTACAGATCCGCTTCTACGGCACCGACACCCGCAAATTGCAGGAAATCACCAGCGGCTTCATGCAGCAGATGCGCACCATCAAGGGCGCGGTGGACATCGGCTATTCCGAGCAGGACCCCCAGCAGGAGCTGCAGATCGAACTGGACCGCGGCCTGGCCAACCAGCTTGGCATCTCGGTGGCGGACGCTGCCCAAGCCCTGCGCGTGGCCTTTGCCGGTGTGGAAGTGGGCGACTGGGTGGATCCGGCCGGCGAGACCCGTGACGTGGCCGTGCGTCTGCACCCCGAAGACCGCGTGGACGCCGCCAACATTGAGCGTTTGCCGATTGCCGTGGGCGGCAGCAACCGCATGGTGCCCTTGGACCAGATCGCCACCATCCGCATGGGCAAGGGCCCTTCGCAGATCCAGCATGCCGACGGCAAGCGCATGATCACCGTGAGCGCCAATGCTCAGGGCCGCTCGCCCGGCGAGATCACCGCCGAGGCCAAGAAGATGGCCGAGAAGATCGTCTTCCCGCCTGGCTTCGGTATCGAGCTCGCCGGCTCGGCGCGCGACCAGCAGGTGGTGTTCACCGCCATGGTCACGGCGCTCTTCAGTGGCGTGGGCCTGATGTACTTCGTGCTGGTGATCCAGTTCAACAGCTTCACCGCACCGCTCGGCGTGATGCTGTCGCTGCCGCTGTCGCTCATCGGCGTGGTGATCGCGCTCTTGCTGACCAAGGGCACGCTGAACCTGATGAGCCTGATCGGGGTCATCATGCTGATGGGCCTGGTGGCGAAGAACGCCATCCTGCTGCTGGACGCCACGCGCCAGGAGGAGAGGGCCGGCATCGACCGTGAAGAGGCCTTGATGCATGCGGGGCGCAAGCGCTTCCGGCCCATCCTGATGACGACCTTCGCGCTGATCGCGGGCATGTTGCCGGTCGCCATCGGCATCGGCGAAGGCGGCGAGTTCTACCGCCCGATGGCGGTGGCCATCATCGGCGGCACCATCACCTCCACGGTGCTGACCCTCCTGGTGGTGCCGAGCTTCTACGACAGCATCGAGATCGCGCGCGACCGCATGCTGGCCAAGTTCAAGCGGCGCGTGCCGCGCTGGACGGCGCTGGGCGCCTTCCTGATGACGTTGGTGGAAGCGCTGCTGACCTTGCTGCTGGTGCGCTTTGCCTGGCGCATGCTGGCCAAGCTGTTCGGCCTGGTGACGCGCGGCCGCCGGCCCCGCGCTACAGAACCCGCCCTGGGTTGAGCCGGTTCGCCGGGTCAAGCGCCTGCTTGATCCGGCGCATCAGCTCCAGCGCCAACGGGTCCAGGCGGCGAGCCAGTTCGGCCCGACGCAGACGGCCGATGCCGTGCTCGGCGCTGAAGCTGCCGCCGAACTCGGCCACGCAGTCGAACACCAAGGTGTTCAGCGCCGGCTCCTGGATCTGGAATTCGGCCAGGCTTTGGCCGACCGGCGGTGCCACGTTGAAGTGCAGATTGCCGTCGCCCAGATGCCCGAACACCACCGGCCGGGCCGCCGCGAAGGCGCGCCCGATGCGCGCCTCGCACTCGGCCACGAAGGCGGCGATGCGGTCGAGTGGCAGGGCGATGTCGTGCTTGAGGTTTCCGCCGGCCCGGGTCTGCGCCGCAGGGATGGCCTCGCGCAGGGCCCACAGCGCCTGCGCTTGCGCCTCGTTGTGGGCCAGCACGGCGTCCTGAGCCCAACCCGCAGCCAGGACAAGGGCCAGCCAGGCTTCGAACTCGGCGCGCGCCTCCGCTTCCGCACGGTGGCTGGACAACTCCACGAGCAACGCCCAAGGGCAGGCCGGCAGGGGCAGTTTGTCAAGCAACTGCTGGCTTGCCAGGCTCATGGCCTCGAAGCCGCTCAGGCCATCACCCAGTTCGCTGCGGGCGCTGTCCAGCAACCGCATCGCCGTGGGCAAATCGGGCACCGCCAGCCAGGCCGCCAGCCGGCTGCGCGGCAGAGCCTGCAGCTTGATGACCGCCGCGGTGATGACACCCAGCGTGCCTTCGCTGCCGATGAACAGGTCGCGCAGATTCAGGCCGCGATGGTCCTTGCGCAGGCCGTCGAGGTCGCTCCACAGGCCGCCGTCGGCCGTCACCACTTCCAGCCCCAGGCAAAGGTCGCGCGCATTGCCCCAGCGCAGCACTTGGGTGCCGCCGGCATTGGTGGCCAGATTGCCGCCCAAGGTGCAGCTGCCTTCTGCCGCCAGGCTCAGCGGCAGCAGCAGGCCCTGCGCCGCGCAGGCCTGCTGCAGGGGCTGCAGCAGCGCACCGGCCTCGGCGCACAGCGTGGCATTGATGGGGCTGATGGCGCGGATGCGATCGAGCCGCAGCAGGCTCAGCACCAGTTCGCGGCCGCTGGCGTCGGGCGTCGAGCCCTCCACGAGCCCGGTATTGCCCCCCTGAGGCACCACGGCCAGGCCTTCGCGCGCGGCGGCGCGCAGCATGGCCTGCACCTCGGCCACCGAGCGCGGCCGCAGCACCGCCAGAGCGCGGCCCGGGGCGCGCTTGCGCCAGTCGCGCTCGAAGGGGGCGGCGTCCGCACCGGCCAGCACCTGTTCGGCGCCGAACTCGCTGCGCAGCCGCGCCAAGGCCTGATTCATTCGCTCAAGGCTCCCGCGGCCTTCGCGGCCTTCAGGCGTTGGCGGATCTGCAGGGTGCAGGCGCTGAACAGCGCCACGGCTAGCGCCACTTCAACCCAGCCCAGCCAGGCTTCGGCGCCCTGGCCGCTGGGGCCGCGCACCAGGCCTTCGGTGGCGTAGAGCCAGACCAGCAGGCTGGTCCAGCGATAGGTGTACATGCGATAGCGCCACAGGCCGGGCAGGGCAGGCAGCAGGGGCAGGGCCTTGAGCGCCAGCCAGCCCTGGCCGGTGGGCTGCAGCAGGAGCTCCCAGGCCAGACAGAGGCCGATCAGCAGGACGCAGAACAGCAGGGCGGCAGCTCGGCTGGCCCGCTCGGCGGGGCTGGGAAGGGTGCGCGGGGTGGACATCCTCCCAGTGTAGGGAGGGCCATCACTACACTCGGCCCCCCTATGCTGTTGAGCCCTTCTTTCGCCGCGCTGCGGCGCCATGCCTGGCTGCGCATGCTGCTGAGCAGTTGGCGCGACCTGCGCCGCTGGCCCTGGCGCGAATCGGCCGCTGGCCTGCAGGCGCGCTTCACCGAGCTGCGCCTGGGCGTCACGGCTGGCAGCCTGACCTTCACCACGCTGATCTCGCTGGTGCCGCTGCTGGTGCTGATGCTGGCCTTGTTCACCGCCTTCCCGATGTTCTCGGGCTTCCAGAAGGCGCTGGAACAGTACTTCCTGGCCAATCTGGTGCCGGACAACATTGCCCGCCCGGTGCTGCGCACGCTCACGCAGTTCGCCAGCAAGGCCAAGGGTCTGGGCACCGTGGGCGCAGGCGTGCTGGGCCTCACCGCGATCGCCCTGATGCTGACCATCGACCGCACGCTCAACGCCATCTGGCGTGTGCGGCGCCCGCGGCCGATCGCGCAGCGTGTGCTGGTTTACTGGGCCACGCTGACGCTGGGGCCACTCGCCCTGGGCGCCAGCCTGACGCTGACCAGCTACGCGCTCTCGGCCAGCCAAGGTCTGGTCGACCGCCTGCCAGGCGGGTTCGAGACCCTGCTGGACTTCATCCAGTTCGGCGTGCTCACGGCTGCCGTGGCCGGGCTGTTCCATTTCGTGCCCAACACCCATGTGCGCTGGCGCCATGCCCTGCTGGGTGCGCTGTTCGTGGCCGGCGCCTTCGGCCTGGCCAAGCTGGGTCTGGCCTGGTGGATCAAGCAGGTGCCCACCTACGCCACCCTGTACGGCGCCTTTGCCACGCTGCCGATCTTCCTGATCTGGATGTACCTGGGCTGGGTGATCATGCTGCTGGGTGCGCTGATCGCCGCCAATGCGCCTGGGCTGACCCAGGGCCTGATGCAGCGCGCGCCAGCACCCGGCCTTGAGCTTGAGCTGGCGCTGCGCGTGCTGGGCGAGCTGTGGCTGCGCCAGCGCCGCGGGGCGGCCGGTGCCAGCAAGCTGGCGCTGGCGCAGGGGCTGCGCATCGAGCCGCTGCAGCTGGAACCGGTGCTGGAAACCCTGTTGCGGCTGGACTGGATCGGGCGGCTGGAAGAGGAGGGCGCGCAGCGCCTGGTGCTGCTGCGCAACCCGCAGGAGACCCTGGCCGCACCGCTGCTGCAAGCCCTGCTGGTGGGGCGCAGCCCGGCCACGCAAGGGCTGTGGCGGGCCAGTGGCTGGGAGGAGCTGAGCGTGGCGCAGCTGCTGGCCGGGGGCGCCCCGCGCTGAGCCATGGCGAACGGCGCTGGCGTGGCTGGCGGCTCCAATGGGGGCCTCAAGGAGCCCACCGATGTCCGCCACCTTCATCCCCGCCGACCAACTGCCCGCCGCCGCCTTGCATGAGGCCTTCGGCGAGGCCTTTTCAGACTACCTGATCGGCCCCTTTCAGCTCAGTCTGGCGCAGTGGCCGGGCTTTCTGGCCCGCCAGGCGGTGGACCTGGGTCTGAGCCGGGTGGCGCTGGATGCAGCGGGCCAGCCGCTCGCCTTTGCCTTCGTCGCACCGCGCCGCGGACGCTGGCGCCTGGCCACCATGGGCGCCACGCCGGCCGCCCGCGGCACCGGTTTGGCGCCGGCACTGCTTGACGACTTCATCCAGCGCGCCCGCGCGGCCGGGCAGGAGGCCGTCGAACTGGAGGTGTTCGCGCAGAACGAGCGCGCCGTACGGCTCTACCAATCACGCGGCTACGAAAAGGTGCACGACCTGCTGGGGTTCGAGCGTGCGGCATCGGGCGGTGCGGCAAAGGCGCCGTGCTTCGATGCGCTGCCGCGCGAGCAGGCCCTGCAGTGGCTTCGTTTGCAGGAGCCTGCCGACTTGCCGCTGCAGGTCAGCGCCACGGTGCTGGAACGCCACCCGGCCCCGTGGACGGCCTGGCAGACGGGCCGGGCCCAGCTGGTCTGGGCGGAGGCGGGGGAGCGGGTGCAGATCCTCAGCCTGGTGGACCTGGACCCCGCGCAGACCGATGCCGAACGCCTGGTGGCGGCGCTGGCCGCGGCGGAGCCGGCGCGGGCGCTGGTCGTGCCGCAGCTGCAGCGTATGGATCTCGGCGGCGCCGCCTTGCAGCGCCTTGGCTTCGAGAGCCCGGCCTTGCACCAATGGCTGATGTGCCGGCCGCTGTGAGGCGCCGCCCGGCCGCCGCTGGCTGGCCTATTCCTCCAGATAGCTTCGGTAGATTGCTCGCAGGCGCCCGCTGGCGCGCAGTTGCTTCAGGCCGGCATTGAAGTCGTCGCGCATCTTGGGATCGCGAAAGACCGGGCGGTAGTCATCGGCCTTCGGCGTGGTGAAACGGTGCTCCTCCACCGGCAACACGGGCTGGCCCTGTTTGCGCAGCTGCAGGCTGAAGTACTGAAAGATGTGTCGGTCGCTCAGCACGACGTCCACGCGGCCGGCCATCAGCATGCGCACCTGGGTGGCCTGGTCGTTGACCTCGCGGTACAAGCCGGCCTGCCGCACCGGGCCCAGCCACGCCGGAAAGCGCTTCTCGGCGCCCTGGAATGACACCACGCTCAGGCCCTTCAGGTCAGCAGGCGTGCGGATCTTGCGCTGCAACTTGCGGAGCGTGAAGAACACGTTGTCGTACACGACCGCGGTGTCGCCATAGTGGGCGCCAAAAGGCCGCAGGTCCTCGCCCAGATCGGTCATGGCGGCATCGACCTCGCCGCTCTTGAAGGCCATGGGCACGCGTGCAAAGGCGTAGTACACCGGCTTGAGCTGGTGGCCGCGCAGGGCCAGGGCTTCGCGATAGGTTTCGATCTCGATGCCGGAGTCGGTGGCTGGGAAGCTGAAGGGCGGGATCTTTTCACCGAAGGCCATGCGCAGCTCGGCTGCGGCCACGGGGCCGGCCGGGCTGAACAGGGCGCTCAGCAGCAGGGCGAGCAGGGACAGGCGTTTGAACATGGCGCGAGGCTAACGCACGGGCCCCTGCTTCCGCGCTCAGGGTTCCAGCTCGGCGACCAGCGGGCAGTGGTCCGAGAGCCCGAGTTCCACCTGGCC
>JBDHSJ010000068.1:0-18704 GCA_039808065.1 Burkholderiaceae bacterium | reverse complement strand
AGGCCGGCGACTACCCGTATGTCTGCGGGCCGCATCCGGAGATGACGGGCGTGGTGCGGGTGCGGGACTGAGCGCAAGCACGCCCGCAGGACACCCCGCCGGCCTGCGCACAATCCGCCCCTTTCAAAAACACAAGCCTGAAGGGAGGCCAAGATGGGTTGGACACGCACGCTCCTGCTCGGAGACGTGGGCAATCGCCTGGACATTGCCGATACTGAACGCGACATCGAACGGCTGCAGCAAGCGCTGCGCGAGGCCGATGCCAAGAACCTGCTGCAGAACGAACACCAGAACACGCGCCTGCACCGATTGGAGCGTGAGAACGCGGAACTGAAGCTCTGCCTGGCCGCGCTGATGCGCTTGCTGGCCAGCAAGGGCACGCTCGACCTGCGCGAACTGCAGGCCATTGCCGATGTCATCGATGCCGAGGACGGCAAAAGGGATGGGCAGCTTCGATCTCCGGTGGGCTCGGGACTGAACCCTGCAGCCTGAGGGCCAGACGGTCAGCCGTCGGGACGCGGCGGCTTCAGCGGCCGGCCAGCAACCGCACCCCCACGATCAACCCGATCACCAGCAGCAACCAGCCCAGCACGAACCAGCGCCACAGCCGCGGCGCCTCGCGCAGCTCCATGAAGTCCAGCGCGATGCCCGCGCCCTTCACGAGTGCCAGCACGAGAATGAAGGCGGCCGAGGCCGAACCGGCGCTGCGCAGCCAGCCCGATTCGCCCAGCGCCCAGGTCAGCGCGGTGGCCAGCAGCAGGCCCAGCCCGACGAGATCGAGACGCTGAAGCTTCATCACCGCAACACGTAGACAAGCGGGAAGAGCACGATCCACATCAGGTCCACCATGTGCCAGAAGGCCGCCACGGTCTCGGGTGCGTGGGCGTCGACGCGGCTCCAGCGACCATCGCGCGCCAGCCAGGCCAGGGTGGCCAGCATCAGCAGCGCGGCCAGCACATGCATGACGTGAAAGCCCGTCAGCATGAAATAGAGCAGGAAGAACGGGTTCTCGGACAGGTCCTGATCGCCGCCCGGCAGGCTGGCGTATTCCAGGGCCTTGCTGCCCAGGAAGAACAGGCCGCACAGCGCACCGCCGGCCAGGCCGGCTACGCCGCCGCGTGTGTGGCCTGCGCGCAGCGCGTGCACGCCGCGCGCCACGGCCCAGCTGCCTACCAGCAGCACGGCGGTGTTCAGGGCTCCGGCGCCCAGGTGCAGCACAGCTTGGCCTTCGGCGAACACGGCGGGCTGGCGGACCCGGGCCACGGCGAACACCACGAACATCAGGCCGAAGGTCAGCATTTCGATGCCGATCAGCAGCCACATGGCGAGGTCGCCGCGCAGCTCCGGAGGGGAGGATGCGGTGGACAGGGAGGGCGGCGGATTCATCGTCTGAGCAGGCTGGCGCCCATCTTGCCCGGCGAGCCTTGGGGTGGCCATGGACTGGATCAAGCGCAGCGCCCAATAAACGAAACAAGGCCCGGCAAGCCGGGCCTTGTGCATTCAAGCGAAGGATCTCAGCGCCGCATCAAGCCCGCGCCAGCTCCCCCACGGGCTCGTCCTCTTCACCGGCGGTGACGAAGAAGCTGCTCAGCCACATCAGCAGGCCGATCAGGAAGCCCACGCCACCGGCCAGACGGATCCAGTAGAAGAAGCGCAGCTGGTCTTGCGTCTGCATGAAGCCCATCGCGCCTTCCGTGGGGATGCGTTGCAGCCAGATCTGCAGGATGCCCGCACCGGTCAGGGCCAGCACCATCACGCCCATGCAGATCGTCATCACCCAGAAGCTCCACATCTCCACGCTCTGGGCGCGGCGCGGGTTGGCTTCACGGCCGCGCAGGATCGGCATGGCGTAGCTGATGAAGGCGATCACCACCATCACGTAGGCGCCGTAGAAGGCCAGGTGGCCGTGCGCCGCGGTGATCTGGCTGCCATGGGTGTAGTAGTTGACCGGGCTCAGGGTGTGGATGAAGCCCCACAGGCCGGCGCCCAGGAAGCCCATCACCGCGCAACCCACCGTCCACAGCACCGCCGCCTGGTTCGGGTGCTCGCGCTTGCGGCGCTGCACCATGTTGAAGGCGAACAGGGTCATCATGAAGAACGGGATCGGTTCCAGCGCGCTGAAGACCGAGCCGATCCACTGCCAGTAACCGGGCAGGCCGATGAAGTAGAAGTGGTGGCCGGTGCCCAGGATGCCGGTGACCAGGGCGAAGGTGATGATCAGGTACAGCCACTTGTCGATGATCTCGCGGTCCACGCCGGTGGTCTTGACCAGCAGGAAGGCCAGCATCGCGCCGAGGATCAGCTCCCAGGTGCCTTCCACCCAGAGGTGGACGACGAACCACCAGTACATCTTGTCGCGCACCAGGTTGCTGGGGTTGACAAAGCTGAACAGGAACATCAGCGCCAGGCCCCACAGGCCCATCAGCATCACCATGCTCACCGCCGTCTTGCGGCCCTTGAGCACCGTCATGCTGATGTTGAACAGGAAGCCCAGGGCGACGACCACGATGCCGAGCTTGGTCGGCAGCGGCTGCTCCAGGAACTCCCGGCCCATGGTGGCGACGAGGTCATTGCCGGTGGCCGCCGCCAGCGTGGCGTAGGGCACCAGCAGATAGCCCAGGATGGTCAGCGCCCCGGCGACCAGGAAGGTCCAGAACAGGATGACGGCCAGCTTGGGGCTGAACAGCTCGCTCTCGGCCTCCTCGGGGATCAGGTAGTAGGCCGCCCCCATGAAGCCCATCAGCAGCCACACGATCAAGAGGTTCGTGTGCACCATGCGGGCGATGTTGAAGGGGATGGCGGGGAAGAGCAGGTCGCCGACCAGGTACTGCAGGCCAAGCGCCACGCCGAACAGGATCTGCCCGAGGAAGAGCCCGATCGCGCCCATGAAGTACAGGCGCGAGACGGCCTGCGACGAATACTTGAGTTGTGTCGTTGCCATGATGGTTTCCTCAGCCCTCGATATTCGGAGGCCACTGCTCGGTATTGACCTTGCTCGTCCACTTGAGGAACTCGGTCAGGTCATCGAGCTGCTGGTCGTTCAGATGGAAGTTCGGCATCTGGCGGCGGCCCGGTGCGCCGGTGGGCTGGGACTTGATCCAGGCTTTGATGAAATCCGGCCCGCGGCGGGTGTACACATTGCCCAGCTCGGGCGCGAAGTACGCGCCCTCGCCCAGCAGGGTGTGGCAGCCGATGCAGTTGCGCGTTTCCCAGATGTGCTTGCCGCGCACCACCGCCGGCGTGAGCTCGGCGACGTTGGAGCGCTGCGGGATGCGCTGCTCGGTGTGGAACACGATCACTGCGAACAGCAGTGCAAAGAAGACCGTCCCACCGTAAAAGATGTTGCGAGCGGTCTGGCTGGTGAGTCCTCGGCTCATAGGGCGCCTTTCGCGCGAGTTTCTGGAAGGTGGCGTCAGCGTAGGCAGCGGGGCGGGGCGCGTCCTTGAAGCGCTTCAAGGGAAACGGGCCTGACCCCCGGGGCATCCCGGGGGCTGGAGAGTCGCCGTCCCGGAAGAATGACGACATTCCAGGGGAGGTGGCGATGGGCCAGGACGACAACGACCTGCACGATGCGGGCGAGGGCTTGTTTCAACTGACACGGCGCCGCCTGCTGGGCGGCGCGGGAGCCGGCGGCGTGATGCTGCTCATGCACCAGCTCGCCGAAGCCCGCCCGCGCGGCCGCCCGGTGCCGGCGGCCCAGGCCCTGCCCGAGGGCCTGCCGACGCAGCCGCCGGCCTCGCCCCACTGGTCCGGCCCGCCCGGCCAGGCGCGCTTTCGCATCGAGGGTCTGGCCAAGGTCACCGGCCAGAAGATCTACGCGCGCGACTTCCGCGCCAAGGACTTCCCCAGCTGGCCCAAGACCGAGCGCGCCGCGCTGGTGCTGCGCGCGCCGGCTGCGCGCCGCCTCTTCCTGGGCCTGGACCTCAGCGCCCTGCAGGGCGTGGCCCAGCCGCTGTTTGCCATCGTGCAGAGCCCGCTGCCGGACTTCGGTGTGCCGCAGAAGGACCTCGTCAGTCTGAACTTGACCCTGCCCTTCTGGATGAAGGGGCCGGACGGCGTGCAGCAGATCCTGGTGCCGCCCAACACGCCGGCGCAGTTCTTTGGCCAGCCGGTCGCCATCCTGGTGTTCGAGAACGCCGCGGCCTGCCGGCGCGCCCAGCGCGCGCTGCAGTTCCACCCCGACGTGGTGCGCCTGGGCGACGCCGCCCCGGACCCGGTGGACACCCCTTACGGCACACCGACCTACCTGACGCGCTACGAGGTGCCCGGCCTGGCGCCCTTCTCGCAGGTGCAGAGCGGCTATGAATCCAACCCGCACCAGGACGACAGCCCCACGGCCCCCTACAACCGCACCGCGCGGCGCCTGCGCGAGGCCATCGATGCCGAGCTGGCGCGCCCCGGCCCCCTGCAACTGGAGGGCCGCTACCGCACCCAGGTGCTGGACCCGATGTTCATGGAACCCGAGGCCGGCCTGGCCTGGTTCGATGCCAAGCGCAAGATGATGAACCTGGTGCTGGGCACCCAGGCCACCAATGGCGACACGCTGGACACCTTCAACATGTTCCAGAAGTCCGCGCCGCAGGTGGAGCTGACGACCGTGGCCCTGTACGCCTGCTACCCCGGCGGCGGCTTTGGCGGTCGCGATGTCTCGATGTTCCCGCCCCTGCTGGCAGTGACGGCGGCGCTCTGCGATGGCCCGGTGCGCATCGCCGAAGACCGCTACGGCCAGTTCCAGGGCGGGCTCAAGCAGCTGGCGTCCGATATCCACCAGCGCATCGCGGTGGACCCCAAGAGCGGCGAGTTCATCGCCTTCGCCAGCCGCCAGGTGCTGCCCTCGGGTGGCAACCAGAACTACAGCCCCTTCGTGGCCTCGCTGGCCGGTTACTGCGGGCTCAGCGGCTACCTGGTCAAGCAGGCCTACGTGGACGCCGAGGCCAAGCCCACGCTGGGGGTGGTGGCCGGTTCGATGCGCGGCTTCGGCGGCCCGCAGGCCAGCTGGGCGGTGGAAACGATGGTGGACGAGGTAGCGCTGGCGCTGCAGCGCGACCCGATCGAGCTGCGCGCGCGCAATGTGCTCAAGCCCGGTGACCGCACCATCACCGGCGCGCCGATCGACGACGCCGCCGCGTCCCTGGCCGAGATCTGCCGCCGCGCCCAGGCCCACCCGCTGTGGAAGGAGCGCGAAAAGGTGCGCAAGGAAAAGGCCAAACAGGGCCGCTGGTACGGCGTGGGCTTTGCCCTGGCCAACCAGGCCTATGGCACCGGCACCGATGGCGTGATGGCCGAGGTGACGCTGGCCCCGGACGGCGCGCTGACCGTGCGCAGCAACTGCGTGGACATGGGCAATGGCTCGGCCACCACGCTGGCCATCAGCACCGCGGGCTGGCTGGGTGCCAACGCCAGCCAGGCCCTGATGGGCGATGTGGCGACCTTCAACGCGCTGGGCATGACGGGCGGCAAGGGCAGCTGGGATGAGCCGACCTGGACGGCCTCGGTCAGCATGTCCTCCAGCGCCTGCCTGACGGCCTTCCACCAGGTGCATGTGGCCGAACAGGCCAGCCGCGTGCTGTTCGAGACCGGCCTGCTACCCGCGGCCGCAGTTTTGTGGCGCGTGCCGCTGGCGCAGATCCAGGGCCGCACGCGCTGGGTCGACAGCCGCCTGCACGCCGAAGGCCTGGCGCCCCTGCCCTTGGCGCAGCTGGCCGCCGAGGCACACCGCGCCCGCCTGCCCGTGGGGGCGATGGTGCATGGGCTCTACCAGGGCACCTGGGTCTCGGCCAGCTACAAGGTGGCCGACCGCAAGCTGCTGCTGCCCGTCGACGGCCTGGCCTTGGCGCGCGGTGGCGCGGTGGGCCACTGGCAGCGCGTCGAGCGCAAGGACGTGATCCCACCCGACCCGGCGGCCGAGCTCTACGGCCGCAGCCTGTACGCGCCTTCGGGCGCGCTGGTGGCGGTGGAGATCGACCCGCGCACCTTTGAGCCGCGCGTGGTGGCGGTGGAGCTAATCGTCGACGCCGGCAAGGTGCTGCAGCCGGATCTGCTGACCGGCCAGGCGCAGGGCGGCATTGCAATGGGCATCGGCTACGCGCTGCTAGAAGACCTGCCGATTGGGGTCGAGGGCGCGGGCAATGGGCGCTGGAACCTGGACCGCTATCACGTGGCGATGTGGAGCGACGTGCCGCTGGGCGCGATGAAGGTGACGGTGTTGCCAAGTTCCTCTTCCACGGCAAAGGGGATTGCCGAGGCGGTGTTGTGTCCGATTGCGCCGGCGATTGGGAATGCGGTGGCGGCGGCCACAGGCTATCGGTTCAGGGCGCGGTCTCTGCCGATTCGGGCTGCCGACATTCGTTCGGGGCTGCAGTCATGAAGGGTGCTTACTCGTTGCAGCCCGCAGGGGGCTTCACCCCCTGCACCCCGACCCGCATTTCTTTGTCTTGCCAAAGAAACGCGGGGCAAAGAATGGCGCCAATGCGCACAGCCGCCCTAGGGGCGGGCTGTGATGGCGAAGCTTGGGCTCACACTGACACGAGCCCCCATCTGACTTCGACGGTCAGGACAACGAAGGCGCCCGGAGTACCGGTCGTCCCGGGCACCGCAAACCATCACCCTGGGCGCTCCGAAGAACAGACCCCCAATGAGCTTCAAACCCCTCCTTCTGCCAGTTGGGGGTCTCGTCATCGCAGAAAGCCCGTGATGGTTTGCGGTGGTCTAGTCGGCCGGTACTCCGGCCAGCTTAGCGGGCAGGTTTTCGCAGTCCCAGGAGGGGTGTGGGAGCCATGTGAGCCAGCCGTGCAGTCGCGCGCCGCCCGAGGCGGCGTGCGTGCATTCAGCGCCTTTCTTTTCCCCCCTTTTCTTTGGCGCAGCAAAGAAAAGGGGGTCGGGGTGCAGGGGTTGAAGACCCCTGCGGGCTGCCACGAGCAAGCACAAGGGGAGAAGAAGCAATGAGCAACCCAACACAAACAGTCAAAGTCCAGTTCCACGTCAACGGAAAACCGGTCAACACCGAGGTCCCCGATGACCTCGCCCTGGTCGACTTCCTGCAAGAAGAACTGGGCCTCAGCGGCACGCGGCTTTGCTGCGGCATCGGCGTCTGCAAGGCCTGCACCGTGGCCGCGCAGCGCACGCCCAGCAGCCAGCCGCAACCCATGCTGGCCTGCTCCACCCCGGTGGCCCTGCTGCAAGGCCAGCGCATCACCACCGTGGAAGGCACCGGCAGCCCGCACAAGCCCAGCAAGGTGCAGCAGGCCTTCCTGACCCACTTCGCCTTCCAGTGCGGCTACTGCACCCCCGGCTTCGTGATGGCCACCGAGATGCTGATCGCACGCCTGCGTGTCACGCCGATTGCACGGGCCGAGCTGGACCAGGCGATTGAAGAGGCGGTGGGCCAGCACATCTGCCGCTGCACCGGCTACGCGCGCTACCAGGCCGCCATCCGCGCCGTCATCCTGGAAGAGAAAGGACTGGTGCGATGAGCAAATACCTGCTGCCCCTCCTGCTGCTGGCCGGCGCCGCCCAGGCCGAAACCCTGTTCGAGTACGGCCGCCAATGCGCCCAGGAGATCGCCGCCATCCCGGCCTTCAACTGCATGGCCGGCGAGGAAATCCCCATCACCGTGGACGGCGGCAAGCCGGTGCCGCCGGACCAGGCGCCCAAGCTCTGCGACCGCCCCTCGTTGCTGCCCGCCTATGAACCGGGTTCGCAAGGCCAATGCGTGCCCGGCAGCCGCGCCCTGCTGCTGCGCGACGACGCCACGGCGCAGATCAGCGCCATCTGCCGCAAGAAGGTGGCGCGCGCGGCCGGCAGCCCGCTGTTCGACGAAATCAATGTCATCTCGCACAGCCTCAAGAGCGGCAAGAGCTGCTGGTTCACCGCCAAGGCCAAGGAGCCGCTGACGGCGGCTGGTGGCATCGATGGCCGCTTCGTGCCCTCGCCCTCGGCGCTGAGCGCGCGCCAGGCGATGGAACCTCGGCCGGCTGAAAAACTGCAGATGCTGCCGCCCGACAAGGTTTGGCTCAGCCCCAAGCAGGTGGCCGAAAGCAAGCCGGCCTGTGTCAGCTGCCACGACAGCGGCCCCTTCATGTACAGCCCCTACATCGCCCAGACCACGCAGCTGCCGGGCGACCCCTTCGGGCGCTACCAACCCAAGGCCATCGGCAAGGATTTCCAGAAGGCCTGGTGGAACCTGCATGCCTTCGGCATCACCACGCGCGGCAACACCTGCACCGGTTGCCACCGCATCGGCAACATGAACTCCTGCCAGACCGCGATGTGGCAGAGCACCGGCCGCGCGCCGCAGGAAGGCGGCAATGAATGGTCGCGGCAGTTCCCGCAATCGCACTGGATGAGCCCGGGCAACTTGCACAGCCGGCTGCAATGGGACGAGGCCTTCAACGACAGCCTGCGCAAGCTGGCCGCCTGCTGCGCCGACCCCAAGGGCCCCGAGTGCCAGACCGTGGATTACAACCCCGCACCGGCCAGGAAGCGTTGACGATCTAGGGCCGGGCGCCAGCCAGGAATTGCGCGCGCAGCCGGGCGAGCTCGCCGCTGCGCTGCAGCGCCGCCAGCTCCTCGTTCACCAGAACCTGCAGGCGCTCGCCCTCGGGCTTGGCGCGCGTGAACATGAGGTGGAAGCGGCTCGGCTGGCGGTCCTGCAGCGCCACCTGGCCGAGGTTTGCGCTGGCTGCGAAGGCCGGGCTGCCCAGTGCTGCGTACCCCAGCATCACGCCCTCGTTGACCAGGGCCACGTCCACGCGGCCGCGGTGCAGCATCTGCATCAGGGATTCGTAATGCGGCGCGCGCTGCAGGCGCGCCTGCTCGGCCTCCGACAGCTGCGAGTAGCTGTAGCCGTGCAGACCGCCGATGCGCAGCACGGCCAGGTCTGCCTGGGTCTGCAGGCGCAGGCCCTCCGGATGCTGATCGCGGCTCCACAGCGCGAGCAGCCGGGTCTCGTAGAGCAGGTCCGAGATCAGGAAATCGACCTTGCGCTCAGGCGTGACGATCGCGTTCAGAAAGCCCAGGACCTCGCCATGACGCACCGCCTCGACGCAGCGCTTCCAGGGCAGCATCTCGATGCGTAGCTCCAAGCCGCGGCGCTGCGCGATCAGGCGCAGCAACTCGACGGTGTAGCCGGTTAGATCAGAGCTGCGCTGCCCGTTCACGCGCCGGTAGTAGGTGTAGGGCGGCCACTCGTTGGCGTCATCGCACAGGCGCACAGGCGCTGGCCACCCCTGGGCCTGGGCAGAGCCGCCGACCAGCAGGGCGAGAAGCAGGGAAGAGAGAAGGCGCCGCATGAAAGCGCGCAGTCTATGGGGATCCGCGGTGAGGCCAGCGCTGGCGCAAGTCGTCCATCGCCGGTACGGCCGCCAGCGCGGCCAGCAGCAGGGCCAGCGGCAAGGTGGAGCGGTAGCCGAAGGCCTTGAAGCCATAGGCGCCGGCCAGCCCGCCCCCCAGGAAGCAGGCCAACAGGCTGGCCAGCACGGCCATGCGGGCGCGGTCGGCCATCACTGGTGCCTGCTCCGTGTCTGCGCGGTTCCAGTACACCAGCTTGCCCAGCTCGATGCCCAGGTCGGTGACGATGCCCGTCATGTGGGTGGTGCGGATGACGGCGTTCGACAGCTTGGTGATGACCGCGTTCTGCAAGCCCATGATGAAGCACAGCAGCACCACGGTGGCGGGCACCAGCAGGCCTTCCCAATGGGCCAGCTGCGAGCCCAGCAAGCCGAAGGTTAGGATCAGCGCGGCCTCCAGCAACAGGGGCAGCGCGTACTCGCTGTGCAAACGGCGCCGGCGCGCGTAGTTCACCAGCAGCGCGCACACCATGGCGCCGAGCAGAAAGGCCAGCACGCCGACGAGGCCGTCCAGCACCAGGTCGAAGCGGCCGAGCACGAACTGGTCGGCCACCGAGGACACCGTGCCGGTGACGTGCGAGGTGTACTGCTGCACCGCCAGGAAGCCGCCGGCATTCATGGCGCCGGCCACAAAGGCCAGCGTGAGGCCCAGCCGCCGATTGCCTTGGAGCGTGCGCGCGGGGCCGGTGAGCTGGCGCGCGAAGTGCAGCGGCAAGCGGAGCCTTAGCGCAGCTTGAAGGAGCTCACCAGCTCGACCAGCTCGCCGGAGCGCTGGCGCAGGCTTTCGGCCGCCGCGGCGGACTGCTCGACCAGGGCGGCATTGGCCTGCGTCACATGGTCCAGTTCGACCACCGATTGGCTGACGCTGGCGATGCCGGCGTTCTGCTCGGCCGAGGCATGCGAGACCTCGCCGATCAGGCTGCTGACCTTCTGCACGCGCTCGACGATCTGCTGCATCGACTGCCCGGCCTCATGCGCCTGGCGGCTGCCGGATTCGACCTTCTCGACCGACTGCTCGATCAGGGTCTTGATCTCGCGCGCGGCGGTGGCGCTGCGCTGGGCCAGCGCACGCACCTCGCCGGCCACCACCGCGAAGCCGCGCCCGGCTTCGCCGGCGCGTGCCGCCTCCACGGCCGCGTTCAGCGCCAGGATGTTGGTCTGGAAGGCGATCGAGTCGATCACGCCGATGATGTCGGCGATGCGGCGCGAGCTTTCGCTGATGCCCTGCATGGTGTCCACCACCCGCGCCACCACCTCGCCGCCGGCGCTGGCGGCGCTGCTGGCGGTGCCCGAGAGCGTGTTGGCCTCGCGCGAGGTCTCGGCGTTCTGGCGCACGGTGGCGGAGAGCTCTTCCATCGCCGAGGCGGTGCGCTGCAGATTGCTGGCCTGCGCCTCGGTGCGCTGTGAGAGGTCGGTGTTGCCGCTGGCGATCTCGCTCGAACCGGTGGCGATCGAATCGGCCACACCCCGCACCCGCGCCACGATGGACGAAAGGTTCTGGTTCATGGTCTGCAGCGCCTGCATCAGCTTGGCCAGCTCGTTGCGGCCCTGGGCGTCCACATCGGCGGTCAGGTCCCCGGCGGCGACACGCTCGGCCACCTTGACGGCCTCGTTCAGCGGCCGGGTGATCGAGACCACCAGCCAGCGCCCGTACAGGCCCACGGCGGCGAAGGCGAAGCTCACGCCGATGATCACCACCCAGATCATGGTGCGCCAGCGCCACTGGGCTTCTTCATGCGCCCCGCGCACATCGTCCACCAGCTGCTGGCTGGTTTCGGCAATGCGGCCGCGCAATCCCTTGAACTGTTCGGCCAGCGGGCCTTCGGCGTGGGCGCGGGCCTTCTCGCCGTCATCGGCCTTCAGCGCCACCAGCAGGGGTTCCAGGCCGCTTTTCTGGAAGCTGGCGTAGGCCTGGCTCAGGGCTTCGTCGGCACTCTTGAGCTTGGCCGGCTTGGGCTGCGCCTGGTACGCCTTGAGGTCCTTGTCCAGCTTGCCGATCTGCGCCTCCAGCGCGGCCATGGCATTCAGCTGGGTCAGCGCGGCGTCCACGGCCAGGCGGGTGTCCATCAGCTGGGCCTCGATGCGACCGAGCTGCGCGATCGGCAGGGCACGCTGTTCGTAGATGGCACCGGCCGCGGCCGTGCCCTGCTGCGTGCCATACAAGCCGACCGCGGAGCCGACCAGGATCACCACCACGAAGCCGGCGATCACCGACCAAAGGCGCGCGCGAAAGCTGAGGTCCCGCATGCTTGTTCTCCTCCTGAATGCAGCCGGGGGACTGTAACGGCCACCCCCCTGAAGCCAAGGGGGGCTCCGGAGGGGCTTGACGGCTATCAAGGCCCGCCCGTGCGGAACTGCCGCCGCTTGCCCAACGCGCTGCAGTGAGATTGCGTAAGCTCTGCCGCCCATGCAGACCCTCCCCTCGTTTCGCTGGCACGCCGTGCTGGCCTGGTGCATCGCCCTGGTGGCGGGCGGCGCGCGGGCGGCGGACCCGCCGGTGCAGGTCTGCTTCGACGAGGCCGACCACACCCCCTATCTTTACCGCGATGCCCAGGGCCGCTGGCAGGGTGCCACGCTGGCGCTGACGCGCGCTGCGCTCGACCGCGCCGGCCTGGCGGTGCAGTGGCGGCCGATGCCCTGGCCCCGCTGCCTGCGCGAGGTTCAGGAGGTGGCACAGCGCGGCGAGATCGAGCTGTTGATCTACGGCAGCCGCAACCAGGAGCGCGAGCGCCAGTTCCTGTTCACGCAGCCGCTGCACCGCGTCACCGGGGGGGTCTGGTACTCGCGCCGCGCCTACCCGCAGGGCCCGCGGCTGGATCGTCTGGAGGACCTGGGGCAGTACCGCCTGTGCGGCATCCATGGCTACAACTATGGCTGGCTGGGTGAACGGGGCGTCAGCGGTGTGGACAGCGGCGCGCTCTCGCTCAAGGCGGTGCTGGACAAGCTGGCGCGCGGGGCGCTGCGAGCTGGTGCTGTCCTCGCGCGAGCCGGTGCGCGGGGCCGCCCAGCTCGGTTTCGTCAGCCTGCCTGAAGACTTTGAGTTCCTGCCCTACCCAGGGCGTGAACCGGTCACGCAGCACCTGCTGGTGGGGCGCGGCTCCCCGCGCGCCGAGGAGCTGCTACGCCGCCTGGATCAGGCTTTGAGCGAGCTGCACGCCAGCGGCGCGGCGCAGAAGCTCTACAAGCCCTTCCTGCCGGACGGCACCGGCCTGCCCTAAGCTCCCAAGTCACAAGGCCCGAGCCAGGCCGAGCCCGGCCAATCAGGGCCGCACAGCGGAGGTGACCATGCCGGATCCCGATGCCTACGAGCGGACCGAGCCCGCACCGTTGGACGGCGCGCGCGCCGAGCCGGAGGCATTTGCCTGGCCGACACCGCCCTTCGCGGCCTACCCGGCACCGCAGGCGCAGGAGCAGCCCGAGCCGGTCGAGATCACCGCCATCAACGGTGCGCGCAGCATGGGCCAGCTGCTGCGCCTGCTGCCCGTGCAGCGCCAGGCCTTGCTGCGCCTGCCCAACACCCCGCAGGCCCTGCAGGTGGACTGGGACGAACTGCTGAGCCTGCGCCTGCTGCGCCCGCTGCGGGTGCCGCCGGCCCTGCCGCCCGGCAGCGATGCCGCCGATGCAGCCGACAGCGACTTCGACCGCCGCCCCCGCAGCGAATACCGGCTGCGCCTGCGCGGTGGCCAGGTGCTGCAAGGCCAGACGATCGGCCACGTCGAGGACGAGGCCGGCCTGTTCCTGTTCCTGCCGCTGAGTGCCGAAGACGACTCGGTCTGCCGCCTGTTCGTGCCGCGCGAGGCCATCGAGCACTGGGATTACGGCCGCCGCATTGGCGAGCTGCTGGTGGAGGACGGCGCACTGGCTGCCAGCCAGCTCGAACGCGCGGTGGTCGAGCAGCGCCAGCTGCGCGAGCGCCGCGTCGGCGACATCCTGGTCGACAGCCAGATCGTCAGCCCCGAGCAGCTGCTGCAGGCGCTGGAGTCGCAGTCGCGCATGCCCATCGTGCGCATCGGCGAGGCCCTGGTGGCCATGCAGCTGATCAGCGCCGAGCAGCTGGGCGCCGCGCTGGAGCAGCAGAAGCACGAGCGCGGCATGCCGCTGGGCCAGTTGCTGGTGCTGCGCGGCTGGGTGACGCGCGAACAGCTGCAGTCCGCCTTGGCCCGCAAGATGGGCTACCCCACGGTGGATGTGGCGCATTTCCCGGTCGAGCTGCTGGCCCTGCAGCGCCTGCCGCATGCGATGGCGCGCCGCCTGGAGGTGCTGCCCCTGCTGCTGCGCGAGGGCCGGCTGATCGTGGCGATGGAAGACCCGACGCGGCGCGACGTGCTGGAGGAGATCGAGTTCGTCGCCCAGGCCAAGGTGGTGCCCACGCTGGCGCCATTGGGCCAGCTGGCCCAGGGCATTCGCGCCGCCTACGAGCGCATCGGCGCCATGCAGGGCAGCCGGCGCGAAGGCGAGCACCTCGACGCCCCGCGCACCGACCAGCTCGTCGAGACCCTGGAGCGCGAGGGCGGCCTGCGCGCCGAGTTCGACGAGCGCCCGATCGAGCAGAGCGACAACAACCTGGTGCGCCTGATCAACAGCATGATCCTGGAGGCGCACGCGCGCGGCGTCTCCGACATTCACATCGAATGCCAGCCCGGGCGCGAAAAGGTGCGCATCCGCTTCCGCCGCGACGGCGTGCTCGCGCCCTATCTGGAGCTGCCGCACACCTACCGCCAGGCGGTGGTGGCGCGCATCAAGGTGATGTGCGACCTCGACATCTCCGAGCGCCGCAAGCCGCAGGACGGCAAGATCAATTTCGCGCGCTTCTCGCAGCGCCACCCGCTGGAGCTGCGCGTCGCCACCATCCCCACCACGCATGGGCTGGAGGACGTGGTGCTGCGCCTGCTGGCCAGCAGCAAGCCGCTGACGATGGACGAGCTGGGCATGGGGGCGCCGCAGCTGGCCGCGCTGCGCGAGGCGGTGGAGCGCCCGCACGGCATGGTGCTCTGTGTGGGCCCCACCGGCTCCGGCAAGACCACCACCCTGCACTCCGTGCTGGCCCACATCAACACCGCCGAGCGCAAGATCTGGACCGCCGAAGACCCGGTCGAGATCACCCAGCCGGGGCTGCGTCAGGTGCAGGTCAACCCCAAGATCGACTGGACCTTTGCGCGCGCGCTGCGCGCCTTCCTGCGTGCCGACCCCGACGTCATCATGGTCGGCGAGATCCGCGACCAGGAGACCGCCGACATCGCCATCGAGGCCTCGCTGACCGGGCATCTGGTGCTCAGCACCCTGCACACCAACAGCGCCGCCGAGACCGTGGGCCGCCTGCTCGACATGGGCTGTGACCCCTTCAACTTCGCCGACTCGCTGATCGCCGTGCTGGCGCAGCGCCTGGTGCGCCGCCTATGCCCCAGCTGCGTGCGCCACCGCCCGCTCGAAGCCCATGAGCGTGAGGCCTTGATGGACGACTACCTGCGTGTACTGCCCCCCAAGCAGCGCCCGCAGCGCGCCGAGCTGCTGAGCAGCTGGCAGACCCAGTACGGGCTCAAGGGCGTGCTGCAGCACCACGAGGCGAGCGGCTGCGCCGACTGCGACCACAGCGGCCTGCGCGGCCGCGCGGGCCTGCACGAGCTGCTGATCGTGAGCCCCGGCCTGCGCCAGCTCATTCAGTCCGGCGCCCGCGCCGAGGAGATCCAGCGTCAGGCCCTGATGGAGGGCATGCACACCCTGCGCCAGGACGGCATCCTCAAGGTGCTGCAGGGCGTCAGCTCATTGGCCGAGGTGCGCGCGAACACCGCTCACTGAGCGAGCAGCTCCGCCACCCGCTGCTGCAGGCCCTGCGGGCTGACCTGGGCCGGCGGGATCGGTTCGCCCACCACCACCTCCACGCGACTGAAGAGGCCGCGGCGGAACGGTCGCACCATCGCCTTGCCCTGCTCCACGCGGCTGAAAAAGCTGCCCCAGAGGTTCTTCAGCGCCATCGGGATCACCGGCACCGGGTCGGCTTCGAGGATCTTCATCACGCCGCCCTTGAAGGTCTGCAACGTGCCGTCGCGCGTGATGCCGCCTTCCGGAAAGATCGCCAGCAGCTCGCCATCGCGCAGCACCGCGCTGGCCTGCGCAAAGGCGCGTGCATAGGTGGCCGGGTCCTCCTTCTGCGAGGCGATCGGGATGGCCTTGGCCAGCTTGAACATCCAGCCCAGCACCGGAATCCGGAAGATGCGGTGGTCCATCACGAAGCGCAGCGGGCGCGGGCTCACGGCCATCAAGAGCACCGCGTCGATGAAGCTGACGTGGTTGCACACCAGCAGCGCCGCACCCTCGGTGGGGATGTGCTCGGCGCCCTGCAGCTTCAGGCGGTACAGGGTGTGGGAGAGCACGAAGGCGATGAAGCGCAGCAGGTACTCGGGCACCACCAGGAAGATGTAGCTGCCCACCACCGCATTCAGCAGGCCGATGCTCAGGAACAGCTCGGGCACCGTGAAGCCCGCGCCCAGCAGCAGACCGGCGCTGACGCTGGCCGCGATCATGAAGAGCGCGTTCAGGATGTTGTTGGCGGCAATGATGCGGGCACGGTGCGTGGCCTGGGCGCGCAGCTGGATCAGCGCATACATGGGCACGCTGTACAGGCCCGCGCACAGGGCCAGCAGGGCCAGGTCCAGCATCACACGCAGATGGCCCGGCGCGGCCACGAAGCTGGCCAGGGTGTGGGCCGGGCCGCTGTGGGGGGCCAGCGCCGTGCAGGCGAAGTACAGATCCACCGCGAACACCGTCATGCCCAGCGCGCCCAGCGGCACCAGGCCGATCTCCACCATGCGCCGGCTCAGCATCTCGCAGGCCAGCGAACCGATGGCGATGCCGACCGAGAACACCGCCAGCAGCAGCGAAGCCACGTTCGGGTCGCCCTGCAGCACGTTCTTCGCGAAGGCCGGGAAGTTGCCCAGGAACACCGCGCCGACGAACCACATCCAGGAAATGCCCAGCAGCGAGCGGAACACCGCCAGCTGCTGGCGCGCCAGCATCAGGTTGAACCAGGTCTCGCTGACCGGGTTCCAGTTGATCTTCAGTTGCGGGTCGCTGGCCGGCGTGGGCGGCAGCGCCTGGGCGGTGAGCCGCCCGGCCAGCGCCAGCCCCAGGCAGGCCCAGGCCACGTACTGCGGGCCCGCGCCGGGCATGGCGATCAGGATGCCGCCGACGATGTTGCCGATCAGGATGGAGACGAAGGTGCCCATCTCCACCATGCCGTTGCCGCCCGTCAGCTCGTTGGGCGCCAGATGCTGCGGCAGGTAGGCGTACTTCACCGGGCCGAACAGGGTGCTGTGCAGACCGAGCAGGAAGATGCAGGCCAGCAGCGCCGGCACCGTGCTGGTGTAGAGCCCCCAGGCGGCCAGCGCCATGATGGCCACTTCGAGCGACTTGATGCCCCGCATCAGCGCGCGCTTGTCGAACTTGTCGGCCAGCTGGCCCGAAGTGGCGCTGAACAGCACGAAGGGCAGGATGAACACCGCCCCGATCACCAGCCCGGCCTGGGCCGGCGGCATCCAGCTGATCGAGAGCTGGTAGGTCACCAGCACCGTGAACGCGAACTTGAACAGGTTGTCGTTCGCCGCGCCGAGGAACTGGGTCCAGAAGAACGGCGCGAAGCGGCGCTGGGCCATCAGGGCGAACTGGCTGGAGTGGGATGCGCTCAACTGAGGTCTCCTGGAGAGTGGGCGCGATGCTAGGGCCTGTGGCCCCCACTGCGGCGCGGCACAGGCCGTGCATCGGCGCGCACGCCAGGTGGTAGCGTGGCGCGACACCTCGGAGGCGCCGCCGATGCCTGCGGCTCAACGACATGCTCCACCTGCTCTCATCCATCGCCGCGATCGCATTGCTGCTCTGCGCCGGCACGAGCGCGAACGCAGCGCCCCTGCACAAGTGCGTGCTGAATGGCAGCGTCACGTTCCAGCAAAGCCCCTGCCCCTCCGGGCAGGCAGGCCAGCGCCCCACAGTCGAGAAGCTCAATGCCGAGCGCAAACTGCAGCGCCCACCCCTTGCCGCGTCCGCCGCCGGGGCTTCGGCCCCGCTGGCCACCCGGTCGGAGCCGGCGACTGCGGGTTTTCGTTGCGATGGCCGGCAACACTGCAGCCAGATGAAGTCTTGCGCTGAAGCCAAGTTCTTTCTGGCCCATTGCCCGGACGTGAAGATGGACGGTGACAGAGATGGGGTGCCCTGCGAAGAGCAGTGGTGCGGCCGCTGAAGCCGAGCCACGCCGGGTGCCGCGGCGCTCAGGTCCACCAATACCGCACGAAGTGAAAGAACACCGGCGCCGCAAACGCCACCGAATCCAGCCGGTCCAGCAGGCCGCCATGGCCCTCGATCAGCTGGCCCCAATCCTTGACCCCGGCGCCCCGCTTGATGGCCGACATCACCAGCCCGCCCAGGAAACCCATCACGCAGATGGTGAAGGCCAGCGCCGCGGCCTGCGGCGGCGTGAAGGGGGTGATGGGGTGCAGGGCCGCGCCCAGCAGCGTGGCGCTGGCCACGCCACCGACCAGGCCCTCGACCGTCTTCGACGGTGAGAGCTGTGGCGCCACCGGCCGGCGGCCCAGCAGCTTGCCCCAGATGTACTGCAGCACATCGCTGCCTTGCGCCACCAGCAGCAGGAAGGCGACCAGCTGCAGGCCGCTGCCGCTCCAGCCGGGGATGGCCAGGGTCTGCAGTGCCGGCACGTAGGACAGGCAGTACACGCAGGTCATCAGCCCCCATTGCGCGCAGGCGCAGCGGGCCAGGAAGTTGCGCGTGTCGCCGCATTGCGTGGCCAGGATGGGCAGCACGAGGAAGGCGTAGACGGGGATGAAGATCGCGTACAGGCCGTACCAGCCGATCGCGATCAGCCCGTACTGCACCGGCAGGAACAGCCAGGCCATGTAGTGCAGCAGGCGCCGGTCCGGCAGCGCGGCCACGCGGGCGTACTCGCGCAGCGCCAGGGCCGAGATGCCGGCGAACAGCAGCAGCAGGCCGAAGCGCTCGAACCAGAAGCTGAAGGCCAGCACGCCCACCATCACCCACCAGGCGTTGATGCGGGCGTTGAGGTTGTCGATCACCGCGTGCGGCTGGCCGCCGGCCACGCGCCATTTGATGAGCCAGGCGGTGGCGGACGCCAGACCCAGGGTCAGGGCCAGGCCGGTGAAGAGCTGTTGGCTGAAAGCGGACAAGGCCATCAAGAACTCCCGTGGGCACAGGCGATGAGGAGCGCGGTGTGCAGGGCCAGCAGATAGAGCGCGCGGCGGCGCAGCCGCGCCAGCCCGTGCAGGCGTTCGGGCAGGCCGCGTGCGTGCGCGCGGGCCGGGCGCAGGCGCCAGCGTCGCAGGCGGTCGTCAAAGG
>JBDHSJ010000067.1:0-18755 GCA_039808065.1 Burkholderiaceae bacterium | reverse complement strand
ACCGGCACCAGCAGCTTGTCGCTGCGCAGGGGCAAGCGGTCGTCGATGCCTTCAACGATCTTGCTGAACACCGAACGAAAGGGCTCGCCGATGTCCGGATAAACCACCGACACCGGTGTTTCGGCCGCCCAGGCCGCACCCGTGCCGCCAGTGCCCATCAGCAGGGCAGCACGCAGCAGTCCGTCACGGCGGCGCATTCCAGCGGAGGGTGGAGGGGCGGAATTCGGCACAGGGCGGCAGCCTAACGCGTCCCTTGCGCCGATTTGGCGCCGCACTGGCTTGACGCGCGTCAAGCCGCACGGCCCGCACAGGGGGCTCGGGCCGTGCCAGCATCGCGTCCTGCCATTCACCACCGGGCCCACCATGCAGCTGCACTTTCTCGGCGCCGCCGATACCGTCACCGGTTCTCGCCATGCGGTCGATCTGGCCGGCCGGCGCATCCTGCTCGACTGCGGCCTGTTCCAGGGTTTCAAGACCTACCGCGAGCGCAACTGGGCGCCGCTGCCGCTGCCGGCCGATTCCATCGACGCCGTGGTGCTCAGCCACGCGCATCTGGACCACAGCGGCTGGCTGCCGGTGCTGATGCAGCAGGGTTTTCGCGGCCCGGTGATTGCCAGCCCCGCCACCTGTGCGCTGGCCGAGGTGCTGCTGCTGGACAGCGCCCATCTGCAAGAAGAAGACGCGCGCCGTGCCAACCGCGGCGGCTGGAGCCGCCACCGCCCGGCCAAGCCGCTCTACACGGTGCAGCAGGCGCGCAAGGCCCTGCAACTGCTCAAGCCCCTGGCGCCGGGGCGTACCGCCAAGGTGGGCGGGGTGCAGGTGGAGCTCAAGCCCGCCGGCCACCTGCTGGGCGCGAGCAGCGTGCGCCTGCAGGCCGGCGGCGCCAGCCTGGTGTTTTCGGGCGATCTGGGCCGTGGCGACGATCTGCTGATGCCGCCCCCGCAGCCTCAGCTGGACGCCGATGTGCTGCTGATCGAGAGCACCTACGGCAACCGCCTGCACCCGCTGCAGGACGTGCAGCAGCGCCTGGGCGAGATCATCCGCACCGTCGTGCGCCGCGGCGGCTCGGTGCTGCTGCCCAGCTTTGCCGTGGGGCGCGCCCAGGCCCTGCTGCTGGTGCTGCAACGCCTGCGCCAGGCCGGTGAGGTGCCCGAGGATCTGCCCATCGTGCTGGACAGCCCCATGGCCCGCACCGCCACCACGCTCTACCAGCGCCATGGCCATCTGCTGCGGGTGCCGCCACGCGAAGTCGCCAACCTGACGGAAGGCGTCACCCTGATCGAGACGCCGCAGGAATCGCAGGCGCTGATGCGTTCGCGCTGGCCCAAGGTCATCATTTCCGCCAGCGGCATGGCCACCGGCGGGCGGGTGCTGGGCCATCTCAAGAACATGTTGCCCAACCCACGTCACCACATCGTCTTCCCTGGCTTCCAGGTGGCCGGTACGCGCGGGGCTCAGCTGGTGGCGGGGGCGGCCTCGGTCAAGATCTTTGGCGAGTACGTGGCGGTGAAGGCCGAGGTCACGCACCTCGAAGGGTTCTCGGGGCATGCCGACGCGGACGGCCTGCTGGCCTGGCTGCGCCAGTTCCACCAGCCGCCCGAGCGGACCTTTGTCGTCCATGGCGAACCCGAGGCCGCCGATGCCCTGCGCCTGCGCATCCAGGACGAGCTGGACTGGCGCGTCAGCGTGCCCGAGCAGGGCGCCCGCATCGATGTTTGAGCCGCAGGCCTTGATCGGCCTGGGCGTGGCCGTGGGCGGCGGTCTGCTGATCGGCCTGGAGCGCGAGCGCCGCAAGGAAGAACGCGGCGGCGACGCCGGCCTGCGCAGCTTTGCCGTGGCGGGCCTGACCGGTGCCCTGGCCCAGCAGCGACCCGAGCTGCTGGCCGTCGGCGCGCTGTTCATTGCCGTGCTGGCCGCCTTGGCCTATTGGCGCAACCCCGGGCGCGACCGCGGCATGACGACCGAGCTCGCGCTGTTCGCCACCTTCCTGATCGGCGTGCTGGCCGTCAGCCAGCCCGCGCTGGGCGCCGCCTGCGCCGCCGGCCTGGCGCTGCTGTTGGCCGCCCGCGAGCGCCTGCACCGCTTCGCCACGCTGGGCCTGAGCGAGCAGGAGTTGCACGACGGCCTGCTGCTGGCTGCGCTGACCCTCATTGCCCTGCCACTCATCCCCGCCGGCCCGCTGCCCTGGCTGGGGGGCATCAGCGCGCGGCCGCTGGCGGCCCTGGTGCTGCTCATCATGGCCTTGCAGGCCGCTGGCCAGGTGGCCATGCGCCGCATGGGCGCCGACGCCGGCCTGCTCATCTCGGCGCTGTTCTCCGGCTTCGTCTCCAGCACCGCCACCATCGCCTCGCTGGGCAGCCGCGCGCGCGCCGATGCCGGCCATGCCGCGGCGCTGGCGCGCGGCGGGGCCATGTCCACCGTCGCCACCTGGCTGCAGGCCCTGGTGATGGTGACCGCCCTGGCGCCCGCGGCCCTGCCTACCGTGGCCCTGCCGGTGCTGCTGGGCGCCGCCAGCGCCGCCACCTTGGCTTTGTTGGGCCGCAACGGCCAGCACCTGCCGGCCGTGGCCGAAAAGGGCAGCGCCCTGCGCCCGCGCGAGGCCCTGCTGGTGGCCGTCTTCCTGGCCGGCGTGACCTGGGCCGTCACCCAGGCCCGCGCCGCCTTTGGTGCGGGCGGCCTGCTCGCCGGCGTGGGCGTCAGCGCCCTGGCCGACGCCCACGCCCCCGTCGCGTCCCTTGCCGCCCTGCACGCCGCCGGGCAGATCCAAGCGCCGCTGCTGCTGCAAGGCGTGCTGCTGGCCATCGGCGCCAACAGCCTGACACGCATGGTGGTGGCCGGGGTGGCGGGAGGGCTGGCCTATGCAAGGCGGGTGGCGGCGGCCTTGGTGGGGAGTTGGGTGGTGGCGGTGGGGGTGGCTTGGGGTTTGAGCAGGATGTAAGCGGAGCAAGCGCAAACAGGCTGTTACCCGCCAGTCTGATCGCGCGTGAATTTGTTCCGGGTTGACCCTGCAGGTCACTCGGGCTTATGCCCGAAAGACCTGCCTAAGCCCCGCCTTCTCGGGCTCGACTTCGCCGTTTAGGAAGGCTTCCCAGGCCTTTGTGGACGCCGTCTGGCGGGCCTTGTGCTGTTCCCGGCCGAGGGGCTGACGCATCAGGCATAACCCTGATTGGCTAGCCGCAAGGGTGGGGTCGCGCAATCCGGGCCTTGCGGGGGTTCTGCCGGTGCGTCCCTGCAGCTCGAATGGCGCCACGCCAGCTGCAAAGCCCTTCTGGGGCTGCAGACCGGCACCGGCTCCTCAGATCCCCTTGATGTCCTCCCCCTTGTTCCGCCCCGAAGTGATGCTGGCCCAGCAGGCGCAATGGCTGGGCAGCATCCGCATTGCCCGCCCGCCGGGCTTCGCTCTCGTCACCGTGCTGGCTGTGGCCTGTGCCGCGGCCTTGGTCGCCTTTGCCGTCTGGGGCGAATACACCCGGAAAGTCACGCTGCCTGGTGTGCTGGTGCCTGAGGGTGGGGTGATGGATGTCAGCAGCCCGCAGGGCGGCACCGTCACGGAAGTGCTGGTCAAGGAGGGTGACGAGGTGCAGGCCGGGCAGGCGCTGGTTCGCTTGCGTGCCGAGCGCCAACTGGCGAACGGCGAGCTTGGCCAGCTGCAGGCTGCAGCCTTGGCGCAGCGGCGCCAGAGCCTGGAAGCCGAGCTGCGATCGCTGGAGCAGCAGGCCCAGCAGCGCGCTGCAGCGCTGAACGACCGGCTACGCAGCCTGCAATCTGATCAGGTCAATCTGCAGAGCGAACTGGAAAGCGTGCAGCAGCGAGTTGCCCTGGCGGCCAAGACTGCCAAGGACTTCGAGGCCTTGGCCTCCAGGGGTTTCATGTCGCAGCTGCAGGCGCAGCAGAAGCAGGAAGAGTTGCTGGATCTCGGGCAGCGTGAGCGCAATGCGTGGCGACAGTCGGAGGCCGGGCAACGAGCGGCGGTTGGCGTGCAGGCCGAGCTGTCGCTGGCGCGCACGCAGCTGGATTCGAGCCGTGCTCAGCTGCAGCGCCAGTTGGCGGCTTTGAGCCAGGAGCGCAGCGAACTCGACGCACGGTCGCAGTGGACCCTGTCGGCCGCGCGTGCTGGCCGAATTGCGGCGCTCAATACCTTGCCCGGACAAGCGGTCGCGGCAGATTCGACCGTGGTATCCCTATTACCTAGCGATATCGGTGCAGGCGGAAATTTGGTTGCCTATCTGTATGCGCCGAGTCGCAGCGCAGCCCTCTTGAGGCCAGGCCAAGATGTTTTGCTGCAATTCTCGGCCTATCCCATTGGTCGTTTTGGCTTTGGCAGGGGCAGGGTGACATCAATTGGTCAGATGCCAGTCAACTCGAACGATCTGCGCGTTGCCGCGGCTCGGCAAATAGCCAGAGGCGATGAGTCAATTTACCGAGTGGTGGTTGACTTACGTCGATTGGACCCTGCAGGAGATGGCCGGCCAATGAAGCTGAGGCCGGGGCTGGCGTTGCAGGCGAAATTGCTGCTTGAGCGGAGAAAAATCTGGGAGCTTGCGCTCCAATTTGCATGGCATTTTGATTAATCATAACCTTTAACTACTCGAAGTTAATCAGGCTGGATAAGGAGCGTCGTTGATGATTCTGATTGTTTCCTCGTCTGAGGATGATCACGCCAAGGTCGTCAGCGCGGGCCTGCGTCAGCTGGGTTCGAAAAACATGGTTTGGAGTACGGGTGACCCACTGCTTGAGCCTTCATTCTCAGCTTCTTTGAACTGTGATGAGGTGATTCTGCAGGGTGAATCACTGGTCCTTGGGGATCTTCAATCAGTATGGTTCAGGCGCGAGGGTAGGGTTGTGGCGCCGCCGGATTGGAGTTCCGCTAAGGTTGAGACTCTCAGATTTGAATGGCTGGCAGCCCGGCGGTCGATATTTTCAGTGCTGGAGCGGGCCGAAGCCGTTTGGGTGAATGAATGGGTGGCTGCCAGAAGCGCCGAGAACAAGGGTCTTCAGTTGGAAAAGGCGACTGAACTCGGATTCAAGGTGCCTGAAACCTTGATCTCCAACTCCCCGGAGGCGATTCTTGATTTTTGTACGCGGCACGCGGACACCGGTGTTGTGCACAAGATGTTCTACCCGGCTGACTTTGGCGCCAAGAGTTCCGCCACCGCGTTGCTGCACGCAGGCGCGCTGGCCAATCCGAGCGCAATGAAGATTGCGCCCGGTATCTATCAACGCTTTGTTCCGCTGGTTTTTGATGTCCGCGTGCTGGTGGCTGGGCAATCCTTGGTAGCAGCAAGACTGCAGGCGGATGGGTCCGAACGGGTGGATTCAAGATGCAAGGCACACAAACCTGGGGCGGTCTTCCCCATCAAACTGGCACCGGAACTCGAGGAATTGTGCTTTCAGCTCGTGAGGAAAATGGGTCTGGTGTCCGGATCGATCGATCTGGGTGTGGCGGTCGACGGTTCTGTGGTGTTTTTTGAGATCAACCAGGCCGGCAATTTTCAGTGGATGGAGTTGTGCAATCCTGAATTGCCGGTGCTGGATATGGTTTGCAGTTTTCTGGCCTCCGGTGACAGTGGTTTTGAATACGGTGGCAGAAGGAAAAATGGGCTGACGCTTTCCTCGTTCGTCAGTCCTCTCACTCAGTGAGTTATGAAAACGAGATAGCTATGGAGATTGATATGTCTGATGATTTGAAATTGATGGGCGAATTGCTGGCGACTGAGTTGAGCTACGAGGAGACCCTGCAAGTGGCTGGCGGTGTGGTGGTCACGACGATGCGGCAGGTACCCTGCCCTGGCGGTGGCAACCCCGACA
Source organism: Burkholderiaceae bacterium (assembly GCA_039808065.1). GTDB lineage: Bacteria > Pseudomonadota > Gammaproteobacteria > Burkholderiales > Burkholderiaceae_C > Inhella. The sequence goes on along the minus strand of JBDHSJ010000067.1, from coordinate 12,947 downwards.
CGGTCGAGGTTTGCGGCCAGCGCGATAGCGAGCGCGTTGGTTATTAGATTCTGACGCGAAGGGAGTGCAATCTGTTGCGCTCCCTTCTTTGTTTTCAATGATTCTGGTGGGGTGAATGATTTTGATTGGCAGGCTCTTTGTATTGCTGGTCCTGTTTATTGCCGCAGGGGCCCGTGCTGAGGATGGCTCGGAGGCCCTACAGCGCCCCCTTCCGAGCTTCAGCATTGCCACGGTCTGCGATTGGCGTCAGGAGGTTTTGCGCACAAATACTTGGCTTGAGCGCGATCAGCTGGGGCGCATGGAATTGCTGCGCCTGATGGAGAAGCATTCGGGTGGCATACCAAGGGATGAATACTTGCGGGTTGCACAGAATATTGAAGCTGAGAACAGAAAGCTTCAGGAGGAATTGGAGGATTTGGTGTTGCGCTGCGGCTGGCCTTCGGCGACCGCGTTCGGGCCCAGGGCCGGAGAATATGCATTTCTGGTGGTTCAGCATGCGCCTGTGAGCGTTCAAAAACGATACTTTCCGTTGATCGAGGCGGCCGCCAAGGCCGGCGAACTGCCCATGCGCTTTTGGGGCAGTCTGCATGATCGAATGCAGGTTTTCAATGGAAAACCTCAGCGCTTTGGTTCGCAGATTTGCCGCGCTGGAACGAAAAAGTTTGTGGCTTGTGAGGTCGAAGATATCGATGAAATCGATGTGCGTCGGGCGGAAATAGGCATGGTGCCGGCCTCCTGGTGCGCCTATCTGGCCGAGAACGATGTCTCGCATCCGCGCTGCGCCCCATGAGGGCGGGCAAATGGCCGCAAGCCAGCGGTCCGGCGAAGGACAGGGTGGATGAATGAGCCCCATCCTTCAATCCGAAGCTGCCGAATGTGGGCTGGCATCGCTGGCAATGATTGCCCGCGCCCACGGTCATTGCTGGGGTCTGCCAGAGCTTCGCCGCCGCTTTCCCAGCTGCCTCAGGGGCGCCAATCTGCGCCAGCTGATCCAGCACGCCGCCGTCTTGGGTTTTTCCAGCCGAGCGCTGCGCCTGAACCTGAGTGACCTGCCGCAGCTCGCCGCCCCCTGCATACTGCACTGGGATCTGAACCACTTCGTGGTGTTGAAAAGGCTCACCCGCAAGGGCGCGGTGATCCTCGACCCTGCGGTAGGGGAACGCCACCTGACTACGGCCGAAATCGGCCGTCACTTCACCGGCGTGGCCCTGGAGCTGACGCCGAATGCCGATTTCAGAGCCGGAGCCCCGGCTGCACGCGTCAGTTTGGAATCGCTGACCGGCAAGGTGCTGGGCCTGAAGCGTTCGCTGTTCCAGATCTTTGCCGTCGCGGTGGTGCTGGAACTCTTCGCCATCGTGGCGCCCTTGATGAGCCAGCTGATCGTCGACGACGTGCTGGCCTCAGGCGACCGCGAACTGCTGACTGTCATCGTGCTGGGCTTTGGCCTGCTGCTGATCATCCAGACTTTGCTGGCGCTGGCCCGCTCGTGGATGGTGATGGTGCTAGGTCGGACGCTATCGCTGCAATGGCTATCCAATGTGTTTGCCCATCTGGTGCGCCTGCCCATCAGCTTCTTCGAGAAGCGGCATCTGGGCGACATCACCTCGCGCTTTGCTGCTGTAGAGGCGATCCAAAAGACTCTGACGACCGCCGTGGTCGAGGCCGTGCTCGACGGGCTGATGGCTGTGGCGGCCCTAGTCATGATGGCGATCTATGCGCCGCAGCTGCTGGCCATCGTGCTGGCCGCCGTCGCCGCCTACGGGGTGCTGCGCTGGGCCATGTACCGCCCCTTTCGCGCCGCCGCCGCCGAACGCCTGGTGATCGCCGCGCGCGAGAGCACGCACTTCTTCGAAACCCTGCGCGCCATCACGCCGCTCAAGCTCTTCGGCCGCGAACAGGAGCGGCGCGCACGCTGGCAGAACCTGATCGTGGACGTGCAGAACCGCGATGTGCGCACGTCCAAGATGGGCATTGCCTTTTCCACCGCCAACACCTTCATCTTTGGTCTGGAGAACCTGCTGGTGTTCTGGGTCGGCGGCAAGCTGATCCTGGCCGGGCAGATGGCGGGGGCGCCGAGCTTCACCATCGGCATGCTGTTCGCCTTCATTGCCTACAAGGGCCAGTTCACCGGCCGGGTGTCCAAGCTGATCGACTACGCGGTGGAACTGAAGATGCTGGGGCTGCACTCGGAGCGCTTGGCCGACATCGTGCTGGAGCCGCCCGAGAAGGACGACGCCCCCGAGCACGACCTGGTGCACCTACAGCCCAGCATCGAGCTGAAGAACGTCAGCTTCCGCTACGCCGAGGGTGAGCCCTGGGTGCTGAAGGAGGCGAACTTCAAAATCGAGGCGGGTGAATCGGTCGCCGTCACCGGCCCCAGCGGCGCGGGCAAGACGACGCTCCTCAAGATCGCCCTGGGCCTGCTGCAACCCACCGAGGGGGAGGTTCTGTATGGCGGCCAGCGCATCCAGCACCTGGGCCTGCAGAACGTGCGCCGAAGAATCGGCACCGTGATGCAGGAAGATGTGCTGCTGACCGGCAGCCTGGCCGACAACATCGCCTTCTTCGATGTGGCGCCAGACCCCGAGTGCGTGCAGGCCTGTGCGCAACTGGCGCAGCTGCACGAGGACATCGCCAAGATGCCGATGGGCTACCAGACCCTGGTGGGCGACCTGGGCCATGGCCTGAGCGGCGGACAGAAGCAGCGCCTGCTGCTGGCGCGGGCGCTCTACAAGAACCCGAAGGTTCTGGCCCTCGATGAGGCCACCAGCCATCTGGACTTGACCAACGAGCGCGCCGTCACGGCCACGCTCGGGCAGATGAACCTGACCCGGCTGGTGATTGCGCACCGGCCCGAGACGATTGCCGGTGCGCAGCGCGTGGTGCAGGTGCGTGATGGGCAGGTGATGGAAGTGGCGCGGGCACTCGGCCCGACCAGCGTAGAGGGTCGGCCGGGTGCAGCGACTCTGGAGCCCGCTCTGGCTTGAGCAGGTGAGCCGCTCCGCCGCCGGGCGGACTACTTGCCGCTACGCGGTGGCCGTAGATGCCGGCGAAAGCCATCGCGCGAACGCGGCGGCTCGGGCGGGGCCGGGGTCGCAGTGGGCCAAGGCATGGCTGTGGACACCCGATGCACATGCGGCACCGCGGCCGCGGCTTGCGCTGCCTCCTGCGCCGCGTGGTGCTCTGCCACCAACTCGGCCGCGCTGCGCTCGCGCGGCCCCAGACCAAGCGCGAACAGCAGGGAATAGGTCGCCGTGCCGCTGTCGGCGTCGTGCCAACCACCCTGCCGTGCCACCAGGCGGCCGGACTCCAGCGCAGCCAGCAGGCGCTCGAAGTGGTCTTCGAGGCTGACGCACAGCAGGGCGGGTTCGGCTTCGGGGTCCAGGTACAGCAATTGGCCCATCTGTCCGCTGCGCCCGGGCATCAGGTCCACCGCAATCGTGCAGCCGCAGATGTTGACCGCGATCGGCAGGCGCTCGGCCTCGAAAGTGGCGGCCACCACGGGCCGGGCCGGGTGCCGCTCGACCTCGGTGAGTTCCTGCAAGTGCCCACCTGCCCGCAGGCCCGCCTCGACCTCCCGCAGCATCTGCCACTGGCTGACCATCTCGTTCAGCGGCAACCAGTCTGCGCAGTAGGGAAACAGCGGCGGGATGCCGCCCTGCCGTTCAAAGTGCCGCTGCTGCGGCGTGCACACGCCGTCGAAGTGGCGGTAGGCCGCGCGCACGGACTCCGGAAAGCAGAAACCGATGCGGCGCTCGGCGTCCGCGATGGCGGCTTCGCTGGCCCCTGGGCGCAGGGCGCCCTGAAGTTCGTCGGGGAACAAGCGTGCCAGGGTCCGGCCGAGGCGTTCGTAAACGGGGGTGGACATGGCTCTCCCTGAACCGATTCTTTGGCGCGCCACTGTAGGCAGCCTGGGCGCCGCGGGCGGCAAGGCTTTGCGTCGGTGGGTGAGGGCCTGTTTCCGCTTCAGCCCAGCAATTGCTTCTGCAAGGCCTTGGCGCGCCCAACGCAGGCCAACGTGGTCAGGCGCTCGAGCGCTGGCGTTGGCAGCGGGGCCTGCAGCTCCAGCCCGGTTTCGTGCAGCAGTTCCAGCAGGCTGCCCAGGTCCTTCGGCGCGCTCTCCAGCGCGGCCACCAGCGCCTGCAATACCTCCAGCACCAGCCGTGGCCCCAGCGGGTCCAGGCGCTTGGCGGCGGCCAGGGCCTTGGCCAGGCGGGCGGGTTTGAGCATCGGGCCGTTCAGCAGCGTGCCCAGCAGGGTGCCGATGGCCTTGGGCTGCAGGCGGCCCTGCAGCGTGGCCTGCAGCAGCGCGTCAACCGCCACGGCGGTCTGGCCGGGCTCCTTGCCGGCCAGACCGAAGGCCAGGCAATGCAGGGCCATGGGGGTCATGGGCGTGCAGGGGTTGAGCAGTAGTTGCAGGAAGGCGCGGTTGGGCCACTGCGCTTCCCACCAGTCGAGGTTGTTGGAGAGCCGGCGTGCGCCTTCGGCCAGCACGTCTTCCAGGTGCGCCGGCTGCAGGCTGGCGGCGTAGAAGACCATGCCCTCGGTCTGGTGCTCGCGGTAGCCCTCGCCAAAGTAGGCGCCCGGTTGGTGCAGGGCCAGCCAAGCCAACTGATTGGGCGCGCCCTTGGGCTCGGGCTCGATGAAGGCACGGTGGTGAACGCCGCTCTGTTCGCCGTGCTGCCAGGTTTCGCTGGTGAAGCGCCACTGGTAGGGGCGCGGAGCGGTGGGGGGCTGCTGCAGGGCGGCGGCGAAGGCGAGCCGGAAGGCGGTGGGCGGCAGGGCTTGCAGCTGGGCCAGCACGGTGGGGTGCGGGCCGGGCGCCAGGCGCTGCAAGGCGCTGCGCTGTTCGCGCTCGGAGGGCTCGGGCAGCGCGGCCGGCCAGTCCAGCTGGCGCTGCAGCAGCACGGCGGGGTCGATGAAGCCGCCGCGGTGCGTGGCCACCGCCAGCGGCGCGCAGGCGATGCCGCTGCGCACCCACGCCGCCAGCTCGGCCAGGCGCTGCACCAGCAGGTGGTGGCCGCTGTGCGTGTGGCAGTGGTAGTCCCAGCTGTTGGGGCTGGGCAGCGCGGCGCCGCCCAGGGCGAGCACGAGGAACTGGCCGAAGTCGCGCGCCAGCGCCTTCTTGAGCTTGGCCGCGCGCTTGAGCAGGGGTTTGAAGCGCGCGGCCTGCTCCTGCACCTGCGGCGCCAGCCGGGTCATGGCCTCGATGACGCGCTCCAACTCGTCGCAGTCCTGCTCGTTCTCCAGCAGGTAGGCGGCGCGCTCCAGCAACTCGTCCAGATCGGCAATCGGCGTGAGCCGGCGCTCGGGCGCGAGCGGGGACAGCGGCGGCCGTGCGGGCGGCAGCGCCAGCGCCACCGGGGCGGTCGGCGCAGCCGGCTGGGGCAGCAGGCTCTGCAACAGCGCTTGGTTGGAGGGGGCGATCAGCGCCAGGTAGTCGGCCAGACCGGCCCGCAGCTCGACATCGCCATGGGCCTTGATGAAGAGCAGCAGCTTCTTCTGCAAGGGCGGCGCTTCCAGCACCAAGCCTTGCAGCGCCACCTGGGCCGCGGCAGCGGCTTGATCGGGCGCCTGGCGAACGGCTTCCGTCAGCAGGCGCAGCAGCAATTCCCAATGCGATTTGACGGCGGTGGCGCTGGCGGCCCGCAGGGCGGGCAGCAGCTCGGCGGCTGGCAGGACACCAGCCTGCTGCAGCTGGCCCAGGGCCTCCAGCGCCAGCGTCACGGTGGGCGGGATGCGGCTGTGGCACAGGCCCCGGTAGCGCGCGCACCGTGCCGCCATCTCCTCGACGCTGGGTTGCATCAGCCCGTGCAGGCGCGAGTGCCAGCCGGAGCGGAACTGCGGCCAGTCGCATTCCAGCGCGGCCAGCAGGCGGTCCAGCACGTCGCTGCGGGCGATCCGGCCGGTCTGCATCTGCTCCAGGAAGAACTCGGTCCAAGTTCCGAGCTTGCTGCCGCTGTACTTGTCCACGCCGGCCAGGCTGGTGTCGGCGTTGCCCTCGATCTCCAGCAGGCGCAGCAGGGTGCCGTCGTACAGGCCGGGGTCGGCGGCCAGGGTGGCGTCCAGGTCCTTGCGCCAGCGCGCGCTGGCCATCAGGCGCAGCAGGTAGGCCTCACCCTGCGGGCGCGGGCACAGGCCGGCGAGGTGAAAGGCCTGCCAGGTGCCGAATTGCCAGGCCACGGATTCCTCGGCCAGCTCGGCCACCCAGGCGGGGCGATGTGCCTTGGCCAGGGGGAGCAGCAGGTCGTCACGCACATGGGCGGCGTGCACGTCCTTCAAGTTGCCGCACAGGTAGATGCCGGCCTGCAGCGCGGCGGCCTGGCTGGTTGTCACCGGCTGGCCCCACCAGCGCAGCAGTTCGGCGTCACTGGGGCTCCAGCGCCGCACCTCCAGGCGCTTGTGCAGCAGGCGCAGGCGTGGGCGCAGGGCTTCGCGCTCGCGTTCGCCCAAGGCCAGGGCCAGGCGGCAAACCGAGTCTGGGTCACCGGCCTGGATGGCCCGCTCAAGGTCGTTCTCGGCTGAAAACACGCTCATGTGGCGTTCTCCCCTTGTTCTTCCAGCGCCTCGGCCGCCAGCACATGCTTGCAGGGCCCGCGCTCGCCCTGGTGCTTGGCGAACCAGGGGCAGGTGCAGCGCCAGCTGCCCGCCAGCCGGCGCAGGGTGTAAAGGGTTTCGCCGCTGCGCACCTCGGCCAGGGCGCCTTGCAGGCGCACGGCCTGCTGCGCCAGCAGTTCGCGCGCGGCCTGCAGGCGCGGATGGAAGTCGGCGATCCAGTCGCGCTGCAGCGGCAGTTCGCGGTGGAAGTAGCTGCCGGCGTGCAGGTCAAAACCGACCAAGCCGCTGTTGGCGAGGCGCTGCAGCGCGCTGTTCACACGCTCGGGTGTGAGCTGCAGCTGCACGGCGAGTGCCGTGGCGTCGAGCTGGGCCTGCCAACGCAGCTGGGCGCGCAGGGCGGCCAGCGCGGCCTCGTCATCGGCGCGGATCAGTGCGCGCAGCGCCTGGCCCTCGCCCGAGAAGCCGCGCCAGGTCTCGGCGCTCAGCGTCAGCGTGATGCGGGTGCTGCCAAATTCCAGCTCCCAGGCACTGGCCTGCTGCGCCTCGTCGGCATAGAGGCGCAGCGCCTGCGCGCGCGCCAGCAGGGGTTCGAGCAGGCGCAGGCGCTGGACATCGACGCAGCGCACCGCGCCCGGCCGCGGCGTGGCGCCCAGGCTCAGGCCCTGCGGGCCGGCGGCGATCCACAGCGGCGTGCGCGAAGTGGAAGCCTTGGGCAGGCTGCGGAAGAAGCGCAGGGCCTGCAGGCCGCTCGCTTCCAGCTGGCAGCGCATGCGCGCCTGGTAGGCCTGCACTTCGAGCAGGCCACGCAGCCAGCGGGTGGGCAGGGGCACCTTTTTCTCGACCACCTCGCCGCCCGCGCTGCGCAAGGCCAGCTCGCTGCGGCCCACCTCGCAGAACAGGGCTTCGTCCTCGCGCACCCGCGACAGCGCGGCGCGCATCGGGGCGTTGAAGTCGACATTCGTGCAGCCGTTGCCCACGAATTCGCCGGCATAGGCGGCGGGCAGCAGGTCCACCCGCACATGGGTGCTGCCGCAGCCAGAGAAGCCCTCGAAGCGCAGCAGGCCGCCGCCGGCGGTGACGATGGGGTCGGCCGCCGCAATGGCCTTGGCCAGGGTGTTGGCGGGCGTGTAGAAGCGGGCCGCCACGGTGCGGTGCACGGTGCTGAGCAGTTCCGCCACCAGGCGCGGCTGCAGGAACTGGCCGCTGAAGAAATGCGGGTGCAGGCCGGCGCTGCTGCTGGCCAGTGCCAACTGCGACCCCGCAGCGGCAGGTGCCAGCGCCGAGGCGTAGAGGTAGTGATAGCTCTGCGCCAGGGCGGCGGTCATCTCACGCCCTCAGGGGGTCTGACCGGCCTTGCGCAGCTGCGCCAGGCGCTCGCCCAAGGTGATGACCGCCAGCGCGTAATAGGCCGAGCGGTTGTATCGGGTCAGCACATAAAAGTTGCGGCTGCCGAGCACGTAGGTATGGGGTGCCACGCCGCCGTTTTCCAGTTGCACCAGGGCCCAGGGGCCGGGGTGGGGCAGGGGCTGCTTCAGGCCGGCGGCTTCCAGCGTGGCGGCCCCCCAGGTCGGGTCGATATCCGGCGCCAGCAGGCGTGCGCGCTCGGCGGCGTCGGCCGGGGGCTCGGTGTAGACATGGGTGGCCAGGCCGGCCTGCCAGCCGTGGCGGGCTAGGAAATGCGCCACCGAGCCGATGGCGTCAGCTGGGTGGCCCACCAGGTCGATGTGGCCGTCGCCATCGAAGTCCACCGCATAGCTGCGCCAGCTGCTGGGCATGAACTGGCCAAACCCCATGGCGCCGGCAAAGCTGCCCTTGAAGCTGAAGGGCTCGCGCCCCTCCTGGCGGGCCAGCAGCAGGAACTCGACCAGTTGTTCGCGGAAGAAGGGCGTGCGGTCGCTGCGGCCGCCGGGGAAGTCGAAGGCCAGGGTGGCCAGGGCGTCCAGCACCCGGAAGTTGCCCATGATCTGGCCGTAGAAGGTCTCCACGCCCAGGATGCCCATGACGATCTCGGCAGGCACGCCGTACTGATCCTGTGCGCGCGCCAGCGCCTCGGCGTGCTGCTCCCAGAACTGCAGGCCGGCCTGCAGGCGGCGCGGTTCCACGAAGCGGTCACGGTAGGTGGCCCAGTCCTTGGCCTGGCCGGGCGGTGCTGGCAGGATGAACTGAGCGGCGCGCGGCTGGTACTGGGCCTGGCCCAGCAGGGCCAGCAGCTCGGCCTCGTTCCAACCGGCCAGTGGGGCTCCGGGGCGGGTCTGGCTTTGCAGCCACTCGCGCACATCGGCGCGCTCGGCATAGCGGCCAGGCTTCATGCCATGGGCGGGCTGGGCGGCGACGGACAGCGGGGTTGGGGCGGGCGGCGTTTTCTTCTTGGGGGCCGCGGCGGCGGGGCTGAGCAGCAGGGCACCAGCCAGGGCCAGTGCCAGGGGGAAGGCAGGAAACACGAAAGGAATCAGGAGGGCGGCGAAGGAGGGGACGGAGTGTCGCCCAGGCCCTGCGGCAGGCTGCGCTGGAACGCCCGCCACCAGGCCTGGCGCCAGCGCAGGGCCTGCCAGGGGCTGAGCTCGGCCTGCGGGCCGTAGCGGCGCTGCTCCAGCTGGGCCAGCTGGGCCTGCAGCGCGGCGGCTGGCGCGCCCCAGTGCTGGCCGGCCAGGGCGGCCCAGCGCAGCGGCGCCTGGTGGGCCTGGGCTTGACTCAGGCCCGCGCGTTGCAGGGCCTGCAGCGTGCGCTGGTGCAGGCGCACCCAGGGGTTGTGCTCGTGTGCGCGCCAGCGCATCCAGGCCAGGCTGCCCAGCGCCAGGCTGCCGATGGCGATGGCCACTGCATGCCCCAGCGCCGTCCAGTCCGCCTCCTCGAAACCCAGGCGCCGCAGCAGGTCGAACTGTTGGTCGCGTGCGTAACCCAGCACCCATTGCTGCCACTGCAGGTCCAGGGCTTCGCCGATGCGGCGCATCCGGGCCCACAAAGTCGGGTCGATGGCATCCAGCGCGCCGCGCAGCGCCCCCGGCGGCGGGCTCAGGCGCTGGCTGCGCTCCACGCGCTCCGGGGCCACGGCGGCTGTCGGGTCGGCGCGCTGCCAGCCCCGCTGCGGCTGCCAGTACTCGATCCAGGCATGGGCATGGCTGTTGCGCACCACCGCCCAGCCTTCCTGCAGCTCGCGGTCCATGCCCTGGTAGCCCGTCACCAGCCGGGCCGGTACGCCGGCCGCGCGCAGGGCCACCACGGTGGCGGCGGCGTAGTGCTCGCAGAAGCCGGCGCGGCGGTCGAACCAGAACTCGTCGATCAGGTGGGGGCTGGATTCGCCATACACGCCCGGGGTCAGGGTGTAGCGGAAGGGCTCGCGGCGGATGTGGGTGAACAGAGCCGCCACCAGCTCGTCGGCACTGCGGCCCTGAGCCAGCTCGCGCGCCCAGGCCGTCAGGCGCGGGTTCAGTCCGGGGGGCAGCCGGCGCGCCGGGCGCAGGCTGGGGTGCTCCTCAAACGGGCCGAGGCGGCTGTCGCTGAGCTGGGCCTGGTGCTGCAGGCGCAGGCGCTCGGTGATGGGCCGGCTGGCGATCCAGCTCAGCTCCGCGCTGCGACGCAGCAGCAGGCTGGGCAGCTGCCACAGCTCGCCGGGTTGGCCGGCGTCGTACTCCAACACCGGCAGCAGGGACACGCGCTGCGGCTCCACCAGCATCTCGTAGCGCAGGGGCGGATTGGGTCCGCTTTGCCAAGCCTCGCCCGCGGGCAGCGCGCTGCCCGGCGGGCGGGCACGCCAGGTCAGGCCGTCGAAGTCCGTCAGCACCGGGCCACGGAAATAGACCTGCTGGGGCGGCGGCAGGGCCTGGCCGTCGAGCGGGCGCAGGCGCAGGGCCACCGAGTCGTCGCTGGCCAGGGTCGCCACCTGTCCGAACTCCATTTCGCTCGAGAGGCCGGTGCCCGCCGAAGCCGACGGCACGCCCCACAGCGGCGCCATGCGCGGAAACAGCAGGAACAGCAGCACCATCACCGGCAGACCGTAGAGGGTGGTGCGGGCGGCCTCGCGCGCAGCGATCTTCAGGTGCGGCTGGCCCAGCGGCATCTGCGCCAGCACCAGGCTGGTGAGCAGACCCCAGACGGTGGCCACCGTCCACAGCGCCACCCACAGGGCCTGCGAATGCAGGAACTGCGTCAGCACCAGGAAAAAGCCCAGGAAGAACACCACGAAGGCGTCGCGCCGCTGGTGCATTTCCAGCAGCTTCAAGGCCATCAGCAGGGTCACCAGTGTCAGCCCCGCATCGCGCCCCACCAGCACCCCATGGCTGATCTTGGCCGCCCCGCAGGCCGCGGCCAGCACCAGCATCAGCAGCCAGCGGTTCGGCAGCGGCCGCGCGCCCCAGGCCAGCCAGACGCGCCAGCCCAGCAACAGCAGCAAGCTGGCGCCGGCCCACAAGGGGATGCGCAGCAGATGCGGGGCGACGGTCATGGCCACCACGCCGACGAGGAACAGCGTGTCGCGGGTGTCGCGGCTGAGCTTCTGCATGGTCTAGGCCTGCGCCAGCTTCTCGAGGGCTTGGCGGCGCTGTTCCGGCCCCTGGCCAGGTGATAGCTCATAGCCCGGCAGGCGCAAGCCCCAGTCCTGACCGTGGGAATCGGCCGCCAGTACCCAGGCCGTCAGGCGCTGCCAGCGCTTTTCGGTCTCTAGCCCTTGCGTCTGCGCCGCTTCCAGCCAGCGCTGGCTGCCGCGCAGGGCGGCGCCGCGTTCCACCACCCAGAGCGGGGCATTCGGGTCACTGGCCTGGGCCTCGCGCTTCCACAGCACATCGCGCAGGCGGTCACCATCACGCCAGCCGCGCAACTGGTGAAAGTCTTCATCGCCTTGGCCGCTGCCGGCCTGCGGCGGGCCTTCGATGGCGCTGCCGGAAGGGAGGGGCGGGCAGGGGGTTTCGACGGCCGGGTAAACCCATTGCCGGCTGGCCGGCCGCCAGTAGCTCCAGGCCACGAAGAGGCCGAGCGGGAAGCGGGTCTCGATGCGCAGCAGCGGCAGCGTGTGCAGACCGCGCGCTGGCGCGCGCCAGGCCAGGCGCAGCTCGGCATGCCCCTGGGCCGGCACGTCCACCCAGGCCAGGGTGGCGTTTTCGGCCTCGGCCAGCCGCAAGCCCACGCCAAAGCGCGCGCGCCCGGGGTTGTGCAGGCGCACAGCCAGCGGAAGGTCCTGATCGGCATGGCCGGGCTCGGGCGGCTGCAGACTCAGCAGCAGGCCGCGCAGGTTGGCGTGCGTGGTGTGCATCGAGGCCAGGCCGGCGCCGCAGAGCAGAAAGGTCAGTGCGTAGCCCAGGCTGAGCTGGTCGTTGATGGAGGCGATCAGGAGCACGGCCTGGGTCAGCAGAAAGGCGGCGCCAACCTTGGTGGGCACGATGTAGAGATTGCGCTGGGTCAGCAACTGGTCGTCCCGCGCGGGGTGGCGGGCACTCCACCAGGCTTTCCAGCGCTGCTGGATCCAGCTCACGGCAGCGGCACCGCCTCGATCAGGGCGCGCACCTGCTCCACGCTGCCGCGGCCGGATCCGGCGCGCGCCTTCAAGCGGTGGGCCAGCACCTGCACGGCCACCGATTGCAAGTCCTCCGGCGACACATGGGCGCGCCCGGCCAACAGCGCCTTGGCGCGTGCAGCGCGTAGCCAGGCCAGGCCAGCGCGTGGCGACAGGCCTTCGACAAACCACTGACCGCTGCGCGTGGCGTCCAGCAGGGCCTGCAAATAGTCCAGCAGCGCCGGGCTGACGTGCAGGCTGCGCGCCAGCGCCTGGGCGGCCTGCAGCTGGGTGGGGCTCATCACCGCCTGCAGCTCGGCCAGCTGCTCGCGGCTGTCGCGCCCGCTCAGCAGCTCACGCTCCGCCGTGCGGTCGGGGTAGCCCAGGCGGATCGTCATCAGGAAGCGGTCCAGCTGCGATTCGGGCAGCGGGTAGGTGCCCAGCTGCTCGCTCGGGTTCTGCGTGGCGATGACGAAGAAGGGCGAGGGCAGGGCATGGCTTTGGCCCTCGATGGTGACCTGGCGCTCTTCCATCGCCTCCAGCAGGGCCGATTGCGTCTTCGGGCCGGCACGGTTGATCTCGTCGGCCAGCAGCACCTGCGCAAACACCGGGCCGGGTTTGAAGCTGAATTGGCCGGCGCTGCGGTCGAACACATTGACGCCCAGCAAATCCGAGGGCAACAGGTCGGCGGTGAACTGCACGCGGGCGAAGCGCAGGCCCAGGGTCAGCGACAGCGCCTGCGCCAGCGTGGTCTTGCCCACGCCCGGCAGGTCTTCGATCAAGAGGTGCCCGCCCGCCACCAGGCAGGCCAGGCAGTCGGCCACCTGGGTCGGCTTGCCCTTGATCACCGTGCTAATCTGGTTTTGCACCTGCTGCAGCAGGGCCGTATCCAATGAGGGTGAGT
>JBDHSJ010000066.1:0-18781 GCA_039808065.1 Burkholderiaceae bacterium | reverse complement strand
GGGCCGGTGGCCGAAAAGCTGGGCATCGACCTGGTGTGGTTCGGGGTGCTGCTGGCGGTGAATATGCAGACCTCCTTCATGCACCCGCCGTTCGGCTTTGCGCTGTTCTATCTGCGCAGCGTGGCGCCGACCGAGGACTACAAGGACCGCGTGACGGGCCAGACGGTGGCCAAAGTCAGCACTGGCCAGATCTACTGGGGCGCGGTGCCCTTTGTGCTGATCCAGATCGTGATGGTGGCGCTGATCATTGCCTTCCCCGGCCTCGTCACCCACGACAAGGCCACCAACGTCAAGGACGTGGACACCGAGCAGATCTACAAGGACATGGAGCCGGCCACGCCCACGTTCGCACCGCCTCCGATCGAAGAGGACGGTAGCGCCTCGGCGCCGGCCAGCGCGGCCTCCGAATAGGTCAGGCGCATGGCTGCAATGGAAAGGGGCCCCGCGGGGCCCCTTTTGCACATCAGCGACCGGCGCCAGCCTCAGAGCTTGTTGACCTTGCTCTGCATGTAGTTGTCGAAGAAGGCTTCGGTGTAGCGGAACCAGCGGTTGCCTTCCTTGCGGAAGGCCGCGTAGTCGCTGTAGACCTTCTTCCAGTTCGGGTTCTTGGCCATCAGCTCGCTGTACAGGCCCATCGACTCCTGGAAGGCCAGATCCATTACCGGTACCGGCATCTGCACCAGCTTGGTCTTGTTGGCCAGCAGTTGCGTCAGGGCGGCCGGGTTGCGGGCGTCGTACTTGGCCTGCATCTCGGTGTGCGCGTACGCTGCCGCGGCCTCCACGATGGCCTTGTACTCGGCCGACAGGCCGTTGAAAGCCTTGGTGTTGATGTAGAGGTCCAGCTGCGGGCCGCCCTCCCACCAGCCCGGGTAGTGGTAGAACGGCGCCACTTTGAAGAAGCCAAGCTTCAGGTCGTCATAGGGGCCGACCCACTCGGCGGCGTCGATGGTGCCCTTTTCCAGCGCCTGGTAGATCTCGCCGCCAGGAATGTTCTGTGGCACCCCGCCCATGCGCTCCAGCACCCGGCCGGCAAAGCCGCCGATGCGCATCTTCAGGCCCTTGACATCGGCAACGGTCTTGATTTCCTTGCGGTACCAGCCGCCCATCTGAGCGCCGGTGTTGCCCATCGGGAAATGGACGATGTTGTAGTTGGCATAGAACTCGCGCATCAGCTTCAGGCCGTTGCCTTCGTACTGCCAGGCCGTCATCTGGCGGCTGTTCAGACCAAAGGGAATGGCGCAGCCGATAGCGAAGGTTTCATCCTTGCCGAAAAAGTAGTACGGCGCCGTGTGCGCCATTTCCACTGTGGCGTTCTGCACCCCATCCACCACGCCGAAGGCGGGCATCAGTTCGCCGCCGGCATGCACGGAAATCTGAAACTTGCCGCCAGACATCTCGCCCACCTTCTTGGCGAAGACTTCGGCAGCGCCGTAAATGGTGTCCAGTGCCTTGGGGAAGCTGGACGCCAAGCGCCAGCGCAACACGGTCTGGGCCTGAACGGCCGGGGCCACGCCCGCGGCCAGGATGCCGGCCAGACCTGCCTGGCCGACAAAGGAACGACGCTCCATCGATTGCTCTCCTTGAATGAGGGAAAACCTGAGACCCGCGCAGTCTAGGAAGGGCGGTCCGGATTCCCTCTGCGGGCAAACCCCGCCGGCCCTTTTCGCGCTCAGGAGCCTGCCAGCTTCATGCGCGCGACCAGCAGCGACCCGACCGTCTTGGTTCCCAAGGTGTAGCGGTCGGTACCGATCGCCACAATGTCCTGGAACATTTGGCGCAAATTGCCTGCGATGGTCACTTCCTGCACCGGGAAGGCGATCTCGCCGTCCTCCACCCAGTAGCCGCTGGCACCGCGTGAGTAGTCGCCTGTCACGTAGTTGACGCCCTGACCCATCAGTTCGGTGACGAAGAGGCCGCGCTTCATGCGGCGAATCAAGGTGGGCAAGTCATCGCCATCGGCGGTGCAGCGGCTCCTCATCACCAGGTTGTGAGAACCGCCGGCATGGCCGGTGGTCTTGAGCCCCAGCTTGCGCGCCGAGTAACTGGATAGGAAATAGCCCTGCAGCACGCCGCCCTGCACCACGCTGCGGGCCTGCGTGCGCACGCCCTCGTCGTCGAAGGCCGAACTGCCCTTGCCGCGCGGCACAAGCGGGTCCTCATCGATGTCGATGTGCGAAGCCAGCACCGGCTGACCGAGGCTGTCGACGAGGAAGCTGGCCTTGCGGTACAGCGCGCCGCCACTGGTGGCCTGCACGAGAGCACCCAGCAGGCCGGCCGCCACTGTGTTCTCGAACAGCACCGGAACCTCGGCGGTGGCGACTTTGCGCGCTTTCAAACGCGAAAGCGCACGCTCGGCGGCGTAGCGACCCACCGCCTCGGGCGCAGCCAGGTCGAGCGCGCTGCGCTCGGAGCTGTACCAGGCGTCACGCTGCATGTCGGCACCGCGGCCGGCGATCGGCGCCACCGAGATCGAGTGCCGGCTGCTGGCGTAACCGCCGCGAAAACCCCTGCTGTTGCCAGCGAAGAAGTGCGATTGCTGGGCGGAAATGGCTGCGCCCTCGCTGTTGCTGATGCGGCGGTCGGTGGCCAGAGCAGCCGCCTCGCAGCGCAGCGCCAGCTCACAGGCCCGGCTGGCGTCGATGGCCCAGGGGTGGAACAAATCCAAGTCGGGCGCGGGTTCGAGCAGCAGATCCTCCGCGTCGGGCAGGCCGGCGGCCGGGTCCTCGGCGGTGAACCGCGCGATGTCATAGGCAGCCTGCACGGTGTCGGCCAAGGCCTTGTCGGAAAAATCCGAGGTGCTGGCATGCCCCCGACGTTGGCCCAGGTACACCGTGACGCCGAGCGATTTGTCGCGGTTGCGCTCGACGTTTTCCAGCTTGCCCAGTCGAGCCGAAACCGACAGGCCCGCGCCTTCGCTGACCTCGGCCGCCGCGTCACTGGCGCCGCGTTCGCGCGCCAGTTTCAGAGTGCGCTCCACAAGGTCTTGGAACTCGTCAGGCGAATGGGCAAAGCCTTGGGCTGGGGTGCTCATGGATGGGGCCGGCACTGGGCCAGGAAACAGGGGCGCTCATTATGATGAGCCGATGTCCTTCAATGACCGCCCCAAGCGCCCTCGCCCGGGCCCGCTATCGCACCTGCAGCACGACGCCGACAGCGATGAGTACGGCCCCAGCCGCAGCCAGCTCAAGCGCGAATCCGACGCGCTGCAGAAGCTCGGCGAAGACTTGCTGACCCTGCCCGACAGCCGGCTGAACGCGCTCGAGATGCCCGAGACCCTGCGCATCGCCCTGCGCGACGCCAAGAAGATCACCGCCCACGGCGCCAAGCGCCGCCAGCTGCAGTACATCGGCAAGCTGATGCGGGGCGTCGAGGCTGAGCCTCTGCACGAAGCCGTGGCGGCCTTCCGGCTGGGCCATGCGCAAGACCAGTTGCGGCTGCACAAGCTGGAGCATGTGCGCACCCAACTGATCGACAGCGACGAGGCCCTGCAAACCTATATCGCGCAGCACCCGGGCGTCGATGTGCAGCAGCTGCGCAGCCTGGTGCGCTCGGCGCGCAAGGACGCCGCGGCCAACCCCGAGGCACGCAGCGGTCGGGGTTTCCGCGAACTGTTCCAGTTCCTGAAGGAGCAGCCTGAACCCGAGGGCGATGCCTGATGGAGGTCGTTCGCATCGGCATCGTGTCCTGCTCGGACCGCGCCAGTTCCGGCGTCTACGAGGACAAGGGACTGCCCGCGCTGCGCGAGTGGCTGGGCAAGGCGCTGCGCAATCCGATCGAGTTTGAACCCCGCCTCATTCCGGACGAACGTGCCACCATCGCCGACACCTTGCGTGAGCTGGTGGATGAGGCGGGCTGCCACCTCGTGCTGACGACTGGCGGCACCGGCCCGGCGCCGCGTGACGTCACACCCGACGCGACGCTGGACGTGGCCGAGCGTGTGATGCCCGGCTTTGGCGAGCAGATGCGCCAGATTTCGCTGCGCTTCGTGCCCACGGCCATCCTGTCGCGCCAGGTCGGTGTGATCCGCGGGCGTAGCCTGATCCTGAATCTGCCCGGCCAACCCAAGGCCATTGCCGAAACCCTGGAGGGTCTGCGTGGCTCCGATGGCACTGTGGAAGTGCCCGGCATCTTTGCTGCCGTGCCCTATTGCATGGACCTGATCGGAGCTCCCTTTCTGGAAACCGACCCGGCGGTCTGCAAGGCCTTTCGGCCGAAAAGCGCGCAGCGCAACCCTGCTTAGCGTCGCGCGCGGCGCCGGACTGCAAGCGCGCCCAGGCCCATCAGGGTCAGCCAGCCGGTCGGCGCCTCGGGTATCTGCTGGGCCGGCTGGAACACGAAGTTGTCGCCCACCCAATTGCCGGACAGGCTACCGCGCTCATGGCGGTCAATCCGGTAGCCAGTGATACCGCTCAGGGCCAGAAACGCCGAGGTGTCCATCCGGCGCAAGGGCTCGGGCTGGCCATCAAGGTCATCGGGCAGTGCCAGACTGACCGAGGCCAGCACGTCGAAGCCATGCAGCGCATGCACGGTGACCTCATCGGCGCCGCCGCCGTAGCCGTAGTACTCGTTCTGACCAAACCAAGCCTCGGTCAGCACCTGATCGGTCGTGATGAACAGGTGGTCGTTGGTGAACTCGCCGCCGAACTGCGCCGCAACATTGGTGACGAAGTAGTGACCCGACTGCGGTAAGCCGAACACCGGTCCATCCGGCGGCGCCACGCGGTAGGCATCACCCACCACGCTGAAGCGTTCATCCCAGATCACATTCTTGTAGTTCAGGCTGCCGCCGTTGGCGTAGTACAGGCCCGTGGCCGACGTCAGCGCAGGCGGGGCAGGCAAATCGTCGAAGCTGGCCAGCACAGGTGCGGCCTGGGCGCTCAACTGCCCTGCGCTCATCAGCGCAGCAACAAGGAATGGACGGATGTTCATGCGGGCGCTCCTTGCAGTGGGAGATGTTCCACGACGGGCAGGGTGCTCATCGTCGGTCCAGGTCCGGAAGGACGGAACGCATGTTTGTAAGCAGAGGCAAAACCCAACGCCACCGCCACCCGGCTGCGGGGCGGGAGAACCCTGCTCGGGCTTCGCGCCGTCCTACTTCACCAGCCGGCTGAGCTGCTCGGCATCGAAACACTCGTCCTTGAGAGCGTCCGAGGGCACGCAATTCTTCTTGCTGTTCTCGCTCAATTCCTTGATGGCGGCCCAGAGCAACGCAATCTGGTGTTCGTGCCCGGCGGCGTTGTCGATCAAGCCTTTCATGGCCTGTGAGACCGGATCGTCGCCCTGCGTGACCGCATAGGCGCTGAAGCCCATCTTGCTCGCCACCGCCTCACGCTGCGGGTCCTTGGCTTCAATGATGCGCGCCGGATTGCCCACCGCCGTGGCCCCGGCCGGCACCGGCTTGGTGACCACCGCCCCGGAGCCGATGCGTGCACCCGCCCCCACCGTGAAACCGCCCAGCACGCAGGCGTTGGCCCCCACCACCACGCCGCGCTCCAGCGTGGGGTGGCGCTTGGCGCCCTTGACCAGGGTGGTGCCGCCCAGCGTCACGCCCTGGTAGATCGTCACCTCGTCATGCACTTCGGCCATCTCACCGATGACGATGCCCATGCCATGGTCAATGAAGACCCGGCGTCCGAACCGGGCGCCGGGATGGATCTCAATGCCGGTCAGCCAGCGGTTCAGGTGCGAAACGAAGCGCCCCAGGGTCTTGAAGCCATGGGTCCACAACCAGTGCGCGCGGCGGTGCAAGATCAGCGCGTGCAGACCCGGGTAACACCAGAACACCTCCCAGGCCGTGCGGGCAGCGGGGTCGCGTTCCAGGATGCAGGCGATGTCTTCGCGCAGACGGGCAAACATGGGGAAATCCTTCGTGAGGGCGGCGAGTGTAGGCAGGCGTCCACCGCTTGCCTTCGGCTCAGGGCAAGGCCAGCGTCAACAAGGGGATTTGTCTTGCGCCGCCGCCTTTTGCATCGCCCTTGCGATACCGCGCAGGATGTGCAGTTCCTCGGACTGAAGCCCGGCGCGGTTGAAGAGCTGATTCAGGCGCGGGATCAGCTTCTTTGGCGCTTCGGGGTCCAGGAAACCGACCTCGACCAGGGCCTGCTGCCAATGATCCAACAGGCCCTGCACCGCCTGGGCGTCAGCCACATCCGGCGCCTTGGTGCGGGCCTGCACCGCAAAGCCGCCCAGAGCCTGGCGCCATTCGTAGGCCAGCAGTTGCACCGCCTGGGCCAGGTTCAGCGAGCCGTACTCGGGGTGCGTGGGGATGGAGACCACCGCATGGCACCGGTACACATCCTCATTGCTCATGCCGAACCGTTCGCTGCCGAACACCAGACCCAGGCTCGGTCGCTCCGGCCGGGCGGCCAACTCCTCGAACAGCGTGCGAGGAGCGCTGCAAGGCGGGCCGAAGTCGCGGGGCGTCATCGCGGTACCGACCAGGAACTGCACACCCTCCAGGGCCTCGGCCAGGCTGTCCACCACCCGCGCCCGCTCCAGCACTTCGGTGGCGCCGCTGGCAAAGGCCAGGGTCTCTTCCTGCTGCAGCACATCGGCAAATCGCGGTCGCACCAACACCAGGTCATCAAAGCCCATCACCTTCATCGCCCGCGCCGTGGCCCCGACATTGCCGGGGTGGCTGGTGTTCATCAGGATGAAGCGTGTGGAATGCACGACGGCGCGTCCCGCAGGACTCAGTAGAATCCCGCGATTATCCCGGCTGCCGCCGGGCGTTCTTTTTTACCGCCAGCCCACCCAACTTCCAGGAAGACGACCGCATGTCCTCTGCTGCTCTGCATCCCATGCTGAACGTGGCCATCAAGGCCGCCCGCGCCGCCGGTGCCATCATCAACCGCGCCTCGCTGGACCTGGACATCATCAAGGTGGGCGCCAAGGCGTACAACGACTTCGTCACCGAGGTCGACCACGCGGCCGAGGCCGTGATCATCAAGACCCTGCTGGAGGCCTATCCCCAGCACGCCATCCTGGCCGAGGAATCGGGCAAGGAACATGGCAACCAGAAGTCCGACTACCAGTGGATCATCGACCCGCTGGACGGCACCACCAATTTCATCCACGGCCTGCCGATCTACGCCGTCTCGATTGCGCTGGCGCACCGCGGCCAGGTGCAGCAGGCCGTGGTGTATGACCCGACCCGCAACGATCTCTTCCACGCCAGCAAGGGCCGCGGCGCCTACCTGAATGACCGCCGGCTGCGCGTCTCGCGCCGCACGCGCCTGTCGGACGCCCTGGTGGGCACCGGCTTCCCGTTCCGCCGCGGCGACAACTTCAAGCGCTATCTGAAGCTGTTCGAGGACGTGATGCAGCAGACCGCCGGCGTGCGCCGCCCGGGTGCTGCTTCGCTGGACCTCTGCTATGTGGCCGCCGGCTACTACGACGCCTTCTTCGAGACCGGCCTCTCGCCCTGGGACGTGGCGGCCGGCTCGCTGATCATCACCGAGGCCGGTGGCCTGGTGGGCAACTTCACCGGCGAGAGCGACTTCCTGCACCAGCGCGAAGTGCTGGCCGGCACACCCAAGATCTACGCCCAGCTGGTGCCCCTGCTGCAACCCTACAGCCGTGTCATCAACACCGAAGAAGCAGCAGAAACCGCCGAAGCCGCGCCCGCCCCGGCACCTGCGGGGGCCCAGCCCAAGTCGCGCCGCATCACCAGCACGCGCAGCGCTGGCGCCGAGGACGCGCCCTTCTGAGCCCCCTGCGCCCGAGCCACAACGCCCCGCCCCGCGGGGCGTTGTCATTTGTGCGGCTGCAACAAACGCAACGCGCCGGGCGCTGCGCTGCAACCCGACCGAAACGGCGCGCCGCGATGCTGACTGCACCCCAAACACCGGGGCTCAGGAGCACGCGATGAAGCACCGTCTGTCGATCAACCCCTTGTGGCTGCTGGCCGCCCTGCTGGTCGGTCTTGTCGGTCTGATCAGCCCGCTGCACCGCATCCGCACGCGGCGCGCCTGAGCCCGGACCCAACCCCCCCAAGGAGTGTTCGATGCAAGTCCGTCTCGCCGTCCTGGCCTTTGCCCTTCCCGTCGCGGCCCTGGCCGCCCCCGTGTATGAACAGGCCCCGGTGGCCGGCCTCAACGTGGGCTACACCTGGGCCAGCCAGTTCGATGCCAACCAGAGTGGCGCCCAGACCTACGACAGCTTCAGCCTGAGCCAGGCCGCCAACATCGGTCGTGTCACTTGGCGTGGCATCTATCTGACCGGCAACCCGCAGGGCCAGTGCTGCGTCAATGGCGCCAGCAACAGCGACAGCTGGACGGTTGAGATCTACTCGGATGTGGCCGGCAAGCCCGGTGCCCTCGCCTACAGCCAGACGGTGGCCGCGGCCCAGGTCGACCGCGAGGCCGTGGCCGGCGGCGGTTTCTGGGGTGGCGAACATGTCGAGGTGTATGACTTTGATCTGCAGCTGGGCTCGATGTTCGGCGCCCTGGCCGGTACGCAGTATTGGTTCTCGGTGCGCTCGAACGCGCAGAGCAATGACCCGCACTTCAGCTGGAGCATGGCGGGCCCCTGGGACGCTGCCGCCACCAGTTTCCAGCGCGGCTATACCAACGGCCAGCTGAGCTGGGCCGGCGCCGAACGGCCGGGCGACCGCGCCTTCGCGCTCTACGCCGTGCCTGAACCCCAGGCCCTGGGCCTGGCCGGCCTGGCCCTGGTGGCGGCGTTTGCGCGCCGCCGCCGCGCCAGCGCCTGAAGGCCGCACAGGCCAGAGCAAGCCGGCGGCGGGCGCCGAGATAATCCGCGCCCCCTTGCCGTGCTCCGCTCCGCATCTTGTCCAGCCTTCCCGCCTCCCTGCCGCAAGCCCCCCTGGAGACCCACACCCCCCTGATGCAGCAGTACCTGCGCATCAAGGCGGAGCACCCGGAGCTGCTGGTGTTCTTCCGCATGGGGGACTTCTACGAGGTCTTCTACGACGACGCCCGCAAGGCCAATGCCCTGCTGGACATCACCCTGACCGTGCGCGGCAGCAGCGGCGGCGAGCCGGTGGTGATGGCCGGCGTCCCGGTGGCGGCGCTGGAAAACTACCTGGCCAAGCTGCTGAAGCTGGGCGAGTCGGTAGCCATTGCCGAGCAAGTGGGTGAGGTAGGCGCCGGCAAGGGCCCGGTCGAGCGCAAGGTGGTTCGCATCGTCACGCCCGGCACGGTGACGGACGCCGAGCTGCTGGCTGACAAGCAGGATGCGCCGCTGCTGGCCCTGCATGCCGCCGCCGGGCGCTTCGGATTGGCCTGGGTCACGCTCGCACAGGGCGAAATTGGCCTGTTGGAATGCAGCCGCACCGAACTGCCCGGCTGGCTGGCGCGCCTAAACCCCGCAGAAATCCTGCTCGCCCGCGACCACTCCGCGCCCGGCCAGCCCGAAGCGCTGAGCGTGGTGCGCGCCCCCACCACCGCCCGCCCGCCCTGGCAGTTCGACTCGGCCCTGGGTCAGCGAAAGCTGTGCGAACAATTGGGGGTGGCCAGCCTCCAGGGGCTGAATGCACAGGATTTGCCGGTGGCCCAGGCCGCCGGCGGCGCCTTGCTGGCCTATCTCGAGCACACCCAGGGCCGCGCGCTGGCCCATGTGAAGCGCCTGGCCGTGCTGCGCGCCAGCGAGCTGATCGACCTGCCGCCCGCCACCCAGCGCAACCTGGAGCTGATCCAAACCCTGCGCGGCGAAGAAGCGCCCACCCTGCTCTCCTTGCTGGACAGCTGCCGCACCGGCATGGGTAGTCGTGCCCTGCGGAACTGGATGCTGACGCCGGCGCGCGAGCGCAGCCAGGCTCAAGCCCGTCAGGCGGCCATCGCCACCCTGCTGGATCTTGGCTTCGAGCCCCTGCGCGAGGCGCTGCGCCGGGTGTCCGATGTGGAGCGCAGCACGAGCCGTATTGCGCTGCGCCAGGTGCGCCCGCGCGAGTTGGCCGGGCTGCGCGAGACCCTGACCCTGCTGCCCGAGCTCGCCGCTGCGGTGCCGCCCGGTGCGGCCCTGCTGAATCAGCTGCGCCAGGACCTGGCCGCGCCGCCCCAGGTGGCCGAGTTGCTGCGCGCCGCGCTGGCGGAACAGCCGGCGGTCTGGCTGCGCGATGGCGGCGTCATCGCCGGCGGCTTCGATGCCGAGCTGGACGAACTGCGCGCCATCAATGCGAATTGCGATGCCTTCCTGCTCGACTTGGAAGCGCGTGAGCGCGAGCGCACCGGCATTCCGAACCTGCGGGTGCAGTTCAACAAGGTGCATGGCTTCTATATCGAGGTCACCCAGGGCCAGAAGGACAAGGTGCCGGACAACTACCAGCGCCGCCAGACCCTGAAGAACGCCGAGCGCTTCATCACGCCCGAGCTGAAGGCCTTCGAGGACAAGGCGCTGTCGGCCAGCGAGCGCGCCCTGGCGCGCGAGAAGTTCCTGTTCGAACGCCTGCTGGACGACCTGGGCGGCTTCGTGCAGGCGCTGGCCACCGTGGCGCGCGCCCTGGCCAGCCTGGACGTGCTGGCCGCGCTGGCCGAGCGCGCCGCCACGCTGAATTGGTGCGCGCCCGAGTTCGTCGGTTACCCCTGCATCGACATCCAGGCCGGCCGCCACCCGGTGGTGGAAAGCCGCCTTGCGGAGACCAAGGGCATCGCCTTCCAGCCCAATGACTGCCGGCTCGATGCCAAGCGCCGCCTGCTCGTCATCACCGGCCCCAATATGGGCGGCAAGAGCACCTTCATGCGCCAGGTGGCGCTGATCGCCTTGCTGGCATCGATGGGCTCCTATGTGCCGGCGCAGACCTGCCGTCTGGGGCCGCTGGATGCGATCCACACCCGCATCGGTGCAGCGGACGACCTGGCCAATGCCCAGTCCACCTTCATGCTGGAGATGACCGAGGCAGCGGCCATCCTGCATGCCGCCACCGAGCAAAGCCTGGTGCTGATGGATGAGATCGGCCGCGGCACGTCGACCTTCGACGGTCTGGCCTTGGCCGGCGCCATTGCAACCCACCTGCACGACAAGAACCGTGCATTGACGTTGTTTGCGACGCACTACTTCGAGCTCACCGAGCTGCCGGCGCAAAAGAGCGAGGCGCACAACCTGCACGTCTCGGCGGTGGAAGCGGGCGATGACATCGCCTTCCTGCACGAGCTGCAGCCCGGCCCGGCCAGTCGCAGCTACGGTGTGCAGGTGGCGCGCTTAGCCGGCATGCCCGCCCCGGTGCTACGCCAAGCGCGTGCCAGCCTGGAGGCGCTGGAGGCCCAGAAGGCGGGCGCGCAGGCGCAGGTGGATCTGTTCGCCGCGCCGCCGGCCGCACCTCAGCAGGAAGAGCCCGCTGCGCTGAAGGCCCTGCGCGGCCTGGACCTTGACAGCTGCAGCCCGCGCGAGGCGCTGGAGCAGCTGTACCGCTTGAAATCCCTGCTGGGCAGGGAGTAACGCGCGCGGCTCAGCCGCGCTTGTAGACGAGCTTCTTGCTGCCGCCTTCGCAGCTGCCCACGACCTTCTGATCGGCCACCTGATCGGCAGCAACGATCTCCAGCGTGTAACCCTTGACGCCCTTGGCATCGAGCTCGGCGGCGATCTCGGTCTTCAGCTCTTCGCAGGCCTTGGGGGCAGACTGGGCAGCGCCGGCCAGCAGTGCGATCGCGGCGATCAGAACGGTCTTCATGGAGAACTCTCCCTAGGTTTGGCTTGAGGAGCGGGCATTCTGCGCCGAGTGCCGGCGGCACACTGCGCGCCCATGCCCACCCTGGTCTTCTCCCACGCCAACAGCTACCCGGCCGGCTGCTACCGCCTGCTGTTCGAGGCCTGGCGCTCAGCCGGCTATGACGTCCATGCGATCGACAAGTACGGCCACGACCCACAGCTCCCGGTCAGCAGCAACTGGCCGCATCTGGTCACCCAGCTGCTGCGCTTTGTGGAACACGAGGTGCGCCCGCCGGAGCCGGTCTATCTGGTCGGGCATTCGCTCGGCGGCCTGCTGAGCCTGATGGCGGCAGCGCGGCGCCCGAGCCTGGTGCGCGGCGTGCTGATGCTCGACTCGCCCTACATCCGCGGCTGGCGCGCAGGTTTCGTGGCCTTCGGCAAGTTCAGCGGCCGCATCCACAAACAGCCGCCGGCCAGCATTGCGCAGGAACGCCGCCAGCACTGGCCGGACCGCGCCGCGCTGGAAGCGCACTTCAAGTCGAAGGCACTGTTCCAGGCCTGGGATCCGCGCGTGCTGCAGGACTATCTGGACTGCGGCTTCGAGCCCGACCCGGAGCGCGGCGGCCTGCGCTTGGCCTTTCGTCGCGAGGTCGAAGCCGCGGTCTATGCCACCCTGCCGCATGCGCTGACGCGCGCCACCCGCGACCTGCGCGTGCCGCGTGCCTTCATTGCCGGCACGCACAGCCGCGAGATGCGCATGGGCGGCATCGAGGCGACGCGGCGGTTCGTGGGGCCGCTGTATCGCGAGATCGAGGGCTCGCACCTCTTCCCTTTCGAGCACCCGGAGGCCACGGCGACTCTTGCACTGCAACTGCTGAACGAGCTGGCGGAGCGGGCCCAGGCAGCCGGGTAAACCCCCGCCGATATACTTCGCCTTTCCTCTTGAGCGTTCTCGGCCTGACGGCCCCCCGCAGTGATGCCAAGGGGGTGCGGCGCGTGGGAACGCGGCGCGACATGACCAAATACGTATTCGTCACCGGCGGTGTGGTGTCCTCCCTGGGCAAGGGTGTGGCAGCCGCCTCTCTCGCAGCTTTGTTGGAGAGCCGCGGCCTCAAGGTCACGCTGATCAAGCTGGACCCCTACATCAATGTGGACCCGGGCACGATGAGCCCGTTCCAGCATGGCGAGGTGTTCGTCACCGACGACGGCGCCGAGACCGATCTGGACCTCGGCCACTACGAGCGCTTCATCACCACGCGCATGAAGCGCGCCAACAACTTCACCACCGGGCAGATCTACAAGTCCGTGCTCGAAAAGGAGCGCCGCGGTGACTACCTCGGCAAGACGGTGCAGGTGATTCCGCACATCACCAACGAAATCCAGGACTTCGTCAAGCGCGGCGCCGGTGTGGGCACCGATGACGCGGTCGATGTGGCCATCGTCGAGATCGGCGGCACGGTGGGCGATATCGAGTCCCTGCCCTTTCTGGAAGCCGCACGCCAGATGAGCCTGCGCATGGGCGCGACCAACACCGCCTTCGTGCACCTGACCTATGTGCCTTGGATCGCCGCCGCCGGCGAGCTGAAGACGAAGCCGACCCAGCACACGGTGCAGAAGCTGCGCGAGATCGGCATCCAACCCGACGCCCTGCTTTGCCGCGCCGACCGTCGCATCCCCGAGGACGAGCGCGAGAAGATTTCGCTGTTCACCAACGTCCCCGAGTACGGCGTGATCAGCATGTGGGACGTCAACACCATCTACAAGGTGCCGCGCGTGCTGCATGAGCAGGGCTTGGACCAGCTGATCTGCACCAAGCTGCAGCTCAGCACCCGCAGCACCGACCTGACGCGCTGGGACACCCTGGTGCGCGAGGTCGAGCACCCGCAACACGAGGTTCGCATCGCCATGTGCGGCAAGTACACCGATCTGTCGGATTCGTACAAATCGCTCAACGAGGCCCTGCGCCACGCCGGCATCCACAACCATGCTCGCGTCAACATCGAGTACGTCGATTCCGAGGCGCTGGAAACCGGCGACATCGACCAACTCGCCCAGTACGACGCCATCCTGGTGCCCGGTGGCTTCGGCAAGCGCGGCGTCGAGGGCAAGATCCGCGCCGCCCAGTACGCCCGCGAGCACAAGATCCCCTACCTCGGCATCTGCCTAGGGATGCAGGTGGCCACCATCGAGTACGCCCGCCACATGGCCGGCCTGGAGGGGGCGAACTCCACCGAGTTCGACCCCGAAGCCAAACACAAGGTCATCGCCCTGATCGACGAGTGGCAGGACGCCGACGGCTCCATCCAGAAGCGCGACGCCAGCTCGGACCTGGGCGGCACGATGCGCCTGGGCGCGCAGAGCTCGGATGTGAAGCCGGGCACCATCGCCCACGGCATCTATGGTGACGTGGTGACCGAGCGCCACCGCCACCGCTACGAGGCCAATGAGCATTACCTCGACAAGCTGCAGCAGGCGGGCCTGGTGATCTCGGCCATCACCCAGCGCGAGAAGCTGACCGAGATCGTCGAGCTGCCGCGCGACCAGCACCCCTGGTTCGTCGGCGTGCAGTTCCACCCCGAGTTCAAGAGCACGCCCTGGGACGGCCACCCGCTGTTCATCAGCTACATCCAGGCCGCGCTGCAACACAAGGAAGCACGTTGAGCTCCCCCCGAAGCGCCTTCGGCGCCTCCCCCCAGGGGGCACCGCCAGCAGCCCGGCAAAGCCGGTTCTGCGGCGGTCGCTTGGGGCGGTGGATTCGTGCACATTGCGTGCAAGCCGGCGGCATGGAGTTATGAAATGAAGTTGTGTGGATTTGATGTCGGTGTCGACAAGCCTTTCTTCCTGATCGCCGGCACCTGCTCGATTGAAAGCGAGCAGCTTTCGCTGGATGTGGCCGGGCTCCTGAAGGAAGCCTGTACGACCCTGGGCATTCCGCTCATCTACAAGGGCTCGTTCGACAAGGCCAACCGCTCCTCGGGCAGCTCCAAACGCGGCGTCGGCATTGAAGCCGGCCTGAAGATCCTGGACGAGGTGCGTCGCCAGACCGGCCTGCCGGTGCTGACCGACGTGCACGACAACAGCCAGATCGCCGAAGTGGCCAGCGTGGTGGACGTGCTGCAGACCCCGGCCTTCCTGTGCCGCCAGACCGATTTCATCCGTGCCGTCGCCCAGAGTGGCAAGCCGGTGAACATCAAGAAGGGCCAGTTCCTCGCGCCTTGGGACATGAAGAACGTCATCGACAAGGCGCGCGCTGCCGCTCGCGAAGTGGGCCTGTCGGAAGACCGCTTCCTGGCCTGCGAGCGCGGCGTCAGCTTCGGCTACAACAACCTGGTGGCCGACATGACCAGCCTGGCCGAGATGCGCAACTCGGGCGCGCCGGTGGTGTTCGACGTCACGCACTCGGTGCAAAAGCCCGGTGGCCTGGGCGGATCCAGCGGCGGCGCCCGCGAGATGGTGCCGGTGCTGGCCCGCGCCGGCGTGGGCGTGGGCGTGGCCGGCCTCTTCATGGAAACCCACCCGAACCCGGCCGAGGCCTTCAGCGACGGCCCGAATGCCGTACCGCTCAAGCACATGCGCACCCTGTTGGAGCAACTGGTAGCCCTAGACCGCGTCGTCAAGTCCCAGCCCCTGCTCGAGAACGATTTCAGCTGCTGATGAGCCAACCTGCCTACCTGATCGTCGCCAGCAAGATCCGCGACCCCGAAGCCTTCAAGGGCTATATGGCCAGCGCCCCCGCCTCGATTGCTGCCGCTGGCGGTGAATACCTGGTGCGCGGCGGCGCGATCGATGTGCTGGAAGGCGACTGGCGCCCTGCGCGCCTGACCGTCATCCGCTTCCCCAGCATGGTCGAGGCGCGCGCCTGGTACGAAGGCACGGGTTACCAAACTGCCCGCGCGCTGCGCCAGGGCGCAACCGAGTATTTCGATATGACGCTGGTTGAAGGCTACCTGCCGGTCTGAATACGGCGGGTTACCAACCTAGAGTCCTCTCCGATTTCATTTTTTCTTGCAAGGAACGCCATGAGCGCCATTGTTGACATCGTCGGCCGCGAGATCCTCGACAGCCGCGGCAATCCCACCGTCGAATGCGACGTCCTGCTGGAATCCGGCACCCTGGGCCGTGCGGCCGTGCCCAGCGGCGCCAGCACCGGCAGCCGCGAAGCCATCGAACTGCGTGACGGCGACAAGAGCCGCTACCTGGGCAAGGGTGTGCTGAAGGCGGTGGAGTTCATCAACACCGAGATCAGCGAAGCGGTGATGGGCCTCGATGCGTCCGAGCAGGCCTTCCTGGACAAGACCTTGATCGACCTGGACGGCACCGAGAACAAGAGCCGCCTGGGCGCCAACGCCATGCTGGCCGTCTCGATGGCCGTGGCCCGCGCGGCCGCGGAAGAGTCCGGCCTGCCGCTGTACCGCTACTTTGGTGGCATGGGCGCCACCCAACTGCCGGTGCCGATGATGAACGTCGTCAACGGCGGCGCCCACGCCAACAACAACCTGGATCTGCAAGAGCTGATGATCGTCCCGGTGGGCGCGACCAGCTTCCGCGAGGCCCTGCGCTGGGGCGCCGAGACCTTCCACGCGCTGAAGAAGATCCTGCACGACAAGCACATGAGCACGGCGGTCGGCGACGAAGGCGGCTTTGCCCCCAACGTCGAGAACCACGAGGCCGCGATCCAGATGATCCTGCAGGCCATCGAGATGGCCGGCTACACCCCGGGCACGCAGATCGCCCTGGCGCTGGACTGCGCCGCCAGCGAGTTCTACGCCGATGGCGTCTACACGCTCGAAGGCGAAGGCGGCCTCAAGCTCAGCGCCGCGCAGTGGACCGACATGCTGGCCACCTGGGTCGACAAATACCCCATCATCAGCATCGAAGACGGCATGGCCGAGGGCGACTGGGACGGCTGGAAGTTGCTGACCGAGCGCCTGGGCACCAAGGTGCAGATCGTCGGCGACGACCTGTTCGTCACCAACACCAAGATCCTGAAGGAAGGCATCGAGAAGGGCATCGCCAACTCCATCCTCATCAAGATCAACCAGATCGGCACCCTGACCGAGACCTTCGCCGCCATCGAGATGGCCAAGCGTGCCGGCTACACCGCCGTGATCAGCCACCGCTCGGGCGAGACCGAGGACAGCACCATTGCCGACATCGCGGTGGGCACCAATGCCGGCCAGATCAAGACCGGCTCGCTGTCGCGCTCGGACCGCATGGCCAAGTACAACCAGCTGCTGCGCATCGAGGAAGATCTGGGTGATGTGGCCGTGTACCCCGGCCGTGCCGCCTTCTACAACCTGAAGTAAGTCCTTGCGCTTCATCGCCGTGCTGCTGGCTGCGGGCCTGCTCTGGGTGCAGGCCCAGACCTGGTTCGGCCAGCGCTCGGCTGCGCGGGTGACGGAGCTGCAGCAGCAGCTGCAGGATCAGGAGGCCGCCAACACCAAGGCGCGCGAAGCACAAACCCGTGCCCGCGCCGAGCTCAAGGACCTGCGCGAAGGCCTGGAGATGGTGGAAGAGAAGGCCCGGCTGGAGCTCGGCATGGTCAAGCCCGACGAGATCTTCGTGAAGCTGGACGGCCAGCCGCCCGTGCCGGCCTCGGCGCCCGCGCGCCCGTGAAAGACTGGTTGCTGGCGGCCGCTTTCACGGCCTGGGGCAGCCCCTTCACCTGGCTGGAGATCCTGGCCTTCGTGCTATCGGTGGCGATGGTGCTGGGCAATATGCGGCAGTGGCTGGCCGCGTGGCCGCTGGCGGCGGCGGCCTCGCTGCTGTACGCGCTGCTGTTCTGGGAGGGCAAGCTGTACGGGGAAGCCGTGCTGCAGCTCTTCTTCGTCGCCATGGCCGTTTGGGGCTTTGCACAGTGGTGGCGGGGGCGCTCGCAAAGCGCGCTGACCGTGCGCCGCATGCCTGCGCAGGCCTGGGGCTGGAGCTTGGGCGCCATCGCACTGGGCTGGCCGCTACTGGGCTGGTGGCTCAGCCGCCACACCGATTCCCCCCTGCCCTATTGGGACGCCCTGCCCACCGTGGCTTCGGTGGTGGCCACGGTGCAGTTGGGGCGCAAGTTCATCGAGAACTGGGGCTTCTGGGTCGGCGTGAACGCCGTGTCGGTCGTCCTGTTCGCGCTCAAGGCCTATTGGTTGACGGTACTGCTGTACGCCGCCTTCATTCCGCTGGCCCTGTGGGGCTGGCGCGAATGGGCGCAGGCCGAGCAGCGCACCCGCATCGCATGATGACCGCCTGCAAGGTGGCCCTGCTGGGCGCGGAGTGCACGGGCAAGAGCAGCCTGACGACGCTGCTCGGTCGGCGTCTGGCCGACCTGAATGTGGCCACGGTGGGCGAATACCTGCGCGAGTGGTGCCTGGCCAGTGGGCGCACGCCGCGGCGCGACGAGCAGGCACCCATCGCGGCGGAACAGTCGCGCCGGATCGCCGCGGCGGCCCAGAGCCACCGTCTCGTCGTGGCCGACACGACGGCCTTGATGACGGCGCTCTACTCGATCCACTACTTCGACGACGCGAGTGCCCTGCCCGCGGCCGTGCGTGCGCAGCAGTCATTCGACCTGACCCTGCTGTGCTGCCCCGAAGGCATCCCCTGGCAGGCCGATGGCTGGCTGCGCGAATCGCCAGCCGTGCGCCGCCAGGCGCATGAACGCTTGGTGGCCCTGCTGCAATCCCAGGGCCTGCCGTTCACCGTGCTGAGCGGTCCGTTGGACGAACGCGCCGCCATGGCCGACCTGCTGATTCGGGCCCTGCCCGCGCTGCGCCGCCCTCACCCGGACAGGGCCGCTGCGCGCGGCTGATGCCCGCGCGTCGACAATCGCCCCCTTACCGCCCAAGTTCACCATGCGCTTATTCACCCGCCCCCTGGCCCTGGCTGCCGCCTTGTTTCTGGCCGCCTGCAGCAGCATCGCGCCGCCGCATGCCACCGCACCCGCCGGCCCGGTCAAGGTGCAGGTGCTGGCCATCAACGACTTCCACGGCAACCTGCTGCCGCCCGCGCCCTTCCGCATGCCCGACCCGGCCAACCCCAGCCAGCAGCTGCAGGTGCCGGTGGGCGGGGCAGAAGCCCTGGCCACGGCGGTGAAGCAACTTCGCAAGGACAAGAGCAACCACATCTTCGTGGCGGCGGGCGACCTGATCGGCGGCACGCCGCTGCTCTCGGCACTGTTCTTCGACGA
>JBDHSJ010000065.1:0-18840 GCA_039808065.1 Burkholderiaceae bacterium | reverse complement strand
GCCGAGCTGCTGCAGCCCCTGCCTTTTGCCGAGCAGGTGCGTTTTGCCGAGGAAAGCGCCAGCTCCGAACTCTGGCCGCTGCTCAAACGCGCCGATGAGAAATGGGTCACCGAGCGCGCCTACGAGAACCCGCGCTTTGTGGAAGACCTGGTGCGCGAGGTGGCGCTGCGCCTGAACGCCGACGCCCGCATCGGCCGCTACCGCGTCGAAGTGGAAAACTTCGAGTCCATCCACGCGCACTCGGCGTTTGCGGTGATCGAACGCTGAGCGCCCCCGTTCCCTGACTCAATCGCAGCGGTGTAGCCGCACCGCCAAGGCCTTGGCCGCCGGCGTGCGCGCCCCCTTGGCCACCAGCCCGGTTGGCACCAGCGGCGTGGCCTCGGGGAAGTAGGCGGCGCAGCAGCCGTTCGCCATCTCCAGCGTGCGCACCTCGAAGCCGCGCAACCAGCGAGTCTGGCCGTCGTCTATCGCCAAACCCTCCACGTCCACGCGCTCGCCCTCGCGCAGGCCCAGGCGGGCCAGCTCGGCGGGGCTCAGGAACACCACCTCGCGCGTGCCAAAGACATTGCGGTAGCGGTCGTCCTGGCCATAGACCGTGGTGTTGAACTGGTCGTGGCTGCGCACCGTCATCAGGCCCAGCACCTGGTCCTGCTCAGCGGCCGGCAGTCGGGCGCGGGCGCGGGCCACCGGGCCGTCTTCGGGGATGGCGTGCGCCACCAGCTGGGCCTTGCCGCTGGCCGTGCGCCATTCGCGCCGCGCGGCCGGGTTGGGCAGCCAGAAGCCGCCGGGTTGATGCAGCTTGCGGTTGAAATCCTCGAAGCCGTCGAACACGCCGCGCTGGCAGCGTTCGATGCGCTCGCGGATGCGGTCGTAGTCCTCCACCAAGTCCAGCCAGGGCACCGAACCATCGTGCAGCAGGGCGTGGCCGAGCTGGGCCACGATGGCCGGTTCGCTGCGCATCTGCTCCGAAAGTGGGGCCTGGATGCCGCGCGAGGCGTGCACCATGCTCATCGAATCTTCCACCGACACGCGCTGCTCGCGCCCGCCCTGGTGGTCGGCATCGGTGCGGCTCAGGCAGGGCAGCAGCAGGCCCACCTGGCCGGGGTGCAGATGGGTGCGGTTGGGCTTGGTGGCGATGTGCAGGGTGAAGGGCGTCTTCGAAAGGGCCGCCAGCACCTGCGGCGCATCGGCCCCGGCCACCGCAAAGTTGCCGCCCAGGCTCAGCAGGCCTTGCAGCTCACCGCGCAACAGGGCTTCGGCGGTGCCCAGGGCGTCCAGCCCCACCGCGTGGCTGAGCTTGAGGCCGGGGAACTCGGCCTCCTGGTTGGCCAGCCAGCGCTCGGGCACGGCATAGGTGCAGCCCATGGTGCGGTCGCCCTGCACATTGCTGTGGCCGCGTACCGGCACCAGGCCCGCACCGGGCCGGCCCAGCATGCCGCGCAGCAGCTGCAGGTTGGCCACCATCTGGATGGTGGCAATGGCGTGCTCGTGATGCGTCAGGCCCATGCACCAGGTCACCAGGGTGGCACGGCTCTTGGCCAGCTCCTCGGCCAGTTCGTGCAGTGCCTCGCGCGGCAGGCCGCTCTCGCGTTCGATGCGGCCCCAGTCCTCGGCGCGCAGATCGGCCAGCAGGGCCTCAAAGCCCTCGCAATGCTGCTGGATGAAGGGCAGCTCGAAGATGCTGCGGCCCTGCGCCTCCAGCTCCACCCAGCGCTTCATCACGCCCTTGAGCGCGGCCAGGTCGCCACCCGGCTTGACGGTGTAGACCGTCTTGGCCACGCGGTGGCCGCGGTTGCTGAGCATTTCGCCCACATCTTTGGGGTCGGCGAAATTGACAAAGCCGCGCTCCACCAGCGGGTTCAGCGCCAGCACCGTGGCGCCGCGCTTGGCTGAGGCGTGCAGGGTGCCCATCAGGCGCGGGTGGTTGGTGGCGGGGTTTTGGCCGATGACGAGGATGCAGTCCGCCTGCTCGAAGTCGCTCAGCTGCGCCGTGCCCTTGCCCACACCAATCTGCGCCTTCAGGGCCAGGCCCGAGGGCTCGTGGCAGAGGTTGCTGGAATCGGGCAAATTGGCCGAGCCGTAGGCGCGCGCCAGCAGTTGCCACAGAAAGGCAGCCTCATTGCTGGCGCGGCCCGAGGTGTAGAAGCTCACGCGCGTGGGCTCCAGGGCGCGCAGGGTCTGGGCGGCCAGCTGCAGGGCGTCGCCCCAGGCGATCGGCTCGTAGCGGTCCGTCACCGGGTTGTAGAGCAGGGGCTCGGTCAGGCGCCCGGCGGCCTCGATGTCGCGCTCCTTCCAGTGGCGCAGCTCGGCCAGGGTGTGGCGGCCGAAGAAGGCGGCATCGGCCTTCAGCGGCGTCATTTCCCAGGCGATCGCCTTCTGGCCTTGCTCGCAGGAATCGGGGCCGAAGCTGCCGGGCCGGTCGGGGAAGGCGCAGCCGGGGCAGTCAAAGCCTTCGGGCTTGTTGGCCTTGAGAAAGCTGCGCACCACCTTGAGCGGGATGCCCTGCTGGCTGAAGGCGTCCAGGCTGGCCTTGACGGCGCCGCGGCCGCCGGCGGGGGCGTCGGAGCCGCTCATGTCGGCAGGAAGCCCTCAACCGACAGATAGCGCTCGCCGGTGTCGTAGTTGAAGCCCAGCACGCGCGCGCCGGGCTTGAGCTTGGGCAGTTGCTGCTCGATGGCGCGCAGGGTGGCGCCGCTGCTGATGCCCACCAGCATGCCTTCTTCACGCGCGCAGCGGCGCGCCATCTCGCGCGCCGCCTCGGCGTCCACGGCGATCACGCCATCCAGCAGGCGGGTGTCCAGGTTCAGCGGAATGAAGCCCGCACCGATGCCCTGGATCGGGTGGGGCGAGGGCTGGCCGCCGCTGATGACGGGGCTGGCCGCGGGCTCCACGGCAAACACCTGCAGTTGCGGCCAGCGCTTCTTGAGCACGCGGGCGCAGCCGCTCAGGTGCCCGCCCGTGCCCACGCCGGTGATCAAGGCGTCCAGGCCGTCGGGGAAGTCGGCGGCAATCTCTTCGGCCGTGGTGTGGACGTGGATGTCCACATTGGCGGGGTTCTCGAACTGCTGCGGCATCCAGCTGCCCGGGGTTTCGACAATCAGCTCCTGGGCGCGGGCGATGGCGCCCTTCATGCCTTTTTCGCGCGGCGTCAGCTCAAACGTGGCGCCGTAGGCCAGCATCAGGCGGCGGCGCTCGACGCTCATGCTGTCGGGCATCACCAGCACCAGCTTGTAGCCCTTCACCGCCGCCACCATGGCCAGGCCCACGCCGGTGTTGCCCGAGGTGGGTTCGATGATGGTGCCGCCCGGCCGCAGCGCGCCGCTGCGCTCGGCGGCCTCGACCATCGAGAGCGCAATCCGGTCTTTGATGGAACCGCCCGGATTGGCGCGCTCGCACTTGATCCAGACCTCGGCGCTGGGGCCGAACAGGCGCTGGATGCGCACATGGGGGGTGTTGCCGATGGTGTCGAGGATGGTGTTGGCGCGCATGGTTTCAATCTCCCGAAGAGGGTGCAAGGGTAGCGGCGATGGCGGCGCGGCGGGCCTGTTCGATGGCCTGCCCGATCACTTCCCCGCGCTTGCCCGCCGCCAGCAGCGGGGCGGAAATGGCGGCGCTGTCCACGCCCTGGGCGGCCGCCAGGGCGGCGAGCAGGCGCTCGGCCTGCGGGTAGGCGCGGCCTGCGAGACCCAGGCGGCCGCGGGCGTCGGCCTCGCAGACCTGCATCAGCTGCGCAAAGCGCTCGGGCCGGCGCAGCGCGTCGCAGCGCTGCAGCAGGCGCTGCACGGCGGGGGCCTCGAAGCCGCCGCTCTGGTGCACATGGATGTGCTGGGCGCAGGCCAGTTCGGCCAGCTCGCGGGCGTCATTCGGCACCTTCCAGCGCGCGCACAGCGCCGCCAGCGGTGCCAGCCCGCCGTGGTCGTGGCCACGGTGGCGCGGCAGCTCCTCGGCGGGCGTCAGGGCCTTGCCGAGGTCGTGCGTCAGCGCGGCGAAGCGCACGGTCAATGGCGCCTGCAGGGCCACGCACTGGTTGAGCACCAGTTCGATGTGCGCGCCGGTGTCCACCTCGGGGTGGTGGGCGGCCGGCTGGGGCACGCCCCACAGTGCTTCCAGCTCCGGGGCGATGCGCGCCAACGCGCCGCACTCGCGCAGCACCTGCAGCAGGCGCACCGGGTGGGCCTCCATCAGGCCGCGAGCGATTTCCTGCCACACCCGCTCGGGCACCAGGTGGTCGGCCTCGCCTTCCTGCACCATCTGGCGGCACAGGTCCAGGGTCTCCGGCGCCACCGCGAAATCGCCAAAGCGGGCGGCAAAACGGGCCAGGCGCAGGATGCGCACCGGGTCCTCGGCAAAGGCCGGGCTGACATGGCGCAGCACGCGCTGTTGGATGTCGCGCTGGCCGCCGTAGGGGTCGATCAGCTGGCCGCTTTCCGCGCGGGCGATGGCGTTGATGGTGAGATCGCGCCGCGCCAGGTCTTCTTCCAGCGTCACCTCGGGCGCGGCGTACACCTCGAAGCCCTTGTAGCCGCGCCCGCTCTTGCGCTCGGTGCGCGCCAGCGCGTGCTCTTCGTGCGTGCGCGGGTGCAGGAAGACTGGAAAGTCCTTGCCCACCGGCTCAAAGCCGGCCGCCACCATCTGCTCGGGCGTGGCGCCCACCACCACCCAATCGCGGTCGCTCACTGCACGGCCCAGCAAGGCGTCGCGCACGGCGCCGCCCACCTCGAAAATTTGCATCAGCGCGGCACCGCGCCGGGCTGGCTGCGGTAGGGCTCGTCGTCCGGCACGAAGCGATGTTCGGCCAGCGCGCCGGCCACCCAGGCCTGCACCGCGGCATTGCTTTCCAGCGCCTGCACATAGCTGCCGCAGCGGCCGCCCAGCGGCAGCCCGTAGCGGGTGACGCGCATGGCCACCGGGGCGAAGTAGGCGTCCACGGCGCCGAACTCGGAGCCCATCAACCACGGGCCGCCGTGGGCCTGCAGTTCGGGCTCCCAAAGGGCCTGCAGGCGCTGCAGGTCGGTGCGCAGGGCGGGGTGCTCGGTCAGCAGGCGCTCGCCCACGGCGCGCAGGTCGGCCTCGATGTTCATCGGGCATAGGCGGCGCAGATCGCCAAAGCCGCTGTGCATGGTGGCGGCCAGGCTGCGGGCGCGGGCGCGGGCCTTGGGCTCGCGCGGCCACACGGCGTGCTGTGGGAACAGTTCGGCCACGCGCTCGGTAATCGCCAGGCTGTCCCAGGTGGTGAAGCCGTCATCCTCCAGCAGCACCGGCACGCGTGCGGTGGGGCTGTGCTGGGCGGCTGTGGCGCTGAACTGCGAACCGGGCTGGAAGTGATCGAAGTACAGCATCTGCTCTTCGAAGGGGATGCCGAAGTGCTTCAGCAGCACCCAGGGGCGCATGGACCAGGACGAATAGTTCTTGTTGCCGATGATGAGTTGCATGGGGTCTCTTTCCTTCAGCGCCGCGCGCGCAGGGTGTCCAGCCGCGCCTCGGCCTGGCCGGGGGCCAGGTAGCCGGGCACGATGGCGCCCAGGCTGTGCGCGGCCAGGCCCAGTTCGCGCAGGCCGGGCAGGTGGCCGCTGGCCACGTTGGGCACTTGCAGCGAACGCAGGTTGTCGCGGCTCAGCAGGCCGCCGGGCAGCAGCTCGAACAGCGCCGCCTGCAGCATGGCCAGCGGGCCGGGCAGGGGCAGGATGGGGCGGGCGCAGCCGGCCACCTGGCCGGCGTAGCGCACCAGTTCGCGCAGGGTCTTGACCTCGGGGCCGGCCAGCTCGTAGCTGTGGCCGATGGTGTCGTCCCATTCCAGGCAGCGGCGCAGCGCGGCGGCCACGTCACCCACCCAGACCGGCTGCAGCTGCGCATTCGCGCCGCCCAAGGCCATCACGGGCAGAGCGCGTTGCAGACTGGCGAACAGATTGAGGAAGCTGTCGTGCGCGCCGAACACCACCGAGGGGCGCAGCACGGTGAGCTTGAGCCCCTCCATGGCGCGCAAGGTGGCCTCGCCGCGCGCCTTGGCATGCAGATAGAGCGAGCCGCTGCGCTCGCCTCCTTCCACGCCCAGGGCGCTGACGTGGACGAGCCGTGGCACGCCGCCGCTCAGGCAGGCCTTGCCCAGGCGGTGCGGCCACTGCACCTGCACGCGCTCGAAATCGGCTGCGCTGCCTTGCAGGATGGCGATCAGGTTGACGACCGCGTCATGCCCGGGCAGCAGGCGCTCCAGCAGGCCGGCCTCGCCCAGCACATCGCCTTTGACGACGGTGACGGCCGGCAGCGGCGCGAGGCCGCGCCACTGCCGGTCGCGTCGCGTCGGCACGGTGGCGCTGTGGCCGGCACGTTGCAGTTCTTCGCAGAGGGCACGGCCGATGAAGCCGCTGCCACCGAGGACCAGGACCTTCATGGGCATCCTCCGATTGCAGGTGAGCCACTTGTGAAACGGTGACAGTCGATCAAGTGGCAGCGCGGAACCGGCTTTGCCGGGCCGCTGCTGCCGCCCCCTGGGGGGAGGCGGCCTTGGCCGCTTCGGGGGGTGTCCATTACGGCAACTCCTGATTGGACGTGGGGGCGTTGGTGGGCCGCGGCCCGATGCGCTGGCCCAGCCGTTCGCGCAAGGACGCTTGCGGCTCGCCCATCAGCCGGGCGTAGACGGTGGCATTGGCCAGCACTTTCTTGACGTAATCGCGCGTCTCGGTAAAGGGGATGGATTCAGCCCAGGCGGCGGCATCGAGCTCGCCGCCCTCGCGCCAGCGGCGCGGCCGGCCGGGGCCGGCGTTGTAGGCCGCGGCGGCCAGCGGCAGGGCGCCGCCGAAGTCGTCCAGCACCATGCGCAGGTAGCCCATGCCGAGGCGCAGGTTCATGTCCATGTCGTTGATGCGCTGCGGGTTGTAGGCCAGGCCCAGCTTGCGCGCCGTCCATTTGGCGGTGGCGGGCATCAGCTGCATCAGCCCGCTGGCGCCGACACCGCTGCGCGCGTCCTGGATGAAGCGCGACTCCTGGCGGATCAGGCCATAGGGGTCGGCCGGGTGCAGGCCGGCGGCGCGGGCGCGTTCCACCAGTTGCTCGCGGTAGGGCATGGGGTAGCGCTGCGCCAGGTCGATCTGCTGGGTGGTCTTCTCGCTGGTGTTGATGCAGCGGTCCCAGACCTGGGCGTCACAGGCGCGTTGGGCGGCGGCCAGCAGCTCGCGCTCCGTCATGCCGCGCAGACTGAAGTTCCATTCGCGCACGCCTTCGCCGCGCAGTCCCAACTCGATCAGGCGCAGCGCCCGGTTCAGGCCCGGGTGCTGGGCGGTGGCCTGGCGCTCGGCCGGGCTCAGCGGCGCCGGCGCTGCCGGCAGGGCCAGCCGCAGGCCCAGCTCCTCGGCCGCCAGCTGGCCATAGAAGTGAAGCGGTGCGGCCAGCTTGACCAGGGTGGCGCGGGCTTCCCGGCGCACAGGCTCGCCGGCGTCGCCTTCGGGCGCGGCGCGGTAGCGGGCCTGGGCGTGCCAGTAGGCCCAGGCCGGATCCTGGCGCTGGGCCTCGGGCATGGCCTGCACCACCTGGCGCAGCAGCTCCCAGTCGCCGGCGCCGCGGTTGGCGCGCAGGGCCGCACGGGCGGCCCAGGCCAGGGTGTCTTCGTTCCATTCGCCGGCCGGGGCGCGCAGCGTCAGGGCGCGGTGGAACCAGTCAGCCGCGTCTTCCTGCTGGCGCAGCGCGGCTTGGCGGCCACCCTGGGCCCAGGCCCATTGCGCCAGCGCCGGTGCCAGGGCCTTGGCCCAGCGGCCCTCCAGGTGGTCGCGCGCGCCTTCCGGGTTGCTGGCGGCCAGGCGCACCAGGGCCACTGCGGCGGCTTCCTGCTGCCAGCGTCCGCTCGCCACGGGCTTCAGGCGCAGGTGGCGCGCCGGGTCGTCGTAGGCGCCCTGCAGCATCTTGGCCTCGGGCTTGCGCAGCAGCTCCAGGGTCTGCGTGAAGGCCTTGCCGCGCCCGGCTTCGGCGCTGGCGTTGAGCTTGCGACGCAGTTCATCGGCACCGAAGACCTTGGCTTCGACCAGCTCCTTGGCCAGCGCATGGCAGGCCTCGTCGGCCTCGCGCTGGGCCAGCCAGGCGGCCAGCGCGCGCTCCTTCAGCGGTTTGGCGTCCGCGCCTTCCTTCAGCGGCCGGCCCAGGGCGCGCTCGGCGCGCAAGGCATGGCAGTGGACGTCGCGGTCGTCGTCCATGCGAAAGCGCGGGTAGTCGGCCGCAAAGGCCGGCCAGTCCTGGCGCCGGCCCAGCTCCAGCAGCCAGTCGTTGCGCAGCCGGTCTTCCACATAGCTGCCGGGCCAGCGCTGGTAGAAGGCCTCCAGCTCAGGCACCTGGGCGGCGGGCAGCCGGGCAAAGGTGCGCCAGTAGTCCACCCAGGGTGCCAGCAGGTGTTGCTGCTGCTGGGCCTGTTCCGCCAGGCGCGTCAGCGCGGCCACGTCGCGCCTGCGCCAGGCTTCGCGCGCCTGGTTCATCAACGGGTCCTCGGCCGGCTGCGCCTGCGCGCTGGCGAGGAAGAATGGCAACAGAGTCAGGTACTTCCAAAATCGCATGGACGCCATTGAACACCAGAACCCCGCCCCCGAGCGCCAGGCCCTGCGCCGCGAGCTGAAGGCGCGCCGCAGCGCCTGGCTGGCCAGCCCGCAGGGTGGTGCCGCTGCTGCCGCCCTGGCCGGGCCGTTGCGGCAGCTGCTGGAGCAGCTCGAACCCCTGTGCCTGGGCCTGTACTGGCCGCTTGAAGGTGAGTTCGACGCGCCAGCCTTCTGGGCTGAACAAGCCCTGCCCGGGGTTCAGGCGGCCCTGCCTTACGCCAAGCGCGCAGGCCGGCAGATGCACTACCGCCGCTGGGACGGCCGCCCGCCCACGCTGCAGGACGAAATGGGCATCCCCAGCAGCAGCGGCGCGCCGGCCGAACCCGATGTGGTGCTGGTGCCCTGCCTGGGCTTCACCCGCGCCGGCTACCGCCTGGGCTATGGCGGCGGCTACTTCGACCGCTGGCTGGCGGCCAACCCCGGCGTGACCGCGGTGGGCTTGGCCTGGAGCGTGGGCGAATGCGAATTTGCGCCCGAGGCGCATGACCTGCCCCTGGCGGTGATCCTGACAGAGAAGGAGCTGCTGGCGCCGTGAGAATCCCGCCTCCAAAAAAGTAGGGAGGATGGTGATGATCAAGAAGTTGGCACTGGCCCTGGGGGCTCTGGCAGCCATGGTGGGCGCGGACGTGCCCGCCCAAGTGGCCCAGCAGCCGCACAAACAGCTGCCGCCTGAGCGCTACTTCGGGCCGCCGGCGATGGAGATGGCGTTGCTTTCGCCCAAGGGCGATCAGCTTGCCTTCACGGCGCTGGCTCCGGGGGCGCAGCGGCTGGGCCTTTACGTATTGCCGCTGGATGGCGAGAGCCCGCCGAAGGCGCTGGGGCTTTTCAGCGACGCCGATGTGACCCAGGTGCACTGGGTGAATGAAGAGCGCTTGGTCTTTTCCGCGGTGGATCGCAGCGCCGGCAGTGGCTGGGACCAGCGGGAGGGTCATGGTCTCTACACGGTCAGCCTGGATGGCGAGCGAATGCGCACGCTGATCAAGCGCCACCCCAAGCACTTTCTGCAGGCAGCCAAGGGCACACACATTCGAGACCGTGCGCTCGACGTGAACCACTTCCTGCTGCACGTGCCAGCGTGGCGGCCCGACCAGCCTTCCGAAGAGGTGGTGGTGGGGCAGGCACGCTGGAACGCGGGCGACGGACTGCGCTCCCTGACGCCGATGTGGCTGAACGTGCGCACCGGTCAGACGCGCAGCCTCGACCACGACAGCCCGGGCCCTGTGGCAGCCTGGGCGTTTGATGGACGGGGCGAGCCCCGGCTGGCGCTGACGCAAGCGGACGGACGCTCCCAATGGCACTGGCGCGCGCCCGGGGAGCGCGCATGGCGCCAGATTGCCGACGACCCGCTGCTGCA
The DNA here is from genome assembly GCA_039808065.1 of Burkholderiaceae bacterium. Lineage (GTDB taxonomy): Bacteria > Pseudomonadota > Gammaproteobacteria > Burkholderiales > Burkholderiaceae_C > Inhella. The sequence goes on along the minus strand of JBDHSJ010000065.1, from coordinate 8,913 downwards.
TGCCTCCTTTCACCCGCATTCCGTCGATGACGACGGCACGCTTTACGTGTTGCAGTCCAGCGGTCGTGCGGGCGAAGCCGAGCTCAAGCGTTTCGATTTCCCGACCGGCAAGCCGGCCGCCCGGCCAGTGGTGAGCACGCCTGGGTTTGACTTCCGCGGGGAGCTGTTGCGTGAGCAGCCCGGCCAGCCTGCCTTGGGCGTGCGGGTGGAAACCGATGGGCAGAGCACCGTCTGGCTGCACCCGGCACTCAAGCGCCTGCAAGCGCTGGCCGATGCGCGCCTGCCCGGGCGCATCAACCTCCTGAGCTGCCGCCGTTGCACGCAGGAGGATGCGGTGGTGCTGGTGCGCTCCTATTCGGATCGCACGGCGGGGGAGTTCTGGCTCTACCGCGCCGCCGATCAGAGCTGGCGACCGCTCGCGCGCCTGCAGCCCGGCCTGGAGCAGGCGCCCACAGCGGGCACGGATTTCCAGCGCATCAAGGCCCGCGACGGGCGTGACCTGCCCGTGTGGATCACCCGGCCCGACACGGCAGCGCCCAACCAGGCGCTGCCCACCGTCGTGCTGGTGCACGGCGGGCCCTGGGTGCGTGGCGGTCATTGGGCCTGGGAGCCCATGCGCCAGTTCCTGGCTTCGCGGGGCTACCAGGTCCTCGAGCCCGAGTTCCGTGGCAGTACGGGCTACGGCAGCGCCCATTACCGCGCAGGGTTCCGCCAGTGGGGTCAGGCCATGCAGGACGATGTGGCCGACGCGCTGATCTGGGCCCAGCAGCGCGGACTGGCCAGTGACAAGGCCTGCATTGCCGGCGCCAGCTACGGCGGCTACGCCACCCTGATGGGCCTGGTGCGCCACCCGGAGCTGTACCGCTGCGGCGTGGCCTGGGTGGCGGTCAGCGACCTGGAGCTGTACCTCAAGGGTTCGGTCTGGGTCAGTGACGACATCAGCAGCACCGGCCGCCGGCACACCCTGCCTGACATGGTGGGCGACCCGGACAAGGAGCCCGAGGCCATCAAGGCCACTTCACCCGTCGAGCAGGCCCACCGGATCCGGGCGCCCTTGCTGCTGGGCTATGGCGCAGAGGACCTGCGCGTGCCGCTGGCCCACGGCCGGCGCCTGCGCGAGGCGATGCAGAAGGCCGGCAACGAGCCCGAATGGGTGGTCTACCCCGAGGAGGCGCACAGCTGGCGCAAGACTGCCACCCGCGCGGATTTCGCCCGCCGCATGGAAGCCTTCCTGGCCCGCCACCTCACACCCTGAGCGCCGCACGCGTGCGCGCTGCCTCCTCGCGCAACCAGGCGCAGAACTGCAGCACCTCGGGGCGCTGGGTGGCGCTGCGCGCCAGGCGCATCCAGTAGCTTGAGGGCGTGCGGTGGCGCTGCGCGGGGCCGAAGGTCTCGATCAGCTCGCCGCGCGCCAGCTGCTCGTACACCAAGGGCAGGCGCGCCAGCGTGAGTGCGTTGCCGGCCAGCGTGGCCTGAACCTGCTGGTGGGTGTAGTTCAGCAGCAGCCAGCGGCGCGGCTGCAGGTCGCCCAGGCCCTGGGCCTCGAACCAGGGCCGCCACTGCGCCAGCTGGCTGGTGGGGCGGTTGTCGTCTTCCTCAGCCAGGGTGTGCTCGGCCAGATCGGCCGGCTGGCGCAGCGGCGGCAGCTCGCCGGCATCGATGCGCGCCTGCCGCGCCGGGCTGTGCACGGGGGCCAGCACCTCGCCAAACAGGCGCTCCACGCCTTCGCCGGGCGGTGGGCTCAGGTGGTAGCTCAGCGCCACGTCGAAGCCGCTGGCGTCCAGGTCCTGCACGCCGTCGCTGGCGGAAATGCGGATGTCCACCGCCGGGTGGGCCTGCTGGAAGGGCTCCAGGCGCGGCAGCAGCCACAGGCTGGCGAAGGAAGCGAAGGTGGTCAGGTTGATCACCTGCCGGCCGGCGTCCGCGCGCAGCTGGCGCACGCGCCGGTCCAACTCCACCAGCTGGGGGGCCACCACCGCCAGCAGCTGGCCGCCGGCATGGGTCAGCTCCACGCGGCGCGTGCCGCGCTGGAACAGCGCCAGGCCCAGTTCCTCTTCGAGCGACTTGATCTGCCGGCTGATGGCGGGCTGGGTCAACGCCAGCTCCTGGGCGGCGGCGCTGAAGTTCAGCATGCGCGCCACGGCTTCGAAGGCGCGCAAGTGGCCGACCGCCAGGGGGCGGGTGGGGATGCGGGGGCGGCTGCTTGGATTCATGCGTAAAGCTTATCAATCGGGTGCTTCGATGTGATTGGACCGCTGGGCCTCACCTGGGAAGAATCGCTCCCATGGCAAACACAAGGAGCGCCAAATGATGAATCAAGCGAATCACCCAGGGAATGTGTGGCAGCTGCGCACCGGCCAGGTGCTGCGCCATCCGCTGCGCCGCACCGAGACCCTGCGGGTCTGCAGCGGCCGCCTTTGGCTGACGGCCAATGGCCAGCTGGACGCGCCCTCGGAAGACTTTGTGCTGCAGGCCGGCGACCGCCTGCGCCTGCCGGCCGGCCAGGAGGTGGTGGTGGAGGCCTTTGCCGACGCCCGCTTCGAGCTGGGCGAGGAGCAGGCGGCATGACGGTCATTCGCAGCGGCGAGTTCCGCGGCACGCGTGCTTGGGCAGCGCAGGACATCGCCGCCATGAACGGCGTCAGCGTGCGCCTGCACTGGACCGACCAGCCCTACCGATGGCATGTCAACGAGGGCGAAGAGGTCTTCGCGGTGCTGCAGGGCGAGGTGGAGATGCGGGTGCGCGAGCAGGGCGTGGAGCAGCGCCATCTGCTGCGCGCCGGCGATCTCTTCCATGTCCGCGAGGGTTGCGAGCATGTGGCCCACCCGATCGGGGCGGCCCATGTGCTGGTGATCGAGAACGAAGGCTCTATCTAGCGTTCTTCTTCAGCGCGGCGTCGATGGCGCGCTGCGCCCAGGGCCGCATCTCGGCGGGCGATTCCATCGCCGCCTCGGGCGCGCTCCAGTAGTTCAGCTGCGCCACGCTGCCGTCCTTCATCGGGTACTCGAAGCGGCGGCAGCCGGCGGCCTCGAAGGCGGCCTGGTGCAGTGCGTGGCCCTTCAGGTAGAGCACCTCGTCTTCGATCAGGGCGATGAAGAGCCCGTCCACATACAGGCCCACCGCGCCGAACATGCGCCGGCTGCGCACCGGCCCCAGCGGGCCCAGCAGCTCGCGGCAATGGGCCACGAAAGGTTCCTCGTCAGCGGGGCGCAGTTTGCTCATGGGGCTCAGCACAATGGGGGCATGAAGCCCGATTCTGTTGCCGAGGATCCGCGCCGCGCGCTGCGCGAGGTGTTGATTGAGCTGCGCCAGGAACTGCCGGACCGCCACGCGCGTTCGCAGGCCCTGCAGGAAGTGCTGCGCGTCTGGCTGCTGCAGCGGCGCGAGCTGCGCATCGGCGCCTACTGGCCGATCAAGGGCGAGTTCGACCCGCTGCCTTCGCTCTACCGCTGGAGCGAGGACCACCCCGAGCGCCGCATCGGCCTGCCGGTCAAGCACCGCGACACCGGCCTGCTCAGCTACCACGTCTGGTACCCCGGCTGCCCGATGGAGGAGGACGCCTTCGGCATCCTCAAGCCCAAGGACACCGAGGCCTTCGAGCCCGAGTTGATCCTGGTGCCCTGCCTGGGCTACGGCGCCAGCGGCCTGCGCGTGGGCTATGGCGGCGGCTTCGTGGACCGCACGCTGCGCCTGCGCGAGCCGCACCCCTTCACCTGTGGCCTGGCCTATGGCGTGAGCTATGTGCCGGGCCTGCAGGTGCGGGTCGAGGATCGGCCGCTGGATGCCATCCTGACCGATCTCGGGCCGGTCTGGCCCTGAAATTCAGCCTGGTCCGGGCTGGAGAGGCAGCAGCAGCTCCAGCCGGTTGCCGTTGGGCCGGTTTCCGTAGCGAAGCTGGGCGGCCCACAAGCCACTGAGCAGGCGCAAGGCGAGATGGGCCTGGGCATGGCCCTCGAGCGAATCCGCCGCCAGCCAAGGCTCGAACAGCCGCTGGCGGGCCTGTGCATCCAGAGGCGGGGCGTTGTCCTCGATCCACAGCAGCATCGCGTCGCGGCCGTGCGGGCGAAAACCTACGTGCAGCTCGGCACCCAGGCGGTGCGCCAGGCGCTCGCTCAGGGCCTGTAGCAACAGCAGGCGCAGCGCGCCGTGCAGGCCCTGGCGTGGCCCTTGTAGCTTGAGCTCTGCGCCGGGCTCGTAGCTCAGCAGGCAGTCCAGTGCGCGCGCCTGGGGCCCCAGGTCCTGAAGCAGCTCTTGCAGCAGGGCCCCCAGGGCAAAGGCTTGCGGCGTCTCGGCACGAGCATCCGCAGGCAGGGCCAGCAGCGCGTAGCTCTGCTCCAGCTGCTGGCGTTGCTGATCGGCCAATTGCAGCAGTGCGGCCCGCCGCTCTTGCAATGCGGCCTCCAGGTCCGCATGGCGGCGCTGTAGGGCTTGGCTGAGAACTTGCAGGCGTTGAGTCTGGCGCAGCAGAAGGGCCGCCAAGCCGCTGAGGCCGAGCACAACCGCCAGCGCAGCCAGTGTCAGCAGATTGGCCTGCCAAGGCGTCACGGGGCTGTGCTTCAGGTCCACGCTCCAGTCGAAGCGCCAGCCACCGGGTACGCTGGCCTCCTCGCGGCGGAATTGCTGGGCCAACGCCGGTGGCGGGCCTGTCTCGGTCACTGCGTGCAGGCGCCCCTCCAGGTCAACCAGCTTCAGGCGCAGGTGCAGCCCGGCCGGCCAATCCAGGGTCCGCAGCTGCTGGATCAGCTCCGGAACGTCCAGCAGCAGCCATACCCACTGGTCGCCGGCCAGCGGCCGGGCCAGCGGGATGCGTCCATCGGGCATGGGGGCGCCGAATTGTTCGCGGAGTTGAGCGGGCGCGCCGCGTCGCTCCAGTTCGTGCCAGTCCTGCATCTGCAGCCCCGGACCGGCCAGTGGCTGCAGTTGCCCCTGGGCATCGACCCGTGCGGCGGCAGCAGCCAGGGCTATTTCGCCGTCGCTGTCCTGGCTGACAGCGGAAAGATCGATGAGGAAGGCCTGGCTGTCGTTCCAACCTTGGCCGCGCGATTGCAGGACCAGCGCGCGCAACAGTTGCCGGCGCAGTTCCAGCCAGTTCAGCACGAATTGCTGCGGCCGCTGGCTGGCGGCCTGCATCTCGATCAGCCAACGCTCGCGCGCGGCCTGGGTGAGTACCCGGCTGGCCCATACCACCGCGGCCAACGCGGCCAGGCTGAGCACAGCCCAGAGCAGCCAGCGTCGCGCGGCTGCGCTCAAGGCGCGAAGACCACCTTCACACTGGCGTCCACATCGGCCTTGTCCAGATAGGCGAGGGCATTCGGGTTGCCCGCGAGCGCGGCCTTGATGTCCGCTGCGCTGCCCAACTCTTTGGGCGCCACGCCCTTGCCACTGAAAATCAAGCGCGACCAGATGGCCTTGACCTGCGAGACCTCTTTGCCCAGCACCTTGCCATAGAACTCATCCCGCAAGGGCGGCGTGGCAGCCAGCAGCTGGGCCTGCCCAACGCCAGGCAGCTCTTTGCTCACGCCAAGATAGAGATCCACTACCTGGGCCTTGTCCAGCTTGGTCACCGGGCTCTTGGCCGAGACCACCACCACCACCTCGGCTTGCGCTGAGGCCATGCCCAGCAGCAACAGCAATGCACGCGTGTTCATGGGGCCTCCCGCTCTAGAACACGAAGTCCAGATTGACCGACAGCACATTCATCCGCCCGTCCCAGCCCGGCCCGCGGTAGGCCGGGTTGATGGGGGGCATGTTGGGGCTGTAGACGACGCTGTTGATGCCGAGGAAGGGTGGTCGGTTCTGCTTGATGCGCTCAAGCTGCACCTTGAGCGCGGCGCTTTCATGGAAGTCCCAGCGCAGGCCGAACTGCTGGGTCTTGCGGTCGTTGGGGTTGATCAGGTAGTGGTCGAAGGCGGCGTTCGCCGCCGCCGCGGCGGCGGGCGCCGCAGCGGCCGTGAGCAGACCCAGCGCCGGCTCCTTGAAGCGCAGGGCACCCGCGGCGGCATAGGGTGTCCAGCTGCCGATGCGGTAGCTGCCCTGCAGGTACCAGCCCTGCACATCCGGGATCAACGAGCTGTTGGAATTGCGCCGCGCCCATTCCGCCTGCAGCGTGGCGCTGCCCATCTCCGCAGCCAGGGCCAGGGTGGCGATGTCGCCCTTGATGTCCTTGAAGCGGAAGCGCTGGGCGAACACGGCGGCGCAGTTGGTGCAGCCGGTGGCGCCGGAGGACAGGGTGTTGAGCGCCGCCTGGGTGGCGGGCAGGTTGCCGTCCAACGCAAAAGTGGTGAGGCCGCCACGCAGGGTCAGCGCCCCTTGCTGCCAGCGCGCGGCCAGCGAGGCCGCGCGATTGACCTGGAAGCTGCCGTTGGTCAGGCTCAGGTCCGTCTTGCCCGCCGCGGCTTCAATCGCCAGGTTGCCGCCGCCCAGGGATTTCGACCAGTTCAGGTTCGCCCCGTCGATGCTGGTGATGGGGTTGACTTGGTAGACGGTCTGGTTCGGGCGCACGGCCGTCTGGGCGAACCCGATATTGCGGGTATCGGACAGCAGGAACACCGGTGCCACCACCCGGCCCAGCTTCAAGCTGAGGTCGGGGCTGGCATCCCAGCCGAGGTAGAGCCACTCCACGCGCGGGCGGAAGCGGTCGATCACGTCGTCCTTGCTGAGCAGCTGCAGCACGCCGCGCACCGGCCCCGGCGCGTTGACGGTGAATTGCGTGGTGAGCTGGCTGTCGCCATCGAAGCGCCAGTCCTTGTTGCTCGTGTAGCGCGCGGTGCGCTGGTCGGCGCGGGCGCCGGCCACCGGGTCGTCGCCTTGGTATGCGGCCAAGGTGCCGAAGGCATCGAACTTCAGCCAATCCGTCAGCTCCGCCGCCAGCAGAGGGGGCGCTCCCCCCAGGAGCAGGCTTCCAAGCACAAGCGAGCGAGGGGCTAGCGGATGCATCAGGTCCTCCTGAAGGGGAGAGAAGCCATGAGCCATTGGAGCGGCTTGGCGAGCCAGAGTAGCCCAGGGGCTCGGCGCCTGTCTCCTAGGGGCAACCCGCTGTTCGGTTCGTTCAGGCGGGCTGCCAGCGGCCGACCAGGCGCCCCACCTCGGCCAGCACTGCCTCATCGGCGGCCTGGATGTCGAGGCTGCGGCGGGGGCCTTCGTAGTAGGCGGCGATCAGCCAGGGCGCGCGGTCCGGGCCGGGCCAGACGATGGCCACGTCATTGGTGAGGTCCTGCATGCTGGGGTGCAGGCCGGTGCCGGTCTTGTCGCCGGCGCGCCAGCCCTTGGGCAGACCGGCGCGCAGGCGGCGCGTGCCGGTCTGCGTGGCCTCCATCCAGGCGATCAGACGCGCGCGGCTGTCGGCTTGCAGCCAGTCGCCCGTCAGCAACCGGGCGGCGCTGGCCGCGATGGCGGAAGGCGTGCTGGTGTCGCGCAGTTCGCCCGGTGGCAGGCGGCTCATCTCGGGTTCCCAGCGGTCCAGGCGCGTCACCGCGTCGCCGCGCTCGCGCAGCCAGGCGGTCAGGCCGCTCGGGCCGCCGAAGAGTTCGCGCAGCAGCAGGTTGGCGGCAGCGTTGTCGCTGGTGGTCTGCGTGGCCTCGGCCAGTTCCACGGCGCTGAGCACGCCCTGGACCAGATGGGCGCGCACCACCGGCGCATGCGGCACCAGATCTGCCTTGCCGAAGCGGATAGCGCGCCCGGCTGGCCAGCGGCCGGCGTCGATTCTCTGCAGCACCGCGCCGGCCAGCAGCAGCTTGAAGGTGGAGCACAGGCCGAAGCGCTCGTCGGCACGGTGGCCGACTTGGGCACCGCTGCCGCTGTCCAGCACGGCCACGCCCAGGCGTCCGCCGGCGCGGGCTTCCAGGGCGGCCAGGGCCTGACTGAGCTCCGGGCTGTTCAGCGCAAGGGCCGGCAGGGGCAGGGCGGCGGCCAGGGCCAACAGGTGGCGGCGGTAAAGGTTTGGCATAGAAATTCTTGGTGTGAGGTCGGCGAAGGCGGCATGTTTCCAAGAGCGGCCTTGCTTGCCAAACAATGCCTGCTTGCGTCTGCCCCAAGTTTTTCTGATGTCACTGCCCCGCTATTCGCTCAACACCCTGCACGCCTTTGCGGCTGCCGCGCGCCACCTGAACCTGACCCGCGCGGCCGAGGAGCTGTGCGTCACGCAGGCGGCGGTCAGCCAGCAGGTCAAGCTGCTCGAAGCCCAGGTGGGCAAACCGCTGTTCTTGCGCACCGCGCGCGGCCTGCAGCTCAGCGATGAAGGCGCGCTGCTGGCCGCACCGCTGCAGCAGGCCTTTGCGCAGATCGAGGCCGCGCTGGCGCTGCTCGAAGACGACGCGCCGCCCGAGCGTTTGAGCGTGGCCGTGGTCGGCACCTTTGCCCAGGGCTTTCTGCTGGAGCGCCTGGCCGCTTTTCGCGCCGCCTATCCGCGCATCGAGCTGCGCCTGCAGACCCACAACAACAAGCTCGACCTGGCCAGTGAAACGCTCGACTTCGCCATCCGATTCGGCGATGGCGCCTGGCGCAGCGTCGAGGCCGAGCCCCTGTGCGCCGCGCCGCTGGCCCCGCTGTGCAGCCCCGCCCAGGCCGCCGAGCTGCGCCGCCCCGAGGACCTGCGCCGCTGCACCCTGCTGCGCTCCTACCGCAGCGAAGACTGGCCGGCCTGGGCGCGCGCCGCCGGCCTGCGCGAACTGGTGGCGCGCGGGCCGCAGTTCGATTCTTCGGTGCTGATGGTGCAGGCGGCGCTGCTGGGCACGGGCGTGGCGCTGGCGCCGCCCAGCATGTTCAGCCGCGAGCTGGCGCAGGGACGGCTGGTGCAGCCCTTTGCCACCACGGTGGACGTGGGCCGTTACTGGCTGACGCGTTCGCTGACGCGCGAAGAGCGGCCAGGCGCCCGCCATTTCCGCGAATGGCTTTTGGCCGAGACCTCCAAAATGC
>JBDHSJ010000064.1:0-19065 GCA_039808065.1 Burkholderiaceae bacterium | reverse complement strand
AGCCCCGCCATGTGCGCCGCCCTTTCATCGACACGGCGGAGAAGGCCCGCGAGGTGGTGCACGAGATCAATGCCATAGCCGAATCGGGCGCGCCGCGCGCCATCGTCTTCGCCACCCTGGTGAACCGCGAGGTGCTGGCCTTTGTGCGCGAGCACTGCCAGGCCATGGTGCTGGACATGTTCGGCATGTTCATTGCTCCGCTGGAAGAGGAGTTCGCGCTCAAGAGCAGCCACCGCGTGGGCCGCTTTGGGGACGCCGCCAAGAGCCAGGAGTACCAAGACCGCATCGAGGCCATCAACTTCTCGCTCGCGCATGACGACGGCCAGTCGGCCCGCAATCTGGACACCGCCGACGTCATCCTGGTCGGCGTCTCCCGCTCCGGCAAGACACCGACCTCGTTGTACCTGGCCATGCAGCATGGCATCAAGGCCGCCAACTACCCGCTGATCCCCGAGGACTTCGAGCGCGGTCGGTTGCCCGAGGCACTGAAGGTGCACAAGAGCAAGTGCTTCGGCCTGACCATCGACCCCGATCGCCTGAGCCAAATCCGCAACGAGCGCCGCCCCGGCAGCAAGTACGCCGACTTCGGCAACTGCCGCTACGAGGTGGCCGAGGCCGAATCGATGATGAAGCGCGAGGGCATCGCCTGGCTGTCCAGCACGCACAAGTCGATCGAAGAGATCGCCACCACCATCCTCAGGGACATCCGTCCCGACCGGCTGGTGTACTGAAGCCACCCCATTTGCAGCGCGCCCCCGTGGGCGTAGGCTCGGCCCATGCGGCCCTTTTATGCGGCAAGCGAACGCGAGCAACTGGCCCGTCAGCCTGCTGACCAGTTGACGCTGGCCTGGGCGTTGCGCCAGCTCGAACCCGCGCAGTCAGCCCAGCTGTTCGCCGCCCTGCCAGGCGCCAACGCGCGCGCCTGGGAACAACTGGCCCAGGCCGAGCGCGCCGCGTGTGCCGAAGCTTTTGAACCCGCCCAGGCCCTGCTGCAGGCCGCGCACAGCACATTCCAGTCCTTGGATCTGCCCGTGGCCGCCAGCATGTGCGGCTGGGTGCAGGTGCAACTGGCCTGGGTGCGGGGCGAAGAAGGCGCGGTCGAGCAGTTGCTGGAAGGTTTGATCGACCGTTTTGTTCAGCTGGGGGAGGCCGAGCAGGCCGATCTCGCCCGCTTGGAGCTGGCGGCCCGCTGCACCGCGCGCGACCTTGGGCGCAGCCGCGGCCTGATCGCGCAGACCCGCCCCGAGCACTCGACCTCCGTGGCCACGCTGCAGGCCATGGTGCAGGCCCTGATGGCGATGCATTCGGGCGATTCCCTGAAGGCCACCCAGGGCCTGCTGCATGCCTTCGACGCCGCGCTGGATTACGGCATGCGCTACCGCGCCGTGGCCCTGTGTGCCCTGCTGGCGCACAGCTTTTCCGGCCTGGGCGACCTGGGCGGCGCGGCCGAGTGGGCGCAGCGCGGCTTGGATCTGGCCGCGCCGGGCTGGACCCTGCGCAGTGCCGCCTGCCGCTATGAACTGGGGGCCGCGCTGCTGCGCCAGCAGCAGCCCGATGCCGCGCGCCAGGTGTTTGAGAACCTGATCAAGGACTTGCAGCAGCGGCCGCTGTCGCGAGCCATGCAGCAGGCGCGCTGGAGCCTGGGGCGGCTGGAAGCGACCGAAGGCCGCTGGGCGGCCGCGCAGGCCCAGTTCGAGACCCTGCTGCAGGGCGCCCGCCAAGCGCGCTTCATAGACACCCAGGCCGAGGCCTTCGAAGGCCTGAGCGCCTGCGCCCTGGCCGCCGGGCAGGAACAGCTGGCGCGCGAGCTGCTGCACCAAGGCCTGCAACTCGCTCGCGCGGGCGGCTATGGCAAGCAGGAGCAGGACCTGCTGCTGCAAGAAGCCCGCATCGAACTGGAGGCCGACGCGCCTGCCGCCGCGCTGGCGCTGCTGGAACCCCTGCGCGCCCACTTGGCCGAGCGACCCGGCGCCGAGGCACCGGTGGAGCTGCTGCGCAGCCTGGCACGCGCCCATGAGCGACTCGGCCAGTTGGCGCCCGCGCTGCAGTTCGAACGCCAGGCCGCCGAACGCGAGCGTGCTGAGCTGGCCAGCGCCTGCGAGCAACGCCTGCAGGTGCTGCAGACCCAGCAAGAGCTGCAGCACACGCGCCAGGAAAACGAAAACCTGCGCCGCATGAACGAAGCAACGGCGCAACGCGCGGCCGCCGCCGAGCACAACCTGCACACCCTGGAGCAGCTGGCCCAGATCGGCCGCGGGCTGACCGCACGCCTGCAGCCCGCCGCCCTCTTCCCCCTGCTGGAGCGCGAGCTGCGCGGGCTGCTGCCGGTCAACGTGATGATGCTGTTCCAGCGCCGTGGCGAGCGGCTGGAGCTGCTGTACGGCCAGGAAGACGGACACGACCTGCGCCTGGATCCGATCCCACTGGACGACCCGCACGCCCTCTCGGCCCGTTGCGCGCGCGAGGACCAGCTGCTGAGCCTGGAAGGCGAGCAACTCGCCAGCCGCATCCCCGGCGTGCCCGCCACGCACAGCCTGCTGTTTGCGCCGCTGCGCTGGCAGGGCCGGGTGGTGGGCGTGCTCAGCCTGCAGGCCCAGGCGCGCAACGCCTACGGCCCGCCAGAGCAGCAGCTGGTGCTGAACTTGGCTGCCTACCTGGCCATCGCGCTGGAAAACTGCCGCGCCTACGAACAGGTTTCGGCCCTGCAGCACGAGCTGGCCGAGCGGCGCCGCCAGGCCGCGCTAGGCAGCCTGGTGGCCGGCGTGGCGCATGAGCTGAACACCCCGCTAGGGAACTGCCTGCTGGTGATCAGCGCCCTGCAAGCGCAGCTGCAGACCCTGCAGGCCCAAGTGGACAGCCCCACTCCCAAGCGCAGCCAGTTGCTGGCCGGCTGCGGCGATCTGGCCGATGGTCTGCAGCTGGTGGAGCGTGCCCTGCAGCGCGCGGCCCTGCTGGTGGAGGACTTCAAAGGCCTGGCCAGCCAGCCTGAAAGCGAAGCCCCCGAGCCTTTGGACCCTTCCGAGCTCTGCCAGGTGCTGCTGCACAGCCAGCAGAGCCGGCTGCGCCAAGCCGGGCTGGTGGTGGAAACCGCGCTGCAACCGGCGCCCGGCCTGTTGAGCCGCCGCCACGCCTTGTTGGAGGTGCTTCGCGCCCTGCTGGACAACGTGTTGGTGCACGCGGCCGCGGCGCGCCTGGAAGTGCGCGGCGCCATCGACGGCGCGCATTACCGCATCAACTGGATCGACGATGGCCGGGGCATCGCGGTGGAGCCGCCCGAGCGCGTGTTCGATCCCTTCTACTCCACCCGCTTCGGCCAGGGGGGCAGCGGCCTGGGCCTTTCGGTGGCCCTGCACCGGGCACGCGTGTTGTTGGGGGGCGAGCTGCAGGTGCAGAGCCAACCCGGCCAGGGCTGCCGCTTCCTGCTCAGCCTGCCGCTGGCCGGGCCGGACGCCAATCAGCTGGCAAGCTGACGGCGTAGGCATTCGTACAGGCAAATGGCCGCCGCCGCGGCCACATTGAGCGACTCTTCGCCACCCGGCTGCGGGATGCGCACCGTGGCCTGGCAGCGCGCCAGCAGGGCTTCAGAAACGCCCTGCCCTTCGTGTCCGAACACCCAGGCGCAAGGCTGCGGCATTGCGATGCGGTGCAGTTCCTGCTCCGCGTGCGAGCTGGTGGCCATCAAGGGCAGGCGCAGCGCGTCCAGATCGGCTTCCGCCAGGCCTTCGACCCAGTGCAGGCCGAAATGCGCACCCATGCCGGCGCGCAACACCTTGGGGGAACCCAGGGCCGCGCAGCCCTTCAGCGCCAGCACCTGGCGCACGCCCAGCGCCACCGCGCTGCGCAGGATGGTGCCGACGTTGCCGGCATCCTGCAGCCGGTCCAGGACCACGGTGGGCTGGTCGGGCAGGACGGACGCGCGGCCGGCCCAGGCCAGGGTGGCGCCGATCTGGGTGCTGGACGGCAGCCCGCTGACCGACTCGAACAGCTTGGCCGGCACCACCAGCACGCGCGGCGCCTGCAGGGCCAGCTCGCGCCACTCGGGGCGCTGGTGCATGGCCTCCTCGGTCACCAGCACCTGGGTCGGCTGCAGGCCGCGCGCCAGGGCGGCGCGCAGCAGGTGGTCGCCATCCAGCCAGAGCTGGCCCTGCTCGCGGTAGGCAGTGCTGTCACGTGCGAGCTCGCGCAAGCGCTTGAGCGTGGGGTTCGCGCTGGAGTCAATGCGCAGGACTTGCGGGCTGCTCATCGCAACACTCCCAGGGCTTCACGAACGGGGGCAAAGCTGCGTCGGTGCCATGGGCCCGGACCCAACCGGCGCAGCACTTCCAGATGCTCGGCCGTCGGGTAGCCCTTGTGGCCGGCAAATCCGTACTCGGGGTGCTGCTCGTGCACCTGCAAGCACCAGGCATCGCGCTGCACCTTGGCCAGGATGGAGGCGGCCGAAATCGCAGGCACCAGCGCATCGCCCTTGACGATAGTGCGCACTGGCTGCTCCAGCACGGGTGCACGGTTGCCATCCACCCAGACCAGGCCGGGCTTGAGCCGCAGGCCGCGCACCGCGCGCTGCATGGCCAGCAGGGTCGCCTGCAGGATGTTGAGGCGGTCGATCTCCTCCACCGAGGCCTCGGCCACCGAGACGCAGAGCGCATGGGCGCGGATCGCCTCGGCCAGGCGCTCGCGCTTGCGGGCCGTCAGCGCCTTGGAATCCGCCAAGCCCTCGATCGGATGGTCGGGATCCAGGATCACCGCTGCGGCCACCACCGGGCCGGCCAGCGGGCCACGGCCGGCCTCGTCCACGCCAGCCATCAGCGCCGCCTCGGGCGCGGGGCCGAACAGATCGGGCGTGTAGGGCGTGGCTTCAGCGGCCAAGGGTTTGCGCAATCGCGTCACAGCAGAGCGTGGCCGTGTCGGCCTGCAGGGAGTCGTAAATGCCGCGGCAGCGTTCGCGCATGCGGGCGCAGGCGGCCGGGTCGTCCAGCCAGGCCTGGGCGGCATCGGCCAGGGCCTGCGGCTGGCAATCGTCCTGCAGGCGCTCGGGCACCAGGAAATCGCCCGCCAGGATATTGGGCAGGCCCACCCAAGGCTGCAGCTGCTTGCCCTTCATGCGCCGGTAGTTGGCCGGGCTGACGCGGTAGGCCACCACCTGCGGGCATTGCAGCAATGCGGCTTCCAGCGTCGCAGTGCCGCTGGCCGCCAGGGCGCAGTCGGCCGCGGCCAGCAGGGTATGGGCCTGGCCTTCGAGCAGACGCAGTTCCAGGCCGGGGGAGACCTGCGCACGCAAGGCCTCGATCTGTGCGCGCCGGCCCGGCGCCATCGGCAGCAGCACCTGCAGGCCCGGCTCGCGGCGCTTGAGGAGGGTGGCAGCCTGGAGCATGGCCGGGCCGATCAGCTCCACCTCGCTCTTGCGGCTGCCCGGCAGCAGGGCCAGCACGCGCGCGCCCTCGGTCAGGCCCAGCGCGGCACGTGCGGCAGCGCGGGGCGGCTCGGGCGGGATCAGCTCTGTCAGCGGGTGGCCGACAAAGGTGGCAGCGATGCCCGCCTGCTGCAGGATCGCCGGCTCGAAGGGAAACAGGCAGAGCACATGGTCGGCCGCGGCACGGATGGTGTCGACCCGCTCCGGACGCCAGGCCCAGATCGAGGGGCAGACATAGTGCACCGTCTTGATGCCGCCGGCGCGCAGGCGCTTTTCCAGACCGAAGTTGAAGTCGGGGGCATCGATGCCGACGAAGAGCTCGGGCCGCTCGGCCAACCAGCGAGAACCGGCGCGGCGACGGATCCACAGCAGCTCGGGCAGGCGCTTGAGTGCATCGACATAGCCGAACACCGAGAGCCGCTCAGACGGCCACCAGGCCTGCACCCCTTCGGCTTGCAGGCGCGGACCCGCAATGCCGGCCACCTGCACTTGCGGCCAGCGGCCACGCAGTGCGCGCACCAGGCTGGCACCGATCAGATCGCCCGACGCCTCGCCGGCGACGAGACCCAGGCGCTGCAATGGCATCAGCGCACCAGGCCGCGCTTCGATTCGGCCAGGAAATCCAGCATCAGCCGCACGTCCTCGTCACCGCCCTGCCCTTTCAGCGCTTCGATCTCGCCACGCGCCTGTTCAAGCGTGAGCGACTGACGGAACAGCAGCTTGTGCATCTGGCGGATCACACCGATGCGTGCCGGCGTGAACTCACGGCGCTTCAGGCCCGTCAGGTTCACGGCTCGCACGGCCAGCGGGTTGCCGTCCACGGTCATGTAGGGCACGACGTCCTGCGACACATGGCCCTGGAAACCGATCATCGCGTGGGCACCAATGTGCACGAACTGGTGCACACCGGTGAGGCCGCCGATCACCGCCCAATCGCCCACATGCACATGGCCGGCCAGCGTGGCGTTGTTGGCCAGCACGCAGTGGTTGCCCAGCACCACATCGTGCGCCAAATGCACGTAGGCCATGATCCAGTTGTCCGACCCGACTCGCGTGACGCCCTGCTCCTTGTGTGTGCCGGTGCTGAAAGTGCAGTACTGGAACACCGTATTGCGGTCGCCAATCACGAGCTCGGTCAGTTCGCCGCGGTGGCTCATGTCCTGCGGCATGCAGCCGATCGAGCTGTGCGAGTAGAAACGGTTGTCGCGACCGATGGTGGTGCGCCCCTCGATCACGCAATGCGAACCCACCACAGTGCCGGCGCCGATCTTCACCGCGGGGCCGATGATGGCGTAGGGGCCAACCGTGACGCCCTCGTCCAGCTGGGCGGCGGGGTCGACGATGGCGGTGGGGTGGATGGCGCTCATGTGGGCGAATTCCTCGAAACCGGACTCAGGCAATCCGGCGCATGGTGCTCATGAGCTGGGCTTCCGTGGCCAGTTCTTCGCCCACATAGGCCTTGCCCGTGAATTTGTAGATACCTGCCTTGGCGCGGTCCAGGGTCACTTCCAGAATGAGCTGGTCGCCCGGCTCGACCGGGCGCTTGAAGCGCGCGCCGTCGATGCCGGCAAAGTACACGACGGACTTCTCGTCGAGCACCACGTCCTCGCTGGCCACGCACAGCAGCGTGGCGGCCTGGGCCATGGCCTCCAGGATCATCACGCCCGGCATCACCGGCCGGTGCGGGAAGTGGCCCAGGAAATGCGGCTCGTTGATCGAGACATTCTTCAGCGCGCGGATGCGCTTGCCCTTGTCCAGTTCGACCACACGGTCGACCAGCAGGATGGGGTAGCGGTGCGGCAGGCGCTTGAGGATCTCGTGGATGTCCATGTCAGTTCTTCTTCTCTTGTTGTTCCAGCGCGCGCACCCGCTCGCGCAGCTTGTAGAGCTGGCGCAGCGAGGCGGCGTTCTTTTCCCAGGAGGCGTTGTCGTCCATCGGGAAGATGCCGGTGTAGGTGCCCGGTTTTTGGATCGAACGCGTGACCACGGTGCAGGCCGAGATGTGCACGTGGTCGGCCAGCGTGAGGTGGCCGACGATCTTGGCGTCCCCGCCGATCGTGCAATGGCGCCCGATGCGGGTGCTGCCCGCCACCGCCGCGCAACCCGCCATGGCCGTATGCGCACCAACGTGCACGTTGTGCGCGATATGAATCAGGTTGTCGAGCTTGACGCCCTCTTCGATCACGGTGTCGTCCAGGGCGCCACGGTCGATCGTGCAGTTGGCGCCGATCTCGACGTCATCGCCAATCCGCACGCGTCCAAGCTGCTCGATCTTGATCCAGCGCACCTGCTCGGGCGCGAAGCCGAAGCCATCGGCGCCGATGACGGTGCCGCCATGCACGATGCAGCGCGCGCCAATCTCGCAGTCGGCACCGATCACCACATGGGCACCGATGCGCGTGCCCGGGCCGATGCGGGCACCGGACTCGATGACGGCATGGGGGGCGATCCGGGCGCCCGCACCGATGACCGCGCCGGCTCCGATGAAGGCCAGCGCCCCCACCTCCACCCCCTCACCCAGCAGGGCGCTGGGGTGCACCACCGCCTGCGCATGAACCCCTGCCGCAGGTGCGCGCAGGCGCTCGGCCCACCACTGGCTGAGACGGGCGTAGTACAGATAGGGGTTGGGGCTGACGATCAGCGCCGCCTGCTGCGCGGCTTCTTCGGCCAACTCGGGGGGCACGATCAGCGCACCGGCATGGCTGGCGCGCATGGCCTCGGCATGGCGGGCGCCGGTGACGAAACCGATGTGCTGGATCTGGGCGGAAGCGAGGCTGGCCAGACCCTGAAGCGGCAGATCCGCCGGTCCGATCAGTTCGCCGCCGAGCGCCTCGACCAGCTCCCCGAGTCGAACCGTGCCGCCGCCACGCACGCTTACTTCTGCGCGTTGAGCGCGTCGATCACGCGCTTGGTGATGTCGATGCGCGCGCTGGCGTGGATGGCGTCCTGCACGATCAGGTCGAACTTTTCCTGCTCGAAGATCTGCTTGATGACGCGGTTCGCGCGCTCCACCACCACCTGCAGCTCTTCGTTACGGCGCTGTTGTGCGTCTTCCTGGAACTCGCGACGCTTGCGCTGAAGGTCGCGATCGCTCTCGATCAGCTCGCGTTGGCGGCGGCCCTTCTCGGCCTCCGTCAGCAGCGCCTGATCTTTTTCGAACTTTTCGCCGGCCGCCTGCAGCTTGGCCGCAGCATCCTTCAATTCCTTTTCGCGCTTGCCGAATTCGGCCTCCAGCTTGGCCTGCGCGGCCTTGGCCAGATTGGACTCGCGTACCACGCGCTCGCTATTGACGAAACCGATCTTCAGCTCTTGCGCCGACACGCTGCTCAGGGGCAGCGCGGCAAGCGCAGCCAGGGTCAATGCACGCAGACTCATGGCGATCATCAGAAGGAGTTCCCGATCTGGAATTGGAAGCGTTCGATTCTATCTTGGGGCTGCGAGCGGAAGGGCTTGCCCCAACTCAGACGCAGGGGGCCGACCGGCGACATCCAGGACAGGCCGATACCCGCCGAAGCCCGCATTGAATCGAAGCCGACTTTCTCGTACTTGCTTTCGGTATTCCACACATTGCCGGCGTCGGCAAAGGCGAACAGACGGAAGGTGCGATCCTTGCCCGAGCCCGGCACCGGGATGTACAGCTCGGTATTGAAGTTGACTTTCAGATTGCCGCCGCTGCGGGCGCCGGTGTTGTCCACCGGGCCGAGCGAGCCACCTTCAAAGGCACGCACCGAGCCCAGACCCCCGGCATAGAAGGTCTTGAACACCGGGTACAGACGCCCACCCAGGGCCTCACCGGCGCCCACTTCTCCATTCACCATCAGCGTGAACTTGTTGCCGAGCGGGAAAAAGCGCTGGTACTGCAGGTTCAGGCGGCCGTAGCGCGCATCGCCGATCGGGCTGATTTCGAGGTTGACACGCTTGAAAGAACCGGCAATCGGCGAAAGCAAGTTGTCGCGGCTGTCATTGGCCCAGCCGATCGTCAGCGGCACCGCAATACTGGACGAACCAAAGGCCTGGGCGTACTTGAAGATGTTGTTCGGCACACCCTGGGTTTCGGTGATCTTTGTACGTTCGTAACCCAAACCGAAGAACACCGAATCGAACTCGGCAATCGGCACGCCGTAGGTCAGGCGGCCGCCTTGCGAAGCAAATTCATACACCTCGCCCAGATTGCTCAGCGGCTTGGAGGTTCGATAGAACAAATCGACCCGGCGCGAGACACCGTCTTCGGTCGAATAGGGATCGGCCATGCCCAGCACCACCGCGCGGCCCAGGCTGGAGGTGTTCAGCTCCATCTCCACCGAGCGGCCGGAACCGAGGAAGTTGTCCTGCCGCACCGAGCCGGTCAGCGTCACCTTGGTCTGGCTGGAGTACCCGGCGCCGAAGGTGATGTTGCCGGTCGACCGCTCCTTGACGGTGAGCACCACGTCCACTTGATCAGGTGCCCCAGGCACTTCGACGGTATCGATCTCAACCGATTCGAAGAATCCCAGGCGATCGACGCGGTCGCGCGAGGCCTTGATGCGCTGGCCGTCGTACCAGGCACCCTCGAACTGCCGAAACTCCCGGCGAATCACTTCGTCGCGCGTCTTGTTGTTGCCCGCGACCTGAATGCGCCGCACGTAGGCACGCCGCTCGGGTGAGGCCACCAGCGTGATGGTGACGAGGCCGGTGGCACGGTCGATGTCCTGACGCGGCTCAACGCGCGGGAAGGCGTAGCCGAAGCTGCCGTAGTAATCGCTGAAGGCGCGCGTGGTGCGAGCCACGGCCTCACCCTGGTAGGCCTCACCGGGCTTGATGGCGATCAGCTGGCGGAAGTTCTCCTCCTGGCCCAGGTAATCGCCCTCCATCTTCACGGCCGCCACGGTGTAGGGCTGACCTTCGCTGACGGTGACCGCGATGGCAATCCGCTGCTTGTCCGGCGAGATCGTGACCTGAGTCGACTCGACGTTGAACTCCAGGTAGCCGCGGTTCTGGTAGTGCGAACGCAGCGTCTCCAGGTCGGCATTGAGCTTGGCGCGCGAATAGCGGTCGGTCTTGGTGTACCAGGTCAACCAGCCCGAGCTGGTCTGCTCCAGCAGACCCAGCAGGGTCGATTCGGAGAAGGCCTTGCTGCCCAGGATGCGAATGTCGGCGATCTTGGCCGGCTCGCCTTCCACCACCGAGAAGGCGACGTTGACGCGGTTGCGCTCGATCGGGGTGATCGTGGTCGTCACCTCGGCGCCGTAGAAGCTCTTGGTCAGGTACTGACGCTTGAGCTCCTGCTCGGCACGGTCGGCCAAGGCGCGGTCGAAGGGACGGCCTTCGCCAATACCCACGTCCTTCAGCGACTTGGTCAGCGCCTCCTTGTCGAACTCCTTCAGCCCGACAAAGCTGACGTCGGCAATGATGGGGCGCTCTTCGATCACCACCACCACGGCGTCGCCGTCAATCTGGATGCGCACGTCCTTGTATAGACCCGTGGCGAACAGTGCCCGCAGGGCCGCCACACCCTTTTCGTCGTTGTAGGTGTCGCCAATGCGGAAAGGCAGGCTGGCAAAGACAGTACCCGGGTCGGTGCGCTGCAGGCCCTCGACGCGAATGTCACGCAGCTTGAACGGCTCCACCGCCCAACTGGGCAGATGGACGGCGCCGCACAGCACCAGGGTCAGCAGGGACGAGTGAATGCGCGAGCGCGAACGTTCGAAAGCGGCCATGCAGCAGGGAGATCAGGGAACCGGTGGGAGGGGTGGCGCGCGGCGTTGGGAGCCAACGCACCAAGGTCGCCTTCAGGCGACTCGCAGCGCACCATGCAGTACGCCCGCGCAGCCCTCGGGAAAGTGCGGGGCATGATATCTGACGGTCAGGCCTTGCCCAGGAGCTCTTGGGCCAGGGCGCGGGTGCGCGCGTCCAGTTCCAACAGACCAGCCACGCTGCCGACCTCATCAGCCGCAGGAAGCACCTGCTCCAGACAGAGCGCCACGAGATTGGCGATGCCGGTGAAGCGCAGCGCGCCCGCCAGGAAGGCGGCCACGGCGACTTCATTGGCGGCGTTCAGGACCGCCGTACTGCCCTCAGGCCCGCGCAGGGCCTGCCAGGCCAGATCCAGCGCCGGGAAGCGGCGCAAATCGGGCGCCTCGAACTGCAGGGCCGCAAAGTCCAGCAGGTTGAGGGGTGCTGCGCCCGATTCGATGCGCTCGGGGAAAGACAGCGCGTAGGCAATCGGCACGCGCATATCCGGTGTACCGAGCTGCGCCAGCACGGACTGGTCGCGGCATACCACCATGGAGTGCACGATGCTCTGCGGGTGGATCAGGACCTTGAGCCGGTCGGGCGGCAGGTCGAACAGCCAGCGCGCTTCGATCAGCTCCAGCCCCTTGTTCATCATGCTGGCCGAATCGACCGAGATCTTGCGGCCCATCACCCAGTTCGGGTGCGCGCACGCCTCGTCGGGTGTGACGGCGTGGAGGCTGTCCGGATCGCGCTGGCGGAACGGCCCGCCGGAGGCCGTCAGCACCAGGTGGTCAATGACCTCGGGCCAGCGGGAGCGCGCCTCGGGCAAGCATTGGAAGATGGCCGAGTGCTCGGAGTCGACCGGCAGCAGCGTCGCACCGCCTGCCTGCACGGCTCGGATGAAGAAGGCGCCCCCCACCACCAGGGCTTCTTTGTTGGCCAGCATGAGGCGTTTGCCGGCCCGCGCCGCCGCCAAGCAGGGCGCCAGGCCGGCCGCCCCCACGATGGCGGCCATCACGGCATCCACCTCAGGGTGCGCTGCCAGTTGCTCCAGGGCCGCCGGTCCCTGAAGCACCTCGGTGCTGAGGCCAGCCTCACGTAGGCGCCGCTGCAGCTCCTGCGCAGCAACCGGTTCAGGCAGGCAGGCCCAGCGGGGGCGATGCAGGAGGCATTGCTGAAAGAGCTCGTCCCCGCGGCTGTGCGCACTCAGGGCCACGGCCTCGAAGCGGTCCGGGTGGCGCGCAATCACGTCCAGCGTGTTGGCACCGATCGAGCCGGTCGAGCCCAGCACGCAGACGCGCAGTCTTTGCTTCATATTGGAATCAGAGCGTCAGGGCCAAAGCGGCCGGCAGCACTGGCAGCAGAGCGTCAATGCGATCCAGCACGCCGCCGTGCCCGGGCAGCAGCTGGCTGCTGTCCTTGGCACCCGCCGCGCGCTTCACCAGGGACTCGAACAGATCACCCACCACGCTGAGCGCGCACAGCAAGAGCAGCGAAAGCAGGGCCAACGGCAGACCCTGGTTTCGCACCAGAAGCGTGTAGAGGCTGGGACTGTCAACCCAGGGTTGGGCATCAATGACGAAGTGCCAGAACGCCGCCACCGCCAGCACGCCGAGCATGCCGCTCCAGACGCCCTCCCAGCTCTTGCCGGGGCTGATGGCGGGGGCGAGCTTGCGCCGACCGAAGCTGCGGCCACCAAAGTAGGCAAAGATGTCGGCGGCCCAGACGAGGCAGAGCACGGACAAAAGCGCGTTGAGGCCGACGCCTTTCCAGACCACCATCGCCATACCGGCTGGCACGACCAGCAGCGGGCCGATCAGCAGGCGCAAGCCTTGCGGGAGGCCTTGCCAGCCCGGAGCGGCTCCGCGCAGTGCGAGCGCGCCGCCAATCACCCATAACAGCAGCACCGCCTGCAACAGAAGGGCTGAGGGCGTGCGCAGGATCAACAGGCTGGTTGCCATCAGTCCGAGCACGACCGTGCCATACAGAGCAGCGGCGACGCCTTGCCAGCCGTTCAGGCGCGCCCATTCCCAGCCGGCCAATGCAATTGACACAGCAGCGAAAAGCATGAAAGGCCAGGCGACCGGCGCCCACAAGGCAGGCAGCAGGATGGCCAGCAGCACCAGGGCCGTGATCACGCGTTGCTTCAGCATGGCTGGGCCTCCAGCTTGACGCCACCGAAACGACGATCGCGCTCCTGGAACGAGCGGATCGCCGCGTCGAGTTCGGCCTCATTGAAGTCCGGCCACAGGCAATTTGAAAACACGAACTCGGTGTAGGCCGACTGCCAGAGCAGGAAGTTGCTGATACGCAGCTCGCCCCCGGTACGGATGAAGAGATCAGGGTCCGGTGCATGGGCCATCGCCATGAATCGGTCCAACTGCGCCTCCGTCAGCTCCTCCGGCTTCAGGCCGGCGGCAATGGCCTTGCGGCAGGCCTGCACGATGTCCCAGCGACCGCCGTAGTTGAAGGCGACGTTCAGCACCAGCTTGTTGTTGTGCGCGGTTGCGGCCTCGGCATCGGCCCAGGCCCTGCGCAGTTTGTCCGGTATGGCGTCGCGGTCGCCGATGATGCGGATCTGCACACCCATCGCCCCGACCCGCACGAGGTATCGACTGACTGCTGCCAGCACCAGGCCCATCAGGCCGCTGACCTCATCGGTCGGCCGTTTCCAGTTTTCAGATGAGAACGCGAAGACGGTGAGCTGCTCGACCTGACGATCGATGCAGGCCTGAATGATGCGCACCAAGGCATCGACCCCGGCCTTGTGGCCGAAAAAGCGCGGCAGAAAGCGCTTCTTCGCCCAGCGGCCGTTGCCGTCCATCACGATGGCGATGTGACGCGGCATGGCGGCCGCCTGTGCAGCGTCCATCAGACGGCCAGGATCTCGGCTTCCTTGGCGGCGAGCAGCTTGTCGATCTCGGCCACGGTCCGGTCGGTGAGCTTCTGCATCTCGTCGAGCAGGCGACGCTCATCGTCTTCGGTGATGGCCTTGTCCTTCAACAGCTTCTTGGCGTGCTCGTTGGCATCGCGGCGCACATTGCGCACGGCCACCTTGGCGTCCTCGGCCGTACCCTTGGTGACCTTGACCAGATCCTTGCGGCGCTCTTCGCTGAGCGGCGGCATCGGCACGCGGATCAGATCGCCCTGGCTGCTCGGGTTCAGACCCAGGTCGGACTCGCGGATGGCCTTCTCGATCTTGGCAGCCATGGGCTTTTCCCAGGGCTGCACGCTGATGGTGCGGGCGTCCAGCAGCGACACATTGGCAACCTGGGAAATCGGCACCATCGAGCCGTAATAGTCGACATGCACCTGGTCCAGGATGCCCGGGTGGGCGCGGCCGGTGCGGATCTTCTGCAGTTCAGACTTGAAGGCCTCGATGGATTTCGCCATCTTGGCTTCGGCGCTCTTCTTGATGTCAGCGGTGCTCATGGGGACTCCGGATCAAACGTGGACCAGGGTGCCCTCGTCGTGGCCCATCACCACGGACTTGAGCGCACCCGGTTTGAAGATGCTGAATACACGGATCGGCAGCTTCTGGTCACGGCACAGCGCAAAGGCGGTGGCGTCCAGAACCTGCAGGTTCTTGGTGATGGCCTCGTCAAAGCTGAGGCGGGTGTAACGGGTCGCGCTCGGATCCTTCTTCGGATCGGCGGTGTAGACGCCGTCTACCTTGGTGGCCTTGAGCATGATCTCGGCACCGATTTCGGCGCCACGCAGCGCAGCGGCGGTGTCGGTGGTGAAGAAGGGGTTGCCCGTGCCCGCACCAAAAACCACCACCTTGCCCTCTTCCAGATACTGCAGGGCCTTGGGACGCACATAGGGCTCGACCACCTGCTCGATGCCGATGGCCGACATCACGCGGGCCGTCATGCCTTCCTGGCGCATCGTGTCGGCCAGGGCCAGGGCATTCATCACTGTGGCCAACATGCCCATGTAATCGGCAGTGGCACGGTCCATGCCCACCGAACCGCCCGCCACGCCGCGGAAGATATTGCCGCCCCCGATCACCACCGCCACCTCGGTGCCCAGCTGGGTGACTTCCTGGATCTCGCGCACGATGCGCACGATGGTGGCGCGGTTGATGCCGTAGGCATCGTCGCCCATCAGGGCTTCACCGGAGAGCTTGAGCAGGATGCGTTTGTGGGCTGCCATGACGGTCAATTTCGAGGGGATTCGCCAGTTTAAAGGGCGCCCGCAGGCGCCCTTTGCAAGGAAGGCAGGAGCGGCTTACTGGCCCTTGGCGGCAGCCACCTGGGCAGCCACTTCGGCAGCGAAGTCGTCAACCTTCTTCTCGATACCCTCACCCACCACGTAGAGGGTGAAGCTCTTCAGGCTGGTGGCCTTGTCCTTCAGCATGGCGCCGACCGACTGCTTGCCGTCGGCGGCCTTGACGAAGACCTGATCCAGCAGACTGACTTCCTTCAGGTACTTTTGCACCGAGCCTTCGACCATCTTGGCGACGATCTCGGCCGGCTTGCCCGATTCGGCAGCCTTTTCGGTGGCGATTTTGCGCTCTTTGTCGATCAGATCGGCCGGCACATCGGCGCTGCTGAGGGCCACGGGCTTCATGGCGGCGACGTGCATCGCAACGTCCTTGGCAGCCGTCTCGTCACCGTCAAAGGCCACCAGCACGCCAATGCGGGTGCCGTGCAGGTAGTGGGCCAGCTTGCCATTGCCGGCGTAGCGCTGGAAGCGGCGGATCGACATGTTCTCGCCGATCTTGCCAATCAGACCCTTGCGCACGTCTTCCACGGTCGGGCCGAAGCCTTCCTGGCTCAGCGGCAGGGCCGACAGGGCCGCCACGTCGGCCGGGTTGTGTTCGACCACCAGGGCAGCCAGCGCGTTGGTGAAGGCCAGGAAGGCGTCGTTCTTGCTGACGAAGTCGGTTTCGCAGTTGATTTCGATCAGCGCGCCGACATCACCCTTCACGGCGGCGGCAATCACGCCCTCGGCGGTCACGCGCGAGGCGGCCTTGCCAGCCTTGTTGCCCAGCTTGACGCGCAGGATCTCTTCCGCGCGGGCCAGATCGCCGTCAGCCTCGGTCAGGGCCTTCTTGCATTCCATCATCGGGGCGTCGGTGCGTGCGCGCAGCTCGGCGACCATGCTTGCGGTGATAGCAGCCATCAATCTCTCCAGAATTCAGTTGGACAAAGGGGGCCTGAAAGCCCCCTTCGGAAAAGCGTTGGGGCGAGGCTTAGTTGCCCTCGCTGACCTCGACGAACTCGTCGCCGGTGGTCACGGCCTGCACCAGCTCGTTGCCAGCGTTGGCCTTGCCTTCCAGCACGGCGTCTGCCATGGCCTTGGCGTACAGAGCGACGGCCTTGGCCGAGTCATCGTTGCCGGGGATGACGTAGTCGATGCCTTCGGGCGAGTGGTTGGTGTCCACCACGGCGATCACGGGGATGCCCAGCTTCTTGGCCTCGGCCACGGCAATCTTGTGGTAGCCCACGTCGATGACGAACAGGGCATCAGGCAGAGCGCCCATGTCCTGGATGCCGCCGATGTTCTTTTCCAGCTTGGCGATCTCGCGGTCGAACATCAAGGCTTCCTTCTTGATCTTCGACTCGGTGCCGGCTTCCTTGGCAGCCTGCATGTCCTTGAGCTTCTTCAGCGAACCCTTGACGGTCTTGAAGTTGGTCAGCATGCCGCCGAGCCAACGCTGCTCGACGAAGGGCATGCCGGCGCGCTGGGCTTCCAGGGCGACGATCTCGCGGGCCTGGCGCTTGGTGCCGACAAACAGGATATTGCCGCGCTTGCTGGACAGCTGGCGCACAAACTTCAGCGCTTCCTGGAAGGCCGGCAGGCTCTTTTCCAGGTTGATGATGTGAATCTTGTTGCGATGGCCGTAGATGTACGGGGCCATCTTGGGGTTCCAGAAGCGGGTTTGGTGGCCGAAATGGACACCGGCTTCCAGCATTTCACGCATGGTGACGGACATAAGAGTCTCCGAAGGTTGGGTCTGAAGCCGGGCTAGACCACCGCACCCCGAGAGGGCGATGGCACCATTCGGTGCCCGGCTCGCGAATTACCGCGAATACCACGAGGTTGAGGACGCTTTGACGCAGCGCTGTGCCGCGCAAAACCCAAAGAGTATAGCCGCATTCATGAACAAGCCCCCGCGTGCGCTGCTGCCACTGAACGGAACACTCCCTGCTTACGACACTGCGGTCACACGCCGGCTAGAGGCACGCGCAGTGGCGCCCGGCTCCCAGCCTTGCGTGCTGATGGAGCGCGCCGGCCTTGCAACCGCCCGCCTGGCGCGTGCGCTCGCGCCCAGCGCACGCCAGGTGTCGGTGCTCTGCGGCCCCGGCAACAACGGCGGCGATGGCTGGGTGGCCGCCTGGCACCTGCACCGCTGGGGCGTGCCGGTGACCGTGCATGCCATCGGCGGCGAAAGCCGCACACCCGACCATCGCGCCGCCATGGCGCGCGCCCGGGCCGCGGGCGTGCACCTCTCCAGCGAGCCACAGCCACCCGCCCAAGCGGACCTGATTCTGGATGCCCTGCTCGGCATCGGCCTGTGCTCGGAGCCCCGCGGCGAGCTGGCGCACTGCCTGCGCGTGCTGGCTCAGCACCCCGGCCGCAAGCTGGCACTCGATGTGCCGAGCGGCCTGGAGGCCGACACCGGGCGCGACTGGGGCGCCGTCGCCTGCACGGACACGCTGACCTTCCTGGGCGCCAAACCCGGCCTTTTCACAGGTGCCGGACGTGCGGTCGCCGGGCGCGTCTGGCTGGATGAGCTGGGCGCGCCGTTCGAGGGCGAACTTGCTGCGGCCGAACTGGTTGGCCGCGAGCTGCTCGCCAGCTGGCGCACCCTCTCGCCGCGCGTGCAGTCCAGCCACGGCACGCACAAGGGGCGCCAAGGCGACCTTTGGGTGGTGGGCGGTGCCATGCCAGGCGCTGCCCTGCTGGCTGCGCGAGCCGGTTTGCTTGCCGGCGCAGGGCGGGTCTACCTTGAGGGTCGCGACGACGCAGACTGCCTTCATCCCGAATTGATCTTGCGGGCATTCCCCGAAGAAGGCCCGCCCGAGAGCAGTACCGTGGTGGCCGGCTGCGGCTGGGGCAACGCCAAATCGGACTGCCTGGAGCTGCTGCTGGAGCGCACGCAGCATCTGGTGCTCGATGCCGATGCCCTGAACACCCTGGCCGCTGATTCCAGCCTGTGCATCAAGCTGCGGCAGCGCGCCGGACGCGGCGCTCGCACCATCTTGACCCCCCACCCCCTGGAAGCCGCACGACTGCTGCAAATGACCGTCGCCGAGGTCCAGGGGAACCGCCTGCGCTGGGCCCAGCAGCTGGCACAAGACCTGCACTGCACGGTGCTCCTCAAAGGCTCCGGCACACTCACTGCCAGTCCTGGTCAGCGGCCGCTGATCAACACCACCGGACATGGCGCACTGGCGAGCGCTGGCACCGGGGATGTGCTCGCCGGCTGGCTGGGCGGCTTGTGGGCGCAGGCCCCCTCTGCCGACCCGCAGCATCTGGCGGCATTGGCCGCTGCCTGGCACGGACTGGCCGCCGACCAGCTACCCCAAGGCAGCGCGCCCTTGCCGGCCAGCCAGCTGGTGCAGGTCATGCACCAGCTGCACCCCTGAGGCTCAGCGACGGCTCTTGCGAGCCGCCTTGCGTGCGCCGGGCGCCGCCTTGCGCCCTTCTGATGACGTGGCGCGATCCGTGCGCGCCCGCTTGAGCGCGCGCGACTCCTGCTCCACCTCCTTGAGCCGCTGCACCGCCGAAGGCTCGGCGGGGTCACGCGCCCTGCCCTTGCCGCCGGGCTTGCCCTCAGCCTGCTGGAACAGCCTGAACTCGATTCGGCGGCCGTCCAGGTCCACCCGGCTCACCTGCACATGCAGGCGCGCGCCCAAGCCATAGCGAATACCGGTGCGCTCGCCACGCAGTTCCTGGCGCGCCTCATCGAAGCGGAAGTACTCGCCACCGAG
>JBDHSJ010000063.1:0-19080 GCA_039808065.1 Burkholderiaceae bacterium | reverse complement strand
ACTGACAGTCGCCCTTGGTACCCGTATATTTGCATGCACTGATATACAAATTTAAGCAGGCATGGGCCCGACGCGCGTCCAGGTCTGCCGAGCAGGAGCCCCCGTGAGCACCGAACGAAGCCCCCAGGGCCGCCTGATCAAGGCTCCCGAGAACTTCATCGACGCCGAAGGCGTGCGCCAGGTCTTTGCCGAGGCCAAGGAGGGGCGGCGCGACTTCCTGCGCGAGGCCTTCGCGGCCGCCGGGGCGGCCGGCGCCAGCGCCGCGGCCCCGCGCGCCCTGGCCACCGCGAACCCGGTGGATCCGCAGGGCGGCGACCCCAACATCCTGGAGCTGCCCGATCACAGCAAGGGCCTGGGCCAGCCGGTGGCGACGGACGGCTACGGCAAGCCATCGAAGTACGAGGCCAATGTGCAGCGCCGTCAGAGCCCGGGGCTGACGCAGACCGCGCAGGCCTCGGTGTCCTTCGCCCCGCTGCAGTCGCTGTTCGGCATCGTCACGCCCTCGGGTCTGCATTTCGAGCGCCACCACCAGGGCTGGTGGGACATTGACCCCTCCAAGCACCGGCTGATGATCAATGGCTCGGACGAGCGCCTGCTCAGGAAGCCGATGGTGTTCACCTTGGACGAGTTGATGCGTCTGCCTTCCGTCAGCCGCTTTCACTTCATCGAATGCGGCGCCAACACCGGCATGGAATGGGGCAATGTGGCGGTGCCGACCTGCCAGTATTCGCACGGCATGCTCAGCTGCAGCGAGTTCACCGGCGTGCCGCTGAAGCTGCTGTTCGACATGGCAGGCGTGGACTACAAGAAGGCCCGCTATGTGCTCGGTGAGGGGGCCGATGGCTCCAGCATGACGCGCACGCTGCCGATGGAGTTGGTCGAATCCGGCGAGGTGCTGGTGGCCTATGGCCAGAACGGCGAGATGCTGCGCCCTGAGAACGGCTACCCCCTGCGCCTGGTGGTGCCGGGCGTGCAGGGCGTGAGCTGGGTGAAGTACCTGCGCCGCATCGAGGTGGGCGACCAGCCCTACGGCGCCAAGGACGAGGTGCTGCATTACATCGACCTGATGCCGGACGGCCGCCACCGCCAGTACACCAGCATCCAGGAATGCAAGTCGGTGGTCACCACGCCCTCGGGCGGCCAGGTGCTGCTGGACCAGGGCTTCTACAACATCACCGGCTTGGCCTGGAGTGGGCGCGGCAAGGTCAAGAAGGTGGATGTGTCGGTGGACGGCGGCCGCAACTGGCGCACGGCGCGGCTGGAAACCCCGGTGCTGAGCAAATGCCTGACGCGCTTCAACATCGATTGGGTGTGGGACGGCAAGCCGGCCCTGATCCAGAGCCGCGCCACGGATGAGACAGGCTACGTGCAGCCCAGCTACCGCCAACTGCGTGCCGTGCGCGGCACGCGTTCGATCTATCACAACAACGCCATCCAGACCTGGCTGGTGCAGGAAAGCGGGGAGGTCAAGAATGTCCAGCTTGCGGGCTAAGTCGGTTCTCGCCGCCCTGCTGGCCCTGGCGGCCGGCAGCGCCCTGGCCCAGCCCTACCCGAATGTCGGCCGGCCGGCCACGCCCAAGGAAGTCAAGGCCTGGGACATCGACGTGCGCCCCGATTTCAAGGGCCTGCCGCCGGGCTCTGGTTCGGTGGCTCGCGGCACCGAGGTCTGGGAGGCCAAGTGCGCCTCCTGCCATGGCGTGTTCGGCGAAAGCAATGAGGTGTTCGCGCCGCTGGTGGGCGGCACCACCCAGCAGGACATCGCCAAGGGCCGGGTGGCCCGCCTGACCGACCCCGGCTTCCCGGGCCGCACCACGCTGATGAAGCTCTCCCAGCTCTCCACGCTGTGGGACTACATCCACCGCGCCATGCCCTGGACGCAGCCCAAGTCACTGACCCCGGACGAGGTCTACGCCGTTTCCGCCTACCTGCTCAACCTGGGCGGTGTGGTGCCGGACGACTTCGTGCTGAGCCACGAGAACATGGCCCAGGTGCAGGCCCGGCTGCCCAATCGCAACGGCATGCACACCGACCACGGCCTGTGGCCGGGAAAAAGTCTGGGCAATGGCGGCAAGCCCGATGTGCGCGCCACGGCCTGCATGAAGGATTGCGGGCCTGAGCCGCAGCTGGCCAGCTTCCTGCCCGAGCACGCTCGCAATGCCCATGGCAACCTGGCCGAACAGAACCGTGCCGTGGGCGCCCAGCATGGCGCGGACACCACGCGACCCGCTGGCGCACCGCCCAGCCTGCCCGCACCGGCCCAGCCCGCGGCCGCGGCGCCCGCCCCGAACGCCGCTGCCCTGGCCAAGGCCACGCAGCACAGCTGCACGGCCTGCCACGGCGTGGACAAGGCCATCGTTGGGCCCGCTTTCAACGCCATCGCCAAGAAGCACGCCAGCCGCGCCGACCTGGCGTCCTACCTGCAGCAAAAGATTCGCAGCGGCGGCCAAGGCGTCTGGGGCGCGGTGCCGATGCCACCGCAGACCCTGTCCGATGCCGACGCCGCCCTGCTGGCCAGCTGGATCGCAGCCGGCGCCAAGCGCTGAATCCACAGCCCGAGATAACCCCGGCTTGTGAGGATCTGAATCCATTCATTAGCATGAGCTGAACAAGGAGAACCTGATGCACACGCGACGCAAGCTGTTGGCCGACTCGGCCAAGGTCATGGCCCTGCTGGCCGGCGCCGGCCTGCTGCCCCAGCCGGCCCTGGCCGCCTGGACGCAGGCCGCCTTTGAGGCCAAGACCGTGGCCGATGCCATCAAGGCCCTGGGCGGCGGCGCCCCGGCCGAAAGCAAGGACGTCACCATCACCGGGCCGGACATCGCCGAGAACGGCGCCGTGGTGCCGGTGGGCGTGGCCACCACCTTGCCCGGCGTCAAGCGCTTGGCCGTGCTGGTGGAAAAGAACCCCAGCACGCTGGCCGCAGTGTTTGAGGTGAGCGACGCGGTGGAAGCCAGCTTCAACACGCGCGTGAAGATGGGCCAGTCCTCCAATGTGCTGGCCGTGGCCCTGATGGCGGATGGCAAGGTGCTGTTTGCGCAGAAGGAAATCAAGGTGACCTTGGGGGGCTGCGGAGGCTGAGAGCGGCCCGAGGACAGTCCTGAGGACTGTCCGACGCCGCTCGAAGGACGGTGCGCGTCTCGCGCGCGCCGGCTGGGTGAGACCAGCGCACCGCACCAACCTCAACTGAATTCAAGGAGACTCCCATGCCCGATCCCATGCGCATCCGCGCCCAAGTCGCCGGCGACAAGGCCACCGTCCGCGTCCTCATGGCCCATGAAATGGAAACCGGCCAGCGCAAGGACGCCGCTGGCAAGCCCATCCCCGCCTGGTTCATCCAGGAAGTGAGCGCCACTCACAACGGCAAGCCCGTGCTGAGTGCCCAGTGGGGCCCGTCGGTGTCCAAGAACCCCTTCCTGCAGTTCGTGGTCAAGGGCGCCAAGGCGGGGGACAAGATCGCCATCAGCTGGAAGGACAACCGCGGCGAGACCCGCAGCGACGAAGCCGTGGTGTCCTGAACGGCCCAACTTTTCCCTACCTGCAGGAGACCCCCCGATGCAGCACAAGCCCTTCGCGGTGCTCGCCGCCAGTGCGATCGCCTTGATCGCGGTGAGCGCCCCCGCGCAAGAGAAGTCCGCCGCGGACGGCATTGCCGAGTACCGCAAGATGCTCGAAGACGGCAACCCTGCCGAGCTCTTCGAGGCCAAAGGCGAGGACCTGTGGAAGCGCAAGCGCGGCCCCAATAACGCCTCGCTCGAAGCCTGCGATCTGGGCAAGGGGCCGGGGGTGGTGAAAGGCGCCTTCGTGGAGCTGCCGCGCTGGTTTGCCGACACGAACAAGGTGCAGGACCTTGAGTCGCGCCTGCTGACCTGCATGGAGCGCCTGCAGGGCATCGACCCCAAGACGGTGAGCGAGGAGCGCTTTGGCCGCGGCGAGCAGGCCAATATGGAAGGCCTGGTGGCTTGGATCTCGGCCGAATCGCGCGGCATGAAGATGAACCTGCCGGCCAGCCACCCCGAGGAAAAGCGCTCGTACGAACTGGGCAAGCGCGCCTTCTACTTCCGTGGCGGCACGCATGACTTCTCCTGCGCCTCCTGCCATGGCGAGGACGGCAAGCGCATCCGCCTGCAGGACCTGCCCAATCTCACCAAGAACCCAGGCAACGGGGTGGGCTTCGCGGCCTGGCCCGCCTACCGCGTGAGCAGCGGCGAGTTGTGGAGCATGCAGCGGCGCCTGAACGACTGCTTCCGCCAGCAGCGCTTCCCCTACCCCGGCTACGCCTCCGAGGTCACGATTGCGCTGGCCAGCTTCATGGGCATCAACGCCAAGGGGGCTGAATCCATCGCCCCCGGCATCAAGCGCTAAGGAGCCGCCGATGAAGACCTCGATCCTCCTGGCCAGCGGCGTCGTGCTGCTCGCCGCCTGTGCCAGCCTGCCCTCGCCCGCCGAGCTGGATACCCAGGCCCAGGCCATGATGAAAGCCTCCTTCCGCGACCAAGGCATCGCCAAGGTGGAGCGGCTGAACCAGGACCTTGGCCAATCGGCCTGCTCGAGTGACAAGCCCCCCAGCGAGGCCGTCAGCAAGCAGGTGGAAAAGGAAGCGTTGGCCACCATCCAGCCCCCCACCGACGGGCGCTACCTGGGCGACTGGAAACGCGGCGAAGCCCTGGCCCAGAACGGCCGCGGCATGACCTGGACGGACGCCAGCATCGAGACCAAGGTCAACGGCGGCAATTGCTACAACTGCCACCAGATCGACAAGAAGGAAATCTCCTTCGGCACCATCGGCCCCAGCCTGTGGAACTACGGCAAGCTGCGCGGCGTGCTGAACCCGGACGACCCGGCGTCCAAGCCCATCGTCGACTACACCTGGGGCAAGCTGTGGAACAGCAAGGCCTACTCGGCCTGCTCCAACATGCCACGCTTCGGCCACGCCAAGCTGCTGGACGAAGGGCAGCTCAAGGACCTCATGGCGCTGCTGCTGGACCCGAAGTCACCCGTCAATCAGTGAGAAAGAGGGCCCGACATCGTTCGGGCTTTTTTTGCGCTCCGAATATCAGTGAAGACTGAACCATGAACCTCTCCAAGCGCGAGTTCCTGCAGGTGCTGGGCACCGCCACAGCCGCCGGCATGGCCCTGGGGCCCTGGGCCGAAGCCTCGGCGGCACAGGCCGAGCAGGCGCTGTACGAGCTGCCGCGCTTCGGCAACGTGTCGCTGCTGCACATGACGGACTGCCATGCGCAGCTGCTGCCCATCCGCTTTCGCGAGCCCAGCGTCAACCTCGGTGTGGGCGCCATGAAAGGCCAGCTGCCGCACCTGGTGGGTGAAAGCCTGCTCAAGCACGTGGGCGTGCGCCCCGGCACGGCCATGGCCCACGCCTACACGGCGCTGGACTTTGAGAAGGCCTCGCGCGGCTACGGCCAGGTGGGCGGCTTCGCGCACCTGGCCACCCTGGTCAAGCGCCTGCGCGCCAGCCGCCCCGGCGCCCTGCTGCTGGATGGCGGCGACACCTGGCAGGGCAGCGCCACCAGCCTGTGGACGAATGCCCAGGACATGGTGGACGCCTGCAAGCTGCTGGGCGTGGACGTGATGACCGGCCACTGGGAGTTCACCTATGGCATGGAGCGCGTGAAGGAGATCGTCGAGAAGGACTTCGCCGGCAAGGTCGATTTCGTCGCCCAGAACGTCAAGACCAACGACTTCGGCGACCCGGTCTTCAAGCCGTACGTGATCCGCGAGATCAACGGCGTGCCGGTGGCCATCGTGGGCCAGGCCTTCCCCTACACGCCGATCGCCAACCCGCGCTACCTGGTGGCCGATTGGGAGTTCGGCATCCAGGACGAGAACCTGCAGCGCCAGGTGGACGAGGCCCGCGCCAAGGGCGCCCAGCTGGTGGTTCTGCTCAGCCACAACGGCATGGACGTGGACCTGAAGCTGGCCAGCCGCGTGCGCGGCATCGACGCCATCCTGGGTGGCCACACGCACGACGGCGTGCCGGTCGCCGTGCCGGTGAAGAACGCCGGCGGCACCACCCTGGTGACGAACGCCGGCAGCAATGGCAAGTTCCTGGGCGTACTGGATCTGGAGGTCAAGGACGGCAAGCTGGCCGACTTCCGCTACCGCCTGCTGCCGGTGTTCAGCCAGCTGCTGCCGGCCGACGCCGAGATGCAGGCCCTGATCGACAAGATCCGCGCGCCCTACGCCGCCAAGCTGGCCGAGCAGCTGGCCGTCACCGAAGGCCTGCTGTACCGCCGCGGCAACTTCAACGGCAGCTGGGACCAGCTGCTGTGCGACGCCCTGATGGACACCCAGGGCGCGCAGATCGCCTTCAGCCCGGGCTTCCGCTGGGGCACCAGCCTGCTGCCGGGTGAGGTGATCACCCGCGAGCTGATGATGGACCAGCTGGCCATCACCTACCCCTACGCCACCGTGACGGAGATGACCGGAGAGTTCATCAAGACCGTGCTGGAAGACGTGGCCGACAACCTCTTCAACCCCGACCCCTACTACCAGCAGGGCGGCGACATGGTGCGCGTGGGCGGGCTGAGCTACGCCATCGAGCCCAACGCCCGCGCCGGCCAGCGCATCCACGACATGCGCCTGGCCGGCAAGCCCATCGAGGCCACCAAGCGATACAAGGTGGCGGGCTGGGCACCAGTGGCCGAGGAGGCGCGCAGTCAGCCCGGCGTCAAACCGGTTTGGGAGCATGTTGAGGCTTGGCTGCGCGCCCAGGGCGGCAAGGTCAAGCCGCGCCGACTCAACACGCCCCGCCTGATCGGCATGGCGGGCAACCCGGGAGTGATGTCGTGACACGAGTCCCCCTCCTTCTCAGTGGCCTGCTGCTGGCCGGCACGCTGCAGGCCCAGCCGCCAGCGCATCATGAAGTGCGCCTGATGACGCCCGAAACGGCGCTGAAGGCCGCCCAAGCCGCGCTGGCCACGTGCCGCCAGAACGGCCACCAGGTGGCCGTGGCCGTGGTGGACCGCAGCGGCTTGCTGCAGGTGCTGTTGCGCGACCGCTTTGCGGGCGCCCACACCCCCGAGGTGGCGAGCGACAAGGCCTGGACGGCGGCGAGCTTCCGCATCCCCACCCACGACCTGGCACGCGAAACCCAGGCCGGCCAGGCGATGAGCGGCATCCGCCAACGCGCCCGCGTGATGGCCGTGGGCGGTGGCTTGCCGATTGAAGCCGGGGGCGCGGTGCTCGGCGCCATCGGCGTCTCGGGCGCGCCGGGCGGCGAGGCCGACGATGCCTGCGCCAAGGCCGGTGTGGCGGCGGTGCTGGGCGATCTGGAGCTCTGAATGCTGCAGACCCTGCTGGAGCGCGTGGGCGAGCCCGCCGCGCTGGCCGGCGGGGGGCTGCTGCTGGGCGCGCTGTTCGGCTTCTTTGCGCAGCG
Source organism: Burkholderiaceae bacterium (assembly GCA_039808065.1). Taxonomy (GTDB): domain Bacteria; phylum Pseudomonadota; class Gammaproteobacteria; order Burkholderiales; family Burkholderiaceae_C; genus Inhella. Next base: position 11,687 of record JBDHSJ010000063.1, on the reverse strand, counting down.
CAGCCGCTTCTGCCTGCGCTCGGCCGTCATCGAGTTCGCGCGGGGCCAGCAAGGCGGCAAGCTCACGGTCTGGCTGTTCGCCTTCGGCTCGGCCGTGGTGGCCACACAGGCGCTGGTGCTGATGGGCGCGTTGGACGCCAGCGAGGCGCGCCAGCTCGCGGCGCGCGGCAGCATCTCGGGCGCGCTCATTGGCGGGCTGCTGTTCGGCACCGGCATGATCCTGGCGCGTGGCTGCTCCAGCCGACTGCTGGTGCTGGCCGCGCAAGGCAATTTGCGCTCGGTCATCTCGGGACTGGTGTTTGCCGTCACCGCCCAGGCCAGCTGGACGGGCGCGCTGGCACCGCTGCGTGAAACGCTGACGGCCTGGGTCACGGTAGAGGGTGGCCCCGCGCGGGACCTGCTGGCGCGCTGGCAACTGGGCCATGGCGTCGCCCTGGCCTTTGGCGTGCTGTGGCTGGCCGCCGCCGTGGTGTGGGCCCGTCGCCAGCGCGTGCCGGCCTGGGGCTGGGGCGGCGCCATCGCCGTGGGCCTGACGATTGCCGCCGCCTGGGCTTTCACCTTCCAGTTCGGCCGCCTCGCCTTCGAGCCCACGCCGGTGCAGGCCATGAGCTTCACCGGCCCTTCGGCCGAGCTGCTGACACGCGTGCTGTTCGCCGGCGGCAAGCCGCTGAATTTCGACATGGGTCTGATCGTTGGCGTGGTGCTCGGCGCTTTCGTGGCGGCGGCCGCCTTCGGCGAGCTGAAGCTCGAAGGCTTTCAGGGCGGTGCCAGCATGCGCCGCTACCTGGCCGGCGCGGTGCTGATGGGTTTTGGCGGCATGCTGGCGGGCGGCTGCGCGGTGGGTGCCGGGCTATCCGGAGCCGCGGTGTTTTCACTCACCGCCTGGCTCACCCTGGTCGGCATCTGGCTGGCCGCCGCGCTCACTGACCGCCTGCTCGATCAGTACGCCCAACCCAACTCCGACCAGGCCATGCCCGGCCAGGCCCAGACCCCATGAGAGCCCTTCTTTTCCCGCTGCTGCTCGCCGTGCTGCCACGCGCCCAGGCCGCGGACCTCGCCGCCGCCGAGGCCATCGTGCAAGGCCGCTGCTTCATCTGCCACGGTGCCAATGGCGAAAGCTCCAGCCCCGTGTTCCCGCGTCTGGCCGGCCAGAACGCGGCCTACGTGGCCCGTCAGCTGGCCGACTACCGCAGCGGCAAGCGCAAGAGCAGCACCATGCAGCCGATGGTGGAGGAGCTCAGCCCCGCCGACATGCAGGCGCTGGGCGAGTGGTTTGCCCGCCAGCCACCCCAGGAGCATCCGGTGCAGGACCCGGAGCTCGCGGCTGTGGGCCGCTTCGTCTACACGCGCGGCAACCCCTTCAGCGGCGTGCCCGCCTGCGCCAGCTGCCACGGCCCGCAGGCTCAGGGCAGCGAAACCCTGCCGCGCCTGGCCGGCCAGCATGCGCAGTACGTCGAGAACCAGATCAAGCTGTTCAACCGCCGCGAGCGCACCAACGACAACGCGGTGATGCACGGCATCGCCAGCAAGCTCAGCGAGCTGGAAACGAAGGCCGTGGCCGCCTACTTGAGCGGACTGCGCTAGGGGCTGCGCTCCAACCCAGCTCCCTCACTCCATCCGTTAGCATGGATATAGCAATGGATTCGCTCACCTGCCCTTGATCGCCAATGACCGCCCTGAACGAAAGCGACCTGGTCTTCGAATCGGCCGCTGAACTCTTCAAGCTGCTGGCCACGCCGGTGCGACTGAAGATCATCAGCGCGGTCTGCCATGGCGAGCGCAATGTCAGCGAGCTGCTGGAGCAGATCGACACCACGCAGCCGAACATGTCCCAGCACCTGTCGGCGCTCTACCGTGCCGGCGTGCTGGCCAAGCGGCGCGAAGGCACTCTGGTCTATTACCGACTGGAAAGCGAGAAGGTGGCCCAGCTCTGCCGGGCCGTCTGCACCCAGGTGGCGTCCGAGGTGGAAGACGTGCAGGCCGCCCCACCCGCCGACCGTCTTCTGGTCGCGCCGCGTCGGCTGCGCGCCGGCCGCTGAGCCGCGCCTGAAAAGCCGGCGCAGGCTGCTGAGCGCCTGCACTTGGCTTGCGCCAGATCAAGGGCGCGGGCTCCCGCCGGGGGTTGAATACGTCTAAATATTCGCCCATGCTGATGCAAAGAACCATGCGCCTCCTGCACGCCCTCGGGCTAGCGCTGCTGCTCCTCGCAGGCCGGTGGGCGCCAGCCCAGGTGCTAGAGGCACGCGAGATCGCGGCCTCGGTGTGGTTCGTGCAGGGAGAGGCTGCGCTGGGTTCCAGCGCCAACCGCAACTTCATCTCCAACGCCGGCTTCATCGTCACGCCATCCGGGGTGCTGGTGATCGACGGCCTGGGCTCCCCCGCCCTCGCCGAAGAGCTGCTGGCCGCCATCCGTCGCGTCACGTCCCTGCCCATCCGCACGGTCGTGGTCACCCACTACCACGCCGATCACATCTATGGGCTGCAGGTGTTGAAAGCGGCCGGCGCACGAGTCTTGGCCCACCCGGCGGCACGCGAGTACCTGAGCTCCGAGACGGCCCAGCAGCGCCTGGCCGCCAGCCGCGAGGAACTCGCCCCCTGGATCGACGAGCAGACCCATTTGGTGCCGGCCGATGAGTGGCTGGGCGCGGAAGAGACCGAACTGAATCTGGGCGGAGAGCGCGTGCTGATCCGCCATGTCGGGCCTGCGCACACGCCGGAGGACCTGGTGGTCTACCACCCGCGCAGCGGCAGCCTGTTCGCAGGCGACCTGGTGTTCCGCGGCCGCATTCCCTTCATCGGCCAGGCCGACAGCCGCAGCTGGGTCCGCGCACTGGATGGCCTGCTGAGCTTGCAACCGGCGCGCCTGCTGCCCGGCCACGGCCCGGTGGCCGACGCCCCGCAGGCCGACCTGCAGCTGACGCGCGACTACCTGCTCTACCTGCGCCAGACCATGGGGGCGGCGGCCCGCAACCTCGAGCCCTTCGACGAGGCCTACGCCCGCACCGACTGGTCGCGCTTCGAGCCGCTCCCGATGTTCCGCTTCGCCAACCGCATGAATGCCTACAACACCTATCTGTTGATGGAGCGCGAGGCGCCCTGAGTTCCGCAACCCCAAGGAGAACCCCCATGCTCAAACCCAATGAAGGCGGCCTGGACCGCGGCCTGCGTGTCGTTGGCGGTCTGACCCTGATCGGCCTGGCCGTGGCCGGCGTGCTCGGGCCCTGGGCCTACCTCGGCATCGTGCCCCTGGCCACCGGTGCGTTGGGCTGGTGCCCGCTCTACACCGTGCTTGGCTTCAACACCTGCCCGCGCAAGTAGTTCGCCGGGGCCGATGCGGCCCTGGACTCAGTCGCTGCTGCGCCCGAAGGCCACCACCTGCTGCGCGGCATCGAGCAGTTCGAACCGCTCGTCCTGCAACACCAGGCGCAAGGTCTGCCCCAGGTAGGCGGGCTGGGCGAAGGTGAGCTGCAGCGACTGCAGGGGCAGGTCGGCGCGGTGTAGCGCGGCGACGATGAGATTGCGCAGCGCCAGGCCCTGCACGAACGGGCGCCGCAGCCCGAACAGGCGCGCCGCCCAGGGGGCGGTGTGCACCGGGTTGTGGTCGCCAGACACCCCACCGTAGCGCCGACCCAGGTCGCGCGGCAGCGCCAGCGCCAACTCCAGCCCCTGCTCGGGGTCCAGTTCCGCGCGGCGCCTGCGCAGCCCCACCAGCTCTCGAAGCGCGCCCCGACCTTCCACGGGCGGCAGCTGCTCCCAGTCCGCGCGCCGAACCCGGCGGATGAGGAAGCGATCCTGCACGGTCGCCAGGGGCGCTCCGCCCTCGGACGGGGCGCGCAGGATCTCGGTCCGCAGGGCGACCAGGGCCTTGTCGTCCGGTAGACGCCAGCACCCTTCCAGGTGACAGTCCAGCTGCTGGCGCGTGGCGGCAGCCAGGGCCTCCGGGCTGCTGGCGTGCACGGTGCGATGCTGCAGGTGCAAGAGGTGGCGGAAGTTCAGCCCCAGTTGCCCGAACAGCCGTGTGTAGAGCAAGGTGCCGACGCTCTGGTTGACGAGCAGGGGGCAGCGGGCATCGGTGGAAAACAGCTGTTCCCAGCGCTGGCGCAACGCGGCCGGAACGGCCACGGCAGCCACGAGACGAGGCGCCTGCACCTGCGCACGCAGCCGGTGCGGACGCAGCAGGTTGCGCAGCGTGCCGGGCCAGTACTGCAGCGCGTAGGCCAGCGGGCGCTCGCAGCCCGGCAGCTCCAACGATTGGGCCACGATGGGCCAGGAGGCCCGTTCGGCCGAAGACATCAACTCAGGCAGGGACATGGTGACGCTCCTCATTGAGACGGGGTGGCAACCGCCCACAGCAGCTGCGCCCTGGGGTGGCGCAGCATCAGCAGGGTGAACAGGCCGCCGGCGGCCGCGCCGCACCAGGCCCAGGGCAACGGCAGGCTGTTCAAGCCGCCCACCAGCAAGGCCAGAAAGACCGCTTTGGCCGCCGTGCCCTCGACATAAGCGGCCAGGAACTGGCACGCCACCGCAGCCCCCTGGCGGCGATGCGTGCTGTACAGGGTCGTCAAGCCCACGACGGGAAAGGCCGCCAGCAGGCCGCAGGACGTGGCACTGGCATGCCCCGTCACCCCATCGATGACCCAGGTGAGTCCACCCGCCACCGCGGCGGTCTGCAGCAACTCCCTGCGCCAGTGACTGGCGCGCGGCAACGCCTGCGTCGGCCGCGGCAACAGGCGCAGCGCCAGCGCGCTCAGCCCCAGCGCCAGTGCCAGGCCCGCCAGGGCGGTGCGACCCAGCCAGGGTTCCAGCAGCAGCAGAGCCACAGCCGCCGCCCCCAGGCCGAGCAGCAAACAACTCAATGGGCCATGCCGGGAGCTGAGACGGCCGTACACGGCCACCAGCAACGGCGTGAGCGCCGTGCTCAGCAGGGCACCGCTGGCGGCTCCCGCAACCGGTCCGGGCCCCTGCTCCAGGCCCAGCCAGACCAGGACCGGCGCCGAGGTGAGGGGCAGCGCCGCCGCCAGTCCCCCTGCGCGGGGCCCCGACTGGCGCAGCAACCACAGCAACCCCGCCACCACGCCAGCGGTGATGAGCGCCTTGTGCAGCACATCCATGGTCGAGCTCCCTGGGGCTTCGAAGGAGCCCTCAGATCACTCAACGCATTTCGCCCGGGCGACCTATCAGCGCAGCTGCAAAAAAGCCTGGCGCCAGCGTGAGTCAGGCCCGTGCGCCTGCGCCGCCCCCTGCAGTGCGGCGCGCACCGCCGCAAGCTCCGCGGTGCGACCGGCCGCCTGCAGGCGGCGTGCATGCACCAGGCCTGGCATCAGCAGGCCGGGGTGGCCGGGCGGGAGCAGCGTTTGCAAGCCACGCCAAGCGTCTTCGCTCCACCGCAAGGCAGCTTCGCGATCACCCGCTCGCTCCGCCCACTCCGCGCGCAGGCGCAGCAGGTGGGTCTGCAGCGGGCCGTTCAGCAAGGGGGCATCGGCGGAGCGGGTCACCACGGCATCGATGCGCGCGGCCAGGCCATCCAGCTGCGGGTCCTGCGCCCGCTGGCCGCGCCGCAAGGCCAGCTCCAACCCCAGCAATTCGGCCGTCAGGCGCTCGCGGTCTTCCGGGGCACGCCGGCCGCGCTCTGCCCACAGGGCTTCGAACTGGGTCTGCGCCTCGGTCAGTTCGTCGTGCGCCAGCAGCCAGCGCAGCAGATTCACGCGCGCGGGCTGCACGCCTGCTGCCTCGCTCTTGCCGAACACGCGCAGGCGCTCAGCCACAGATGCGCGCAGCAGCGGACCGGCTTCCGGGCTGCCCGTGGCCAGCAGCACCTTGGCCAGGTTGTGTTGCACGATGGCCAACTGGCGACTGGGTTTGCCGGCAGCCAAACCCTGCTCGATCTCCAGGGCCCGGCGCAGCGTGCGCTCCGCGTCCTGGCTGATGCCCGCGTCAAGCTCCACCACCCCCAATTCATTCAGCGCCGTGGCCAGGTGCTCGCTGGCCGGCCCCCAGACGGCCTCGCGCGCACGGGTCGCGTCCCGCAACAGCTGCAGGGCCTCGCCAAACCGCTGCCGATCGGCCAGCAGCCGGGCCAGCTGGATCTGCGTGTCCAGGGTCTCGTCCGCCTGCGCACCGCGCCCGGCACGGCCGGCTGCCAGGGCGCGTCGAAACAGGGACTCGGCCGTGTCCATCTGGTCGCGCCGCAGCGCCAGGCGGGCCAGGTTGTGCAGCACGGACGAGGAGTTGCCATTGGCCTCGCCGTACAGGCCCAGGTAGCGCGCCAGCGAGGCCTGAAGCAGCGGCTCGGCCTCGTCGAAACGCCCCACGTTGGTGAGCGCCACACCCAGCCGGTTCTCGATCGTGGCGAGCAAAGCGACATCCTGCGTGCGCAGGCCGAGCGCCAGGGCATGGGCCCGCTGACCCGCCACCACGGCTTCTTCACTGCGACCACTGTTGGCCAGCAGCAGGGCGCGCCGCACCTGCAGCCGCGCCTCGCGCTCGGGTGTCAGCGTGCCTGTGCGCAAAGCCTCCTCGAAGGCCTCGAGGGCCTTGGGGCGGGCGCCCAACCCGTCGTACACATCGGCCAGCACCTCCAGCAAGCGCGCGCGCTGGGCGGGTTGATCCTTCAACTGGGTTGCCAGGCGGGCGCGGCCTTGGTCCAGCAGCTCGCGGGCCGTCAGGTCGTGCCGCTGAGCCAAGGTGGGGTCGGCCTGCTGGAAGAGGGACACCACGAAGTCGCTCACCTCGCGCGTGGTGGCGGCCTCCTGCCGCGCGCGGTCGCGCTCGCTCACCAGCTGGTGGGTGAAGGCGGCGCTCCCCGCCAGGCCCAACAGGCCCGTGAGCGCCCAGGGCCAACGGCGCCGCAGGGCCTTGCGCAGCGGGTAGAGCGGCCCGCTGCCTCGCAAAGCCAGCAAAGGCTCGTGGTGGCGCAGGCGCCGCACATCCTCCTGCAGCGCCGGCACCCCGGCGTAGCGCTGCGCCGGCTCGTCGGCGCAGGCCTTGGCGACCACCGCCTGCAGTTCGGTGGATCGGCGCCCCGCGCAGGCGCCGCACAGACGCTGCAGCAAGCGGCCCAGCGCGTAGACGTCCCAGCCCGGGGCCGGCCGCTCACCCGCCAGTTGCTCGGGCGGGGCGTAGCCGGGCGTGGCAGCGGGGCTGAAGTCCGGCGCATCGCCCTGGCCGGCCAACTGGGCGATGCCGAAGTCCAGCAGCCGCACCTGGCCCTCGCCATTCACGAGCACGTTGCCCGGCTTGATGTCGCAATGGATGACGAGCCGCGCATGCGCATGGGCCACGGCCTCGCAGACGGCGTCGAACAGGCGCAGGCGGGCACCCAGGTCCAGCTGCCGCTCGTCAGCGTGGCGGTCAATGGGCTGGCCATCGACGTACTCCATCACGAGGTAAGGGCGGCCCGCCGGCGTGCTGCCGCCGTCCAGCAGGCGGGCGATGTGGGGATGATTCAGCGAGGCCAGGATCTGGCGTTCACGCGCCAGCCGAGCCTGCCCTTCCTGCGCGCCCAGGGCACTCCAGCCGCGCAGCAGCTTGAGCGCGGCGCGCTGGCGGTAGTGGCCGTCGTCGCGCTCGGCGCTGAAGACCATGCCCATGCCCCCTTCGCCCAGGGGTTCGCCCAGCAGCCAGGGCCCCAGGTGGTCGCCCGGCTGCAACTCGGGCGCCTGCAGGGCCTCCGCGGCCTGCGCCAAAGGTCGCGAGAAGCGCGTCGGCTCCTTGGCATGCCCGAGCAGGCGCAGCACCCGCGCCGCCTCCTCGGGGTTGGCATCGGTTTGCTCGCGCAGCGCCCGTTCGGGGTCGGCGGCATCCGCCACCGCATGGAAGAGCGCCTTGATGCGGGCAAGTTCTGCCATCGCGTCAGGCCTCGAGCGATCGTCCCAGCTGCTCGGCCAGCCAGGCCCGCGCAAAGCGCAGCTCGCGGTCGACGGTCGGGACCGAGACCGCCAGCACCTCCGCGATCGCCTCGCGCGGCAGGCCGCCGAAATAGGTCAGCTGCAGCACCTCGTGCGCGCGGGGATCTTCCGCCGCTAGGCGGGTCAGCAACTGGTCGAGCGTGAGCAGATCCGCCACCCAGCTGTCCTCGCCATGCAGCGACAGGGTCAGCGTCACCTGCTGCCAGTCGCCGCCGCGTTTGTCGGCCTGGCGCGCGCGGGCGTGGTCCACCATCACGCTGCGCATGGCGGTACAGACGGTGGCAAAAAAATGGCCGCGGTCCTGCCAGTCGGGCGGCCGCTCCATCAATTTGATCAAGGCCTCGTGCAACAGATCGCCAGGCCCGAGCGAGGGGGTCTCGACGCCGCGCAGCCGCGAAGCGGCCAGGCGCCCGAGTTCACTTTCGAGCTGCCGCACCAGCTGGGCAAAGGCGTTGCGGTCTCCATCGCGCCAGGCGTGCAACCAGCGGGTGATGGGGGCGTCGGCGGGGGGGCTGGACATGGGCGCGCATGCTGCCACGGCCCGCGCTGATCGAACCACCCCCAGCCAGCGCACCGCAGCCGACAAGCCCGCGGACCGCTGCCCGTAAACTCCCGCCCCTTGCGCCGCGCCCTCGCCATAGTTCAATGGATAGAACGGGCCCCTCCTAAGGGTCAGATGTAGGTTCGATTCCTACTGGCGGGGCCAGCCCCAGCGCGTCACTTCAGCTTCATGGCGCGCCACAGCAGCGCCACCGGAATCAAGCCCACGGCCACGATGGCCAGCGCCGGCAGCGCGGCCTCGGCCAGGCGCTCGTCGCGCGCCAGCTGGTAGGCCACGACGGCCAGCGTGTCGCTGTCGAAGGGGCGCAGCACCAGCGTCGCCGGCAACTCCTTCATCACGTCCACGAACACCAGCAGGGCCGCCGCCAGCGTGGCGCGGCTGAGCAGCGGGGCGTGCACCTCCCAGGCCAGGCGCAAGGGGCTGGCACCCAGCATGCGCGCGCTCTCGTCCATGCTGGTGGGAATGCGCGCGTAACCGGCCTCGATGGACTGCAGGGCCACGCCGCCGAAGCGCACCAGGAAGGCCCAGAGCAAGGCCAGCAGGGTGCCGGTGAAGAGCGGCGCGGCCTGCGGCCAGCGGGCCTGCAGCCAGCCGATCGGCAGCAACAGGCCCACGGCAATCACCGCGCCCGGCACCGCATAGCCCAGGCCGAGCAAGCGGGCCACACCAGCGGCCAGCCAGCGCCGCCAGCCGCGTGCGCGTCCCAGGCGCTGCCCCAGCGCCAGCACGAGTGCCAGCAGCACGGTGAGCAGCGCCGCCGCCCCGGCCAGCTTCAGGCTGGCCAGCGCCCAGGCCTGGTAGCGCTCGACCGAGACGGGCATCTCGCCGTACTGCGCGTGCTGCCAGGCCATGCGCAGCAGCCAGCCGGCCGGCAACACGAAGCCCAGAAGCACGGGCAGCGCACAGGCCGCTTGCGCCAGCCACCCGGCACCGCCCTGGAGCTGGCGGTAGCCCTGCTCGGAGTCTTCGGCGCGCGCCTGTGCGCGGCTGCCGGCAAAGCGCAGCTGGGCCTGGGCACGCTGCTCCAGCAACAGGCACACGGTGACGACCAGCAGCAGCACCGAGGCCAGCTGCGCCGCACCGATGCGGTCGCCCTGCACCAGCCAGGCCTTGTAGACGCCGGTCGTCAGGGTGCTGAGGCCGAAATAGCTGCCAACCCCGTAATCCGCCAGGGTCTCCATCAGCACCAAGGCCACGCCCGCCACCAGGGCCGGGCGGGCCAGTGGCAGCGCCACCTCGCGCATGCGCCGCCAGGCCCCGGCACCCAGCAGGCGCGCCGCCTCCATCAAGGGGCCGGCACGTTCACTCAGCGCGGTGCGCGTCAGCAGGTAGACGTAGGGGTACAGGCAGACACTGAACAGCAGCACGGCGCCCGGCAGGCTGCGCACGTCACCCCAAAGCGCGCCGCGCCAGCCGAACTCGGCGCGCAGCGCGGTCTGGACGGAGCCGCTGAACTGCAGGGCGTCGGTGTAGGCGTAGGCGGCCACATAGGCCGGCATGGCCATGGGCAGCAGCAGCGCGGCATCCCAGAAGCGCCGGCCCGGGAATCGGCACAGGCTGACCAAGGCGGCGGCGCCGCCGCCCACCAGCAGGCTGCCCAGTGCGACACCAAGCGCCAGCAAGCCCGATTGACCCAGGTAGCCCGGCAGCACCGTCTCCAGCAGATGCCGCCACTGCGCCCAGCCTTGGGCATCCAGCCCCAGCCAGGACCCGAGCACCGTCAGCACCGGCAGGGCCAGCAGCAGCCCGGCCAGAACCACGATCACCACCAGCATCGGACGCGAATGAGAACAAGGAGCATTTGCACCGGCTCATTATCATGGCGCCATGTTCCTGGCATTGGATGGAGTGGGCCTGCAATACGGCCAGCGCGGCGCCAAGGTGGCGGCCGTGCGTGGGGTCAGCCTGGGCCTGGGCCGCGGCGAGCTGGGGGTGTTGATCGGGCCCTCGGGCTGCGGCAAGACCTCGCTGTTGCGTGCCATCGCCGGCCTGGAAGCGCTGGACAGTGGCCGCGTGCGCCTGGAGGGCGAGTGGCTGGCGGATGCCGGCAGCGGGCTGCAGATGCCGGCCGAACAGCGCCGCATCGGGCTGGTGTTCCAGGACTTCGCACTCTTTCCGCATCTGACGGTGGAGGCCAATATCGGCTTCGGCCTGCGCGCCCTCAAGCCCGCGGCGCGCCAGGCGCGCATCCATGAAATGCTCGATCTGGTCGGCCTGGAGCATGCCGCCAAGCGCATGCCGCACCAGCTCAGCGGCGGGCAGCAGCAGCGCGTGGCGCTGGCCCGCGCGCTGGCCCCGGCGCCGCGCCTGCTGCTGCTGGACGAGCCCTTTTCCAGCTTGGACGTGGACCTGCGCGAATCGCTTTCGCAAGACCTGCGCGCCATCCTCAAGGCCAGTGGCACCACGGCCCTCTTCGTCACCCACGACCAGGCCGAGGCCTTTGCCATTGGCGATCGCGTGGGCGTGATGCAGCAGGGCCTGCTGGAGCAGTGGGACGAGCCCTACACCGTCTACCACCGCCCGGCCACGCGCTTCGTGGCGGATTTCATCGGCCATGGCGTGTTCGTGCCCGGCCAGCTGGAAGGCCGGCAGGTGCGCACGCCCCTGGGCCTCCTGGACAACGCGCAGGACTGCCCGCTGCCCGGCGCCTACCCGGGCGGGCGCTGCGAGGTGCTGCTGCGCGCCGACGATGTGGTGCACGACGACGCCGCGCCCGTGAAAGCCTGCATCGAGCACAAGGTGTTCCGTGGTGCCGAGTTCCTCTACACCCTGCGCCTGACCGATGGCACCCGCCTGGTGGCCGCCGTGCCCTCGCACCACGACCACCATGTAGGCGAGTGGATCGGCATCAAAGCCCAAGTCGACCACGTGGTGACCTTCGGCACTGCCTGAAGCGCCCCGGACCCTATTAACTACCCTGGAATACGGGCCTAGTTGGCAGTCAGCCCCACGGGGTGCTGCCTATACTGGATTGACAGTTGCTCGCGGCCTTGCGGCCGCTCTAGATCGAGTGAGGCGCAGATGGGTGCCAAATTGAAAGTAGCCGGCTGGATGGCGGTCGGTGCGGTGGCCGGTGCGTTGACCACCCTGCAGTTCAGTGCGAATGCCCGCGGGGCCCAGGCGGCCCTGCCGCTGGAAGAGCTGCAGCAGCTCGCCGCGGTGTTCGGCATGGTGAAGGCCGAGTATGTCGAGCCCGTGGATGAGAAGAAGCTCATCAA
>JBDHSJ010000062.1:0-19139 GCA_039808065.1 Burkholderiaceae bacterium | reverse complement strand
GAAGCGGTCGCGCTGCTTGCGGATCAGGCCCTGGGCGTTGAACTCGAACTGGCTGTCGATCTTGTTGTGCACCATGCGGCCGGTGGCCGAGAAGCGGTAGATCGGCTCCCAGTGCGCGCTGTTCGGGACAATCGGGCCGACGCGAAGTTCCCAGTCTTTGGCGCCCTGCGCCTTGACGGCCGTGCACAGCATGGCCCACATGCCGGCCACCTCGCGCTTGCCGCGCAGGCTGAAGGCTTCGTCGTCGAACTCGGCGTCTTCGGCATAGCAGGCGGCCATGGCATCGGCGTCCAGGCGGGAGAAGGCGGCGTACAGGGCTTCGAGGGTGGCTTGGCTCATGGCGGGGGATTGTGGTGCGCTGGGTTGCTTCTAGACATGGGGTGGTCCCGGGTGCGACGAGCAGCCTTGGCCTTGAGCGTTTGATCGCGCTTGTTGCGACAGCGTAAGACCCCGCCGGGATTTCGCCCCGGCAGGCGACCTACTTTTCTTTGCTTCGCCAAAGAGAAGTAGGCAAGAGAAAGGCGACCCCGATGCCTGCGCCCCAGCCTGCGGCTGGGGTGCCCTGTGGTGCTCGAAGAGCGGGCCCGGCGCAAAACTCGCTGCGTTCGCGGTGCTCACTCCGCTCAGACAGTTGCGCCAAGTCAGAGCACGAGGCGCGCTCACGCGCGCGGGCCCGCTCTTCTGTGCTCCTCGGCTTGGCATAGGGGAGGCCCCAAACAGCCAACAGCCGAATACCGAACAGCCCGGACTGCCACCTGTGTGCCGTTTACCTGCTGTCGGCTGCTCGGCTGTTCGGGCTGCTGCCCCTATGCGCTGCCGAGCAGCACAGCTTGGCTGGGCAGCGCGCGCCAGCGCGCGTTCCCTTCATGCTCGGCCCAACTGTCTGAGCGGAGTGAGCGAAGCGAGCGCAGCGAGTTTTGGGCCGGCCCAGGCAAGCGAGCAGCGCAGGGGACCCCGGCCGCAGGTCGGGGCCTCGCATCGGGGCTTGACCTTTTGGTTCCTTATGGGTCAAGCCAAAAGGAACTCGGCTGCCGGGACGAAATCCCGGCGGGCTCTTCCGAATGGCTGCAGTCCCTGAATAGCCACTACAGCCCCGGAAACCGCCGCTTCCGCTCATCCGTGTACTCCCACCACGCCTTCACCGGCCCACCCTCCATGAACTCCACCGCCGCCATGAAGGTATCCAGCACACAAGGATCCTGCCGCTGCCCGCTCAGCCGGCACATGCGCTGATAGAGCGCCAACGCATCCTGCCCCGCCAGCTCACGCGGATGCACGAAGCCGAGCTGACGGAAATCCCCCGCCATGGCTTTGCCGATGTTGGGGATCTGCTCGAAGCGCTCGCACTCGGCAGCGCAACTGGCCTTGGCAGCCACGGCCAGCTCAGTGGAAATCGCCGCGGAGCAGGCCGACCGCCAGGCCCTCCAGCGCGAAGGGCTCTTCGGGGTTCACGCGGATGGGTTGGAAGTCGGGGTTCTCGGGCAGCAGCCAAAGCCCGTCGGCGTCCTGCTTCCAGCGCTTGACCGTCACCTCGTCGCCGATGCGCGCCACGACGATCTGGCCGTTGCGGGCCTCGCTGACCTTGCGCACGGCCAGCAGGTCGCCATCCAGGATGCCGGCATCGCGCATGCTCAGGCCCTTGACGCGCAGCAGGTAGTCCGGGGTCTGGCGGAACAGCTCGGGGCTGACGGCCATCTGGGCTTCCACATGCTCCTGCGCCAGGATGGGGTGGCCGGCCGCCACGCGGCCCACCAAGGGCAGCATCAGCTGGGCCAGGCCCGGGATGGGCAGGCCGAGCTGGCCATCGGGAGCAGGCTTGCTGCTGCCGCGGCGCAGGCTGCGCAGCTCGCTGCTCTTCAGGCGGATGCCACGCGACGTGCCGCTGACGAGTTCGATGACGCCTTTGCGCGCCAGCGCCTGCAGATGCTCCTCGGCGGCGTTCGGCGATTTGAAACCCAGGGTTTGCGCAATTTCGGCCCGGGTGGGCGGGGCGCCGGTGCGCTCGATGGAGCGGCGCACCAGGTCGTAGATTTCCTGCTGGCGGGGGGTCAGGGCGATCTTGGTGTTGCTCACAGAGGCCTCGCTCACAATGGCTGGATTGGGAAAGGCTGGATGGGTATCCAGCCCCTGCATTTTTATCCAGGAGTTGAAGGAATGCCAAGCCAGGTTTGCATCGTGGGCACGGGCGGCACCATCGCCGGCAGCGCGGCCAGCAGCACCGACCATGTCGGCTACCGCGCCGGCGCGGTGGGTGTGGACCAGTTGGTGGCCGCCGTACCGGCCCTGCAGGGCCAGCCCCTGGCCTTCGAACAGCTGGCCCAGCTGGACAGCAAGGACATGGACTTCGGCACCTGGGCGCGCCTGGCGCGGCGCGTGCAGGCCCTGCTGGACGACCCGGGCGTGCAGGGCATCGTCATCACCCATGGCACGGACACGCTGGAAGAAACCGCCTACCTGCTGCACCGGGTGCTGAAGCCTGCCAAGCCGGTGGTCTTCACCGCCGCCATGCGGCCGGCCAGCGCCATCAGTGCCGACGGCCCGCAAAACCTGCTGGACGCCGTGACGGTGGCGCGCGCGCCCGGCGTGCAGGGCGTGCTGCTGGTGTTTGGCGGCGCGGTGCACCGGGGCGACCGGGTGCGCAAGGTGCACAGCTACCAGGTGCAGGCCTTTGCCTCGCCCGATGGCGGGCCGGTGGCGCTGGTGGAAAGCGGCGCCCTGCGCCAGCTCGCCCCTTGGCCGCAGGGCGATGGCCTGGGGGCCGAGCGCCTGCCGCTGGATCCGGCGCAATGGCCGCGCGTGGAGCTGCTGTGGAACGCCGCCGGCGTGGACGGCGCGCAGGTGCCCCTGCTGATCGAACTGGCCCGCCGCGAAGGCCGGCGCCTGGGCCTGGTGGTGGCGGGCACGGGCAATGGCACGCTGGGCCAGCCCCTGGAAGCCGCGCTGCGCGAGGCCCTGGCCCAAGGCGTGGCGGTGCTGCGCAGCACGCGCTGCGCGGCCGGGCCGGTGATTGGCGGCGAGCTGCCCAGCGCCGGGGCACTGAGCGCACCGCAGGCACGGGTGGAGCTGCTGTTGCAGCTTTTGTCGAACGCCTAAGCCCAGGAGCGCGCGATGCCCAACCGGCCGGTGGTGATCGTGACGGGCGCCAGCAAGGGCATCGGCGCGCACACCGCGCGGCGCTTTGCGCGTGCGGGCTACGCCGTGGTGGCGAACTTCCACCACGATGCGGCGGGCGCCGCGCAGCTGGCGGAGCAGATCCGCGCCGCGGGGGGCGAATGCCTGACGGTGCCGGCCGACGTGGGCAATGAGGCCGAGGTCCAGGCCCTGTTCGACGCCTGCCAGCTCGCCTTCGGGCCGCCCACCGTGCTGGTGAACAACGCCGGCATCCTGATGCCGCAAGCGCGCCTGGAGAGCTTCAGCCTGGAGCGCATGCGCGCGGTGCTGCAGACCAATGTGATCGGCACCCTGCTGTGCTGCCGCGAGGCGGTGCGGCGCATGTCCACCCGCCACGGCGGCAGCGGTGGCGTGATCGTCAACCTCTCTTCGGTGGCCGCGCGCAGCGGCTCGCCGGGCGAGTACATCGACTACGCCTGCAGCAAGGGCGCCATCGACACCCTCACCAAGGGCCTGGCCACCGAGGTGGCGCCGGAGGGCATCCGCGTCAACGCCGTGCGGCCGGGCTTCATCCACACCAGCATCCATGCCAGCGGCGGCGAACCCGACCGGGTGGAGCGCCTGGCCCCACGCGTGCCCCTGCAGCGCGGCGGCCAGCCCGAGGAGGTGGCCGAGGCGATCTTCTGGCTGGCTTCGGAAGCTGCTGCTTACGTCACCGGGTCCGTGCTCGATGTGACTGGTGGTGTGTAGCGCACGGGTTCTCGCTCCAGGCGCTGCAACAGCGCCTCCATGAAGCGCCGCTTGGCGTCCAGCGCCGGGTCGTGCGCGCTCCAGGTGAGCACCCGTTCGCGGTAGCCGGGTGTGAGCAGCCAGCCGAACAGCTCGGCCTTGTCTTCCTCCGGCCCGTAGAGCGCATAGCGGCTCACAAAGCCGGCCTGCGGGTGGCCGAGGTTCTGGAAGTTTTTGCCGTACGCGCTGGCGCCGCCGGCGCCGTAGGGCGCGCCCGCCGGGTTGAGCGCCAGCCAGGCCGGGTCGCGCGGGTAGTAGTGGCCGAACAGGCGGTGGTCGATGAAGTGGTAGAGCTCGTGGTGGGCACGCAGCTCGACGCCGGCCGGGCAGGCGGGCGGGCCGCCCACATCCGCGTAGACGAGGCTGTTGCGCTCGGCTGCGGGCATGGCGCGGCGAAGCTGGCCGGCCACGGTGAGCCCTTGCACGAACTCCAGGTGGGTCAGGCCAAGGTGGCGCAGCAGGGTGGGCGGGTAACGCTCGTAAGCGGGGATGACGATGGCCAGGAGCTCGCGCAGGCGCGCGCGGTCGTTGGGGTGCTCGGTGAAGGCGTGGCCTTCGGGGGCATGCCAACGAACCTGCAGGCCACGGGCGGCCAGGCGGCGCTCAGCCTGCTGTTGCAGGCTGGCGAGCGCGTCGGACTCGCGCCCGAATGGCAGGTAGCGGACCTCGTGCGGGCACTCGGCGGCCAGGCTGTCGTTGGGGGTGGGCAGCGTGGAGGTGGGCGGCGTGGGCGTGGAGCAAGCGGCCAGGCTCAGCAGCCCTGCGAGCCAGCGCTTGCGCAGCGCTGGGGTGCCGGGCGGGCGCGGGCGGGCGTGCATCAAGGGGGCGACGGAGCCGACGCGCCGTTCAAACCGGTCGAAGGCGCCCGGCCAAGCCGGCCTCGGCCGCCACACGCAGCAGCCAGTCGGCCAGCCCATCCTCGCGGGTGACGAACACCTCATCGAAGCGGGCAATCTGCTCGGCCTGGGCGGCGGCAGCCGGTTCGCCCCACAGCGGCAGGCTGAAGTGCGTGGCCAGCGGCGCCAGCGGGCGTGTGCGTGCCAGCCCGGTGCCACTGCCCAGCAGGGCCGTGCGCGCGCCACCGGGCTCGCCCCGCACGGGCAGCCATTGCCCCAGCTGCGCGGTGGGCGGGGTGGCGCGCAGTGGGGCCACGCCGTCGGGCCCCAGGCGCAGCCAGCTGGGTTCGCCGCGCGCCAGCAGCAGGCGCAGGCAGGCCAGCAGTTCCTGCGGGCAGGCCGGGGTGGCCAACAGCCAGCCGGGGAGGTGATGGGGCAGGGGCTCGCTGGCGTCGGTCTCCACCACGACGACGGACTGGCCGGGCAGCAGCTCTGTCAAGGCGGGCAGCAGGCGCGCGCCGTGGCGGCCCGCGTGCAGCACCACGCGCTGGCCCTCGCTGGCCAGGCCGGCGGCCACACCGGCCAGGGCCTGGTCCGCCAGGCCCAGACTGATGAAGCGGGTGGGGTGCGCCATCTCGAACGATTCGACCAGGCCGTAACCCTGGTCGCCGGTGAGCAGCAGCAACTCGGGGCGCTGCGTGGCCACCTGGTTCAACAGGTGCATCCAGCTCTTACGCATCGCGCGCCTCCAGTTCGGCCAGGGCCTGCGCCAGTTGCTCGGCGTTCGGCGCACGGTGGTGCCAGCTCACGCTGTCTTCCATGAAGCTCACGCCCTTGCCCTTGGTGGTGCGGGCGATCAGCACCAGCGGCTGATTGGGGTGCGCGTGATCCAGCGCCGCGCGCAGATGGGCCGGGTGGTGGCCATCCACTTCCAGCACCGCCACACCGAAGCTGCGCAGCTTGGCGTCGAGCGGGTCCAGGCGCACGGCGCCATCCAGCGGACCCAGGCCCTGCAGGCCGTTGGCGTCGATCACGATGGTCAGGCCCTCCAGGCTGTGCTGGGCCGCGCAGAGCAGCGCCTCCCAGGCGGCGCCGCATTGCCATTCGCCATCACCGCACAGCACCACGGTTCGCCAGTACGCGCCGCCGCGCTTGGCGGCCAGGGCCTTGCCCACCGCCAGCGGCAGGGCCAGGGCAGGCCCGAACGGCGGAATCTCCAGCCCCGGTGGCTGGGCCCGCCGGCCCAGTTCTGCCACAGGGAAGAACCCGCGCTCGGCCAGCGCGGCCTGCAGGGCCAGGCCGGCATGGGATTTGGAAAGCAGAAAGCGGTCGCGCGCGGGGTCGCGGGGCCGCGTCGGATCCAGCCGCAACCAGCCGCCCTCGGGCGCGTAGAGCACCGCCAGCAGATCGGCGATCGACAGCGCCGAGCCGATGCCGGGCGCCTGCAATTGCTGCGCCAGGCGCAGGCTGTGCTGGCGCACGCGCCGGGCGAACTCGCTGGCCCTCACTGCGCCTCCTCGGCTTCGAGCGCCTCGATGGCTTCGGCGTGCGCGTCGGGGTGCAAGAAGACGGCGAAGCGGCAGCCGGCGCCGTCATCCTCGGTTTCCATGCGCCGTGGGCCATAGTCGCCCAGCGCCCAGCCGGCATAGCCCAGGGTGGCGAACAGCGCGGGCAGGGCAGGCCCCGGCAGGCGGGTGAACACGCGCGGGCGGTGCTCGCGCAGCAGCGCCTGGGCGCCTTGGAACACCGCCAGCGCCTCGGGCGCCGCGCAGCGGATGAAGTCTGGTCGCTGGGCTGCTGCGCGCGCCCAGGCATCCAACGTCTGGCAGGGCCCGGGCTGGGCGGCATCGGCCGCCAGCACCAGGTTGTGGCAGCGCACGCGCTCGGCCAGCGCGTTCAGCGCCAGGTTGCGCCACAAGAGCTCGAAGCGCGCCGCGTCGGGCTCGAAGGCGTGCACGATGACCAGGGGCTCGCGCTGCGCCAGGCGCAGGGCGTGGTAGCCCAGGCCGGCGCCCACATCCACCGCGCAGCGGGCGCCCTCGGCGAGGCGGTTGATGACGCGGCTCTCGTCGGCCTGGTAGGCGCCGAAGTTCAGTGCCTCAAGCGGCGCGGCGCGCGGGTCGTCGGGCGGGCACCACAGGGCCACGGCCTCGTCACCCATCACGAAGCGCAGGCCCTCACCGTCGATCAGGATCTGGTGCACCTCGCTCTTCACCAGGGGCGGCACGAGGGCGGCCAGCAGCCGATGCAGGGCATGGGCCTGGGTCACGAAGCCGGCTTCGTCCAGTCGGCCGGCCTCCCAGTCGGCTTGCAGTTCGCTCAGGGTGCGCATCAAGAGGCGTGGGGTGGGTGGGGGCGGGATGGTAGGGCCTGGTGCGGGCGCGGCCACGGCCTGACTGCGGCTATCGTCGGCCCATGGACCTCTCCACCTGGCTGCTCTACCTTCTCGCCTCCATCGGCTTGTCGGCCTCGCCCGGCCCCAACGGTCTGCTGGCCTTGACGCACGGGGCGCTGCATGGGCGGCGGCGGGCGCTCAACACCATCCTGGGCGGGGCCTTGGGCTTCGTGCTGCTGATCGCGCTCTCGATGTTCGGCATCGGCGCCCTGCTGCAGGCCTCGGCCCAGGCGCTGACGGCGTTGAAGTGGGCCGGCGGCGCCTACCTGGTGTTTCTGGGCCTGCAGGTGTGGCGCGCGCCGCCCATCGAGTTGGAATGGCGCGGCGACGCCCGGCCGCTGCGCCGGCTGGCGATGTTTCGCCAGGGCCTGCTCTCGGCGCTGACCAACCCCAAGGCCCTGCTGTTCTTCGCCGCCTTCCTGCCTCAGTTCATCGACCCGGCGCGCAGCCTGCCCCTGCAGTTCGCGCTGATGGCCGGCACGTTTGCGGTGGTGGAGATCGTCACCGAGTTCCTGCTGGCCAGCCTGGCGCAGCGCCTGCGGCCCTGGCTGAAGCGGGTGGGGCGCCGCTTCAACCAGGTGTGCGGCGGAGCCTTCATGGCGATTGGCGTGGCCCTCCCGTTGCGCTCCTGAGATGGAATTCAGGCTGATCTACGAGGGGCCGCTGCACGGCCAGGGCGCCAAGTCGGCGCACAAATGGGCGATTCGACGCGCCCTGCATCCGCAGCTGGAGCGACTCTGGCAGTCCTCGCCGCTGCGCGAGGCCGCACCCGGCCTGTTGGCGCACCCGGCGCGGACAGACGCGGTGTCGGTGGTGGTCGAAAAGGGCGGGCTGCTGTTTGCCCCGCTGGTGACGCAGCGGCTCAAGCTGTATGCCGAGGTCTCGGTGCTGCTGTTCCGCCGCCAGGCGCGCGGTGCGCTGATCACCGATGGCGGCGACCTCGACAACCGGCTCAAGACCCTGCTGGACGGGCTGCGCGTGCCGCATGGCTCGCTGGAGGGGCGCGCCGAACTGCCCAGCGCGCCGGACCCCTCGCCGATGTTCTGCCTGCTGGAGGACGATTCCCTTGTCACCAAGGTCACGGTCGAATCCGAGCAACTGCTGCGCCCGGCGCAGCCGGATGAGGTGGTGGCCATCATCGGCGTGCACGTCAAGCGCACCGTGCTGACGCCGGACAACCTGGCGCTTTGAAAGGGCAGGGCGCATGCAGTGGCTCTTGTTGTTCCTGGCTGGCCTGCTGGAGGTGGTGTGGGCCATCGGCCTGAAGTACACCGAAGGCTTCACGCGGCCCTGGCCCACGGCCATCACCCTGGTGGCCATGGCCGCCAGCGTGGGCCTGCTGGGGCTGGCGATGCGCGGGCTGCCCGTGGGCACGGCCTATGCCGTGTGGGTGGGCGTGGGAGCGGTGGGCACGGCCATCCTGGGCATCTATTTGTTCAATGAACCGGCCACGCCGGGACGGCTGATCAGCCTGGGCTTGATCGTGGCCGGCATCGTCGGCCTGAAGCTGGCGAGTGGAGACAGTTGAATGGACCTGAACCATCTGCCTACCGAAGCCGCCGCCGTGCTGCGTTTCTGGTTCGAGGAATGCCAGCCGGCCCAGTGGTGGAAGGTGGATGCCGGCTTCGACGCCGAGGTCGCACGCCGATTCGGCGCCCTGCACGAACGCGCCAGCGCGGGCGAATGCTGGCGCTGGCGGGCCACCCCGGCCGGCCGCCTAGCGGAGATCCTGGTGCTCGATCAGTTCTCGCGCAATCTGCATCGTGGCCGCCCGCGCGCCTTTGCGCAGGACGCCATGGCCCTGGTGCTGGCGCAAGAGGCGGTGGTCGGCGGCGCCGCCGAAGCGCTGGCCGCCGAGCCGCGTCGCTTTCTGTTGATGCCCTACATGCACAGCGAGTCCGTCGCCATCCATGCCGAGGCGGAGCGCCTGTTCGCCCATTACGGCCCGCCGGATGCCGTGGACTTCGAACGCCGCCACGCCGAAATCGTGCGGCGCTTCGGCCGCTACCCGCACCGTAATGAGGTGCTGGGGCGCGCGTCCACGGCGGAGGAGCTGGCCTTTCTGCAGCAACCGGGTTCACGCTTCTGAGCGCTGGGCCGACGGTGTACCGTTCGCCCGTTCCCTCTTGCCATTTGCCGCCATGCTGAAGCGTTCTTTGCCCCTGTGGGCCGCCCTGGTTGTTTTGAATCCGGCCCTGGCCGACAGCTTCACGTCCTCCGTGGCCAGCTCGGCCTCCAAGTCGGTCGGCAGCCTCTCGGATTCGGTCGGCAAGAGCAGTGAGAGCTCCAGTGGCGAGACGCAGGTGCAGGCCGGGCCGTACCAGGTGCTGGCCCTGGCGCCTGCGCCCGAGCGGCCGGGGCGGGTGCGCCTGAGCCTGCAGGGCCAGGCCCCGCTGGATGCGCAGCAGACCCTCTGGCTGGAGCTGCCGGCCATGCTGGTGGCGGCCCAGCAGCTGCAGGCCGGCGAGCAGCTGCGCCTGAGCCTGCGCAGTTATGGGCTGGCGGTGGCGCGCGCCGATGCGGCCGAGCCCTTCTTCCTGGCGCTGCGCGACCCGCGCGACCTGGCCACGCACAAGCTGTGAAGCGGGGCCGGTGCCGGGGCTGGGCCCCGGCGCTGCTGGTGCTACTGCTGCTGCTGGCGGGTGGCGCCCAGGCCGGCTCTTGGCCGCAGCTGTGCAACCGCGGCGCCGAACTCAGCGCCGCCCAGCACGACCGCCTGCTGCAGCTCGGCGACCACATCCGGGCCGACCTTGACCGCCGCGGCGTGCAGGCCGCGCTGGTGGCGCGCTCGGGCACCAATCTGCGCCGCTTCGGGCTGCGCTACAGCCACGCCGCCCTGGCGCTGCGCGAGCACCCGCAAGGCCGCTGGGCGGTGCGCCAGCTTTATCTGGCCTGCGACGAAGGGGTGCCGCGCGTGTTCGACCAGGGGCTGGCCGCGTTCTTGATGGGCACCGACGACCCCGACCAGGGTTTTGTGCTCGTGCTGCCTCTGGAGGGCGATGCCGGCGCACGCCTGGCACGGCGCGCATTGGACCGCGACACCGCGCTGGCCGTGTTGGCGCCGCGCTACCAGGCCAATGCCGCGCCGTTTGACTTGCGGGCCCAGAACTGCAACCAATGGCTGGCCGAGCTGCTGGCCCAGGCCTGGGCGCCGGAGCCCCTGGCGGGCCGCGCCGAGGCCCAGGCCTGGCTGCGCGCCCAGGGCTATGACCCTGCCGCGCTGCCCCTGCGCAACCCGCTGTGGTTCCTGGCCATGGCCTTCGTGCCCTGGGTCAGTCTGGCCGGTCATGCCCCGGAGGACGGACGCGCCGGTTGGCACCGCACCACCTTGCCCCAGCACCTGGAAGCCTGGCTGCACCAGCGGCAGCCGGGTCTGCAGCGCGTCGAGTGGTGCCACCGGCAAGGCCTGGCCCTGATGGGGGAAGGCTGGGCCCAGGAACTGCCCGCCGATTGCCGCGCCACCCCGGGAGTGACGGCGCGCGTGTTGGACGAGTCTCCGGCAAACGGTATATTGGATCCAATTCATCCCGATTCACCGATTGCCCCAGCGAAGGAGCCCTCATGACCGCAGCCCCCCGCATCATCGATTCCCACACCGGCGGCGAGCCGACCCGGGTGCTGGTGTCCGGCGGGCCGGACCTGGGTCAGGGCAGCATGGCCGAGCGCTTGGCCCGCCTGCGCAGCGAGCACGACGCCTGGCGCCGCGCCTTGATCCTGGAGCCGCGTGGTTCCGAGGTGCTGGTGGGGGCCTGGCTGTGCCCGCCGCCGCAGCCCGGTGGCCCCTGGGGCGTGATCTTCTTCAACAACGTGGGCTACCTGGGCATGTGCGGCCACGGCACCATCGGCGTGGTGGCCACGCTGGCGCATCTGGGGCATATCAGCCCTGGCACCCTCACACTGGACACCCCGGTGGGTGCGGTGCAGGCCACCCTGCATGAAGACGGTTCCGTGACGGTGGCCAATGTGCCGGCCTATCGCCTGCACCGCCGGCTGCCGGTGCAGCTGGACGACGGCCAGATCGTGCACGGTGATGTGGCCTGGGGCGGGAACTGGTTTTTCCTGTGCAGCGACCACGGCCAGCCGCTGCGGCCCCCGCACACCGCCGCCCTGACGCGCTACGCCCTGCGCGTGCGCGCGGCGCTGGAGCGTGCCGGCATCACCGGTGCGGATGGCGCCGAGATTGACCACATCGAGCTGCTCGGCCCGGCCGCGGATCCTGCCCACCACGGCCGCAACTTTGTGCTGTGCCCCGGGGCGGCTTACGACCGCTCACCCTGCGGCACCGGCACCAGCGCCAAGTTGGCCTGCCTGGCCGCCGACGGCGAGTTGGCGCCGGGCGAGGAATGGCGCCAGGAGTCGGTCATCGGTTCGGTGTTCCGTGCCCGCTACCAGACCGGGGAGGGCGGCGCCATCCACCCCTTCATCCGCGGTCGCGCCCATCTGACGATGGACGCGCAGCTGCTCTTTGACCCGGCGGATGCGATGACCTGGGGCTTTGGCGCGGCAGTCTGAGCCGCATCAGAAGCTCGTCCAGTCCCCGTCAGTTCCCGTGGCGACCCTGGCCACTGAGGGCTCCAGGGGGGCTTGCCCCTGGCGTGGGGCGCCAAACTGGGGGCGCACCACGTTGGTGGCGCGCTGCGGGCTGCGGCGCTCGGGGCGGGCAGCCGGCGCGGCCGCACCTTGCGCCCCCACGGCCTCCCGGCTCCCGGGGAGCTTGAAGCGCTGCACCGCCGCCAGCAGGCCCTGCGCACGGGTGCTCAGGCTCTCCGCGGCGGCCGAGCTTTCCTCCACCAGCGCAGCGTTCTGCTGCGTCACCTGATCCATCTGGCTGACTGCCTCGCCGATCTGGCGCACGCCCTCGCTTTGCTGAAGGCTCGCGCTGCTGATCTCGCTGATGAGGGTGCGCACCTCTTCGATGGCGCGCACCACCTCGGCCATGGTGGCGCCCGCTTCTTCGGCGCGGCGCACGCCGGCCTCGGCCCGTTCCGTGCTGTCGGCAATCAGGCCGCGCACTTCCTTGGCCGCGGTGGCGGAACGCTGGGCCAAGCTGCGCACCTCGCCCGCCACGACGGCAAAGCCGCGGCCCTGATCGCCGGCGCGCGCCGCCTCGACCGCGGCATTCAGCGCCAGGATGTTGGTCTGGAAGGCGATGCCATCGATCACGCTCAGGATCTCGGCAATGCGCTGGGCGCTGTGCTGGATGCCATGCATGTCTTCCACCACTTGCCTGACCGCGCTGCCCCCGTGGTGCGCGACCTCGGTGGCCTGCTCGCTGCGCTGGCGCGCCAGCGCGGCGTTGTCGGCGTTGTGCTGCACCGTGCTGCCCAGCTCTTCCATGGAGGCGGCGGTCTGCTGCAGTGCCGAGGCCTGCTCCTCGGTGCGCTGGCTCAGGTCCTGGTTGCCCGCGGCAATCTGGAAGGAGGCGGTGGCCACGCTGTCGGCGTCGTCGCGCACGGCCTGCACGGATTGGCGCAGCGCGTCGCGCATCTCGACCAGGGCGGCCATCAGGCTGTCGCGGTCGCCGTCGCGCAGCGGCACCTCGAGGGTCAGGTCCCCGCTGGCCACGGCCCGGGCCACGGCCACCGCCTGATCGGGCTCGCCGCCGAGTTGCCGCGTCAGCCGGCGCACCACCCAGGTGCCTGCGCCGATGCTGAAGGCCAGGCCGGCGAGCAGGCCCAGGCTGCCCCAGAGGCTGATGGCATCAAACCGCGCCACCGCCTCGTTGTATTCCACCTTGGCGACACGCGTCTGCAGCTCCATCAGCGCTTCCAGCTTGGTCTCGACGGGCCTGAACAGCTCGCCGGTCACCTGCTTGAGTCGCGCGCGCGCGGCGTCCAGCTGATTGGCCTGCAGCGCTTGCACCACGCTTTCCACGGCGGCGTCATAAGGCTGCTGGGCCGCTTGAAGCTCGCGCACCAAGGCTGCTTCTTCGGGCGTCAAGTAGGTGGCGAGGTAGGCCTTCCACAGCTCGGCCAGCACCTGCTGCTCCCGCTGGAGGTCACCCAGTGCTTGCGCGATGCTGATGTCACCCGATACGACGCGCTGCAGGTTCTTCTGGCGCAAGAGCTCCTGGTGCTGCATGTCGCCCAACTGCTCCATGGGCACCAGGCGGTCGGCATAGACGGTTTGCAGGGACGCGTCGGTGCGCCAGATGCCCCACATGCCGGCCAGTGACAGAGCCGTCATGAGCAGACACAGCACGCCGAGCAGCATGGCCAAGCGGGTCGAGACTTTCATCGAGTTCATAGGGAGTTCCTGTGCCTCAGTGCGGGGTGGTCGCGCTGGCCAGTGCCATCGGGTTCAGCAGTTGCAGGGGATGCTGGCCGGTCGTGTACAGGCCCAGCAGGTGATGGGCACTACCGCTGGGGAAGGGGGTCGGCCGGCGATCGGCGGGCTCGAGCTCGCGCACGTCCTGCACGGCATCCACCAGCAGGCCGATCAGGCCCTGGGGCAGCTGCACCACCACGACGGCGCCGCTGTCGCTGGTGAGGGGGGGCGGCTGCCGCAGCTGCGTGCGCAGGCACAGCAGCGGCACCATGTCGCCGCGCAGGTTGTTCACGCCCAGCACGGCCGGAGGCTGGCCAGGCAAGGGGGTGGGAGGCTCTGGGGTGCGGATCTCCCGTACCCAGCGCAGGTCGAGCGCGTACTCATTCCCCGCCAGGGAGAAGGTCAGGACGCGGCGCGGGTCGGCCTCGGCGGGGTCGGTCTCAACGACGGCAGAAGAAAGCATGGCTGCGGTTCACAAAGGTCTGTGATCCGCATAATTGCTTGAAATGATACTTTTGGCAACTGGTGAACTGAAACACTGGCGGGGCGCGTGCCAAAGCGCACAGGCTCAGCCGCCTGGGGCGGTCCCTTGCGGTGGCGACAGCTCCTGCAGCCCGGTTGCCAGTTCGGCCCAGGCGCGCAGGCTGGCGTGGCTGTCCAGGGCGCGGGCGCTCAGCTCCAACTGGCGGGCGCAGTCGGCCAGGGGGTCCTCGCCGATGAGGCGCAGCACGGTCTTGAGGCTGTGGCCCAGGTGCATCAGACCGGGCAGCAGGGCGTCCTGGGCGCAGCGCTCGCCCTCGACGAGATCCAGGCGGAACTGAGCAAGGCAGTCCTGCCGGAAGCGCCGGAAAAACGCCACGTTGCCGCGGAAGAAGGCGTCCGCCACGGCCTGCTCCTGGACGCTACCCGGCTGGGGCGACGTGAGCGATGCCATGCCGAGCCGCTGGGTTGGCTGGAGCCGGCCGCGCCACTCAGGGGGCCAGCGCCGCGCTCGCCTGCGACAGCAACTGCTCCAGCAGCGGCGGCAACTCGGCCATCAGGCGCGTCTTGTGGATGACCGGCACGCCCTGCAGCGCGTGCTGGAAGGGGCCGCGCTCCTCTTCATCCAGCGAGGTGACGACCACCACATGGCTCTGCGCGAAAAACGGCAGGCTGCGCAGGCTGTTGATGAGCATGGCGCCGTCCATGCCGGGCAGCAGGATGTCCACCAGCAGCACGTCCGGCTCCAGGCGGCCGGCCAGGGCCAGGCCGGCGTAGCCGTCGTCCGCCACCTGGAAGTCCGCCTGCGGGAACTGCTGCTGCATCAACAGGCGGATCAGATTCTGGTAGTGGCGCGAGTCCTCGATCAGCAGCACCCGCTGGGCCCGCCCCGGGGCGGCGGGCGGCGCGCTAGCGTCCGGCTGTTCGGCAGGCGGCTGGGCCGCGCCCCCCGTGGCTGCTGCGCCTGGCAGGCGCCGTGCCAGCCAGTCCTCCACAGATTGGCGCGACACGCGCCGATGCCCACCCGGCGTCTTCCACGCCAGCAGTTCCCCGCGGTCCACCATCAGTTGCACCGAGCGCACGGCCAGACCCAGCCGACGCGCAGCCTCTGCCGTGGTGCATTCGTCATCGCGTGAAGGGAAGGCGGGTGCGGAATTCACGGTGAGCCTGGGTTGGGTGAAAGGGGTCTCGCGTCCGTATCATTAAATTGATACATTCGGTAGACGTTGCGAATTCTACCCGGAGCAGCCCTGATGAAGATCCTGCTTGTTGAAGATCATGCGGACATCCGGCGCCTGGTGCGGATGACGCTGGAGTACGAGGCCTGCGAGATCCGCGAGGCCAGCCATGTCGAGGAAGCCGAGGCCGTGCTGCGCGACTTCGAGCCCGACCTGATCTTGCTGGACGTGATGATGCCCGGCCCGCGCAACGGCCTGGACCTGTGCCGCAGCCTGCGGGCCGACCCGCGCAAGGACGGTGTGCGCATCGTGATGCTCTCGGCCCTGGACGGGCTGGACGATCAGATGGCCGGTTTGGCGGCGGGCGCCAACGATTACCTCATCAAGCCCTTCAGCCCCCTGCAGTTGCTGGAAATGCTGTGCAAGCGCCCAGTGGCGGGTGCAACGGCCAGCCTGCAAGAAGCCCGACCATGACCGAGGCAGGCTTTGATGCCTTCAGCAATGCCGCGGCCGCGCAGATGGAGCGCTTGGTAGCGGACTTCGGGCGCATGTACCGCGAGCGCAATGAGGCATTGGAGGAGGTGACGCGCGCCCACCATGACGCACTGCTGCGCCTGTCGCGCGCCGCCGAGTTCCGCGACAACGACACCGGCGTGCACATCGTGCGCATCGGCTTCCTGGCCAGCGCCCTGGCCTTGCGCCTGGGTGAACCCGAGCCCTGGGCGCTGCTGCTGCGCCAGGCTGCACCCATGCACGACATCGGCAAGATCGGTGTTCCCGATCAGGTGCTGAAAAAGCCCGGGCCGCTGACGGCTGAGGAGCGCGCCGTGATGAATGGCCACGCCCGGATCGGCGCCGAGATCCTGGGGCGTTCGCGCATTCCGTTGTTCCAGCTGGCAGCCGAGGTGGCTCTCTCGCACCACGAGCGCTGGAACGGCACCGGTTACCCCGAAGGCCTGCGCGGCGAAGAAATTCCACTGTCGGGCCGCATCGTGGCCGTGGTGGACTTCTTTGATGCCCTGACGATGGACCGCTGCTACCGCCCAGCGCTGCCGGTGGCTCAGGCCGCCGACATGCTGCGCGCCCAAAGCGGCGAGGCCTTCGACCCGCGCGTGGTGCAGGCCTTCCTGGCTGACTTGCCGCGCTTCAATGCCCTGCGCGAGCAGGTGGAAAGCGCCGGCTGGGGCTTCGAGGCCCTGTCCGCCCAGGGCCCCAGCCTGGCCGAGTTCAAACCGGCTGCGGGGGCGCCGGTATGAGCGCGTGGGCGCAGGCCGCGAAGCGGCTGCAAAGCGCCGTGGCGCTGACACGCGCCGCGCTGCTGCTGGCCTTGGCGGCCAGTGCGGGCGCTGCGGCTGACACGCTCGACACCGTGCGCAGCCGCGGCAGCGTGCGGGTTTGCGTGTGGCCCGAGTACTACGGCATCAGCCTGCGCAACCCGCGGACGCAGAACTGGGAGGGACTGGACATCGAGCTTGCGCGTGAGCTGGGTCGTGACTTGGGTGTGAAGGTGGACTTCGTCGAATCGTCCTTCCCCAACTTGGTGAACGATGTGCTGGGCCAACGCTGCGATGTCGCCATGTTCGCCGTGGCCATGCTCCCGGCGCGGCAGGAAAAGCTGCGCTTCAGCCGGCCCTATCTGCAAAGCGATATCTACGCCATCACCCTGCGCGGCAGCCGGGTGGTCAGCCGCTGGGAGGACATCGACCGGCCCGGTGTCCTGGTCGGGGTGCAGGCCGGCACCTTCATGGAGCCCGTGATGGCGGCGCGCCTCAAGCAGGCGCGCCTGGTGCGCATCCAGGCCCCGGCCACGCGCGAGCGTGAGCTGGAGGGCGGCCGCATCGACGTCTTCATGACGGACTACCCCTACAGCCGCCGCCTGCTGGACAACGTGGACTGGGCCGAGCTCGTCAGCCCGCCCCAGCCCTTTCAAGTGATGCCCTACGGCTATGCCGTGCACCCGGGCGAGGGCGCCTGGTGGGCCGAGGTGGATGCCTTTGTCGCGCGCATCCAGCGCGACGGCCGGCTGCGCGCCGCGGCGGCGCGGCACCGTTTGCTCCCTATCGCCCTGCTGCCATGAGCGAAGGCCTGCGCGCTGGCGCCCGTCCGGTATGGCTGGTGGTGGCCGGCGTGGTGCTGAGTGCCGTCTTGGTGCTCGGCCTGGCCGCACTCTGGTTGCACGAGCGTCAGGAACACAGCGAGCGCGAGCTGGCGCGCAACGAGTTGATGAGTGCGCTGTTTGCCGATGCCCTGGGGCGGCAGATTGACGGCGCTGCACTGGCGCTCAATGGGCTGGGCGAGCAGGCCCAGGCCGCTGCCGTTCGAGGGAATGAGTTCGGTGGGCTCCAACCCTTGATGGATCAGACGGAGCTGCATCTGCCCTTCATCCGGGGGCTGCTGCTGTTGGACGCCCAAGGCCAAGTGCGGGCCAGCTCGCAGCCGCGTGAGGTCGGGCGGCATGTCAACCTGGCCCGACTTGGGCCCTTGCCCGCGCCCGGTGCCACCGCACTGCTGGCTTTCCAGCCCGGGCGGGACCTGTTTGCACCCGCCGCGGCCGGTGCGCCGCAGGTGGGCTTTGTGCCCCTGGTGCGCAGCGTGCCGACCGATGCTTATGGCCCCCACTACCTGGTGGCGCTGGTTCATTTGGCCTCCATCACCTCGATGCAGCACGCCACCTTGCGAGACGAGCGCACCAGCACCCTGGTGGTCGGCCTCGATGGCCGCCTGATGGCGGCACCGCGAGAGGCCGGGCGCCGGCTGGGCGACAGCCTGCTGCAGTCGGCGCCCTTCGAGCGCTTCCTGCCGGCGCGGGAGCAGGGCAGCTGGATCGGCACCGGAGTTCGCTCGGGCACTCAAGTGGCCGCGTTCCGACTGCTGCGCAACTGGCCGCTGATGGTGTGGGTGGAGTCCGAGCTGGCGGAAGTGCACGCGCAGTGGGCCGAGACTGCACGCGGCCTGTTCGGCGCGGGTGCCTTGGCGCTGCTGTTCCTGGCCTGGACGACGCGGGGTGCCGCGCGCAACGTGCAGCAACGCGTGCACGCCCAGCGCGAGCGCGACGCCGCCCAGCAGCAGGCGCTGGCACGCGAACAGGAGCTGGAGCAGACCTTGCGCAGTCTGCAGGAGCTGGTGTTCCGCACCGACGCCGTCGGTCGTGTCACGCTGGCCAATCAGCACTTGACCGCGTGGCGGCTCGAGGGGCCCGCGGCTGAACGGCGCAGCCCGTGCATTTGGGACTACTTCGACGACAGCAGCAAGCAGCGCTTGCAGGCCTACTACGCCGCGCCACCTGCGGCCCCGATCAAGGGCCTGGTGCTCTGTCGGCGCGAGCCGGACGGTGTGGAACGCGTGTTCGAAGCCAACCTGCAGGCCCTGTGGCGGGACGGCAGCTTCATCGGCATGGCCGGCAGCGCCATGGATGTGACCGAGCGCGAGCGCATGCAGCAGCGCTTGCAGGCCCAGTTGGCGTTCAACCGGCAGCTGATGGAAGTCAGCCCCCTGCCCAAGTCCGTGTACGACCAGCAGCGGCGCTACCGCGTCGTCAATCAAGCCTGGGAGCAGTTCATCGGTCGCACCGCGGCCGAGCTCTATGGTGAGCAGGTACTGGGCCTGGTACCCCCGGCGCAGCAGGCGTTGCATCGGCAGCAGGACCAGGCCTTGATGCAATCCGGTCGCCCGGTGCAGTACGAGGTGCAATTGCGGCGGGCCGATGGCGCGCTGCGGGATGTGGTCATCAACAAGCTGCTGGTACCCGCCAGCGCCGGCGAGGAGCCGCTGATCATGGCGGTGCTGCTCGACGTCACCGAGTTTCGCGAAGTCGAACGCGCCATTGCCCAGGCGCGCGACACCGCCGAGCAGGCGCTGCAAGCGCGCACGGCCTTCGTGGCCAACATCACGCACGAGCTGCGCACGCCGCTGCAATCGATTCTGGGCTTCTCGGAACTGGGCCGCGCCCGCGCCGGCGACCAGGAGCGGCTCGGGCAGATGTTCTCCGCCATTCACGACGCCGGGGAACGCATGCTCAAGCTGGTGTGCGATCTGCTGGACCTGGCCAAGGCCGAGCGCGGGGAGGTGCTTGGCCGCCGCTGC